>NZ_ASPX01000116.1:0-201391 GCF_000517965.1 Paenibacillus sp. FSL R7-277
ACGGCGTTGGCGGGACTCCGGCGGGCGGCGTGAGACGGGCACAGCGTTGGCGGGACTCCGGCGGGCGGCGTGAGGTGGGTGCGGCGGGGGCGGGACTGGGGCGAGTTTTGTGTTTTAGGTAGCTTTAGGTGTATTTGGTACAACTAAAAGCGGCCAAAATGGCTCGTTAACAGGTTTAAGTGTATTCTCTGCAACTAAAAATCAGATTTTCATCTCCACAGTTACTCCGAGCCGATTTTAATTGTACAGAATACACCTATCTCAGCTATTCTGGTTTTGGGCGGTCTTTTAACTGTACCAAATACATCTATTTGTATTAGTGCTAACGACCGTTTCCCTCCTCACACAGAACATTTTCCACCCTTCCCTTCCCCCACTTGCATACTCGTCCCTTAGCCCTCCTCTCCGGACCCATTGTGTTCGGTTTTTCGCTATTCGGTTTCTCGCACACATTCGGCCGGTCGACTTTTGCGGCGTGGGCCAATAGACTACTTTCTTATTCCCCTGCCCAGCCTCACCACGGGGTGTCCACGTATGGTTGATGAAGATAGGAAAACTGCTGATTTTGAGTCTGAACCCTATAAAAAAAGAGCCTCTATAAAAGAGACTCTTCCCGCAAAACCGGCTGGCCCGCCGGGTCTGAAACTTCTATTTGCTGTGCACCTCAAAGATGGCGAACTTCAGATAATGCCCCTCGTCCACCCCGAGAATCTGCGGATGGTCCTTGCCTGCGGCCCGCCATTCGATCAGTCTCAGCACCTTGCCGGCATCCTTGGCCGCTTCCATGATCGTATCGAGGAACAGCTGCGGCTGCATGTGGTATGAACAGCTGGCCGTGACCAGATATCCCCCGTCATTCACCAGCTTCATACCCTGCAGATTGATGTCCTTGTACCCGCGTACGGCACCTGCCACTGCGCTTTTGGTCTTGGCAAAAGCGGGCGGGTCCAGAATCACGACATCCCATGTGCGTCCGCCCCCGGCGGTCATCGGCTTCGCGGTATCTGCCTTGGCAGCCGGTTTGCTTCCGCTTGTCCCTTCTGCCGCCGCGCCGCCCGTAGCACGCTCGGTGCGTTCCTCCTGACCCTTGACCTGATTGCGCAGGAAGGCAAATGCATCATCTACCACGAATTCCACCCGGTCGCTGAATCCGTTGATCTCCACATTGGCCTTCGCACTCTCGATGGCATGCGCAGACACATCCAGGCAGGTTACCTTCTTGGCACCGTACTTGCAGGCATGCAATGTGAAGCTCCCCGTATGCGCAAAGCATTCCAGCACAGTCGCACCATCCCAGTACGGGAAGGTGACAGGCTTGCCGCTTTTGTTGACCGGCAGCGTCTGAAGTGAACCATCCTCGGCTGCTACGTTCTGCAGTGTAATTCCGCTGCGCCCGCCCCAGCCCTTCATCAGCGGAGCAATCGATGCTCTATTCTCCCGCTGATCGAAGAAGTAACCGGTCTTCTGCCCCTCTTCAATATCAACGATGACCTTCAGCCCGTTCTCACTTACAGTAATGTGGCGCGGGCATTCGCCGTAGAGCACACCCGTGGTCTGTTCCAGTCCCTCCAGCTCCCGCACACTGACATCGCTGCGCTCATAGATGCCACGCGGCGCCATCACCTGCACCAGTGCCTCCACAATCTCGGAGCGGTGCTGATCCATAGCCAGTGTCAGCAGCTGCACCACAAGGACTTCACCGAAGCGGTCAATGATCAGCCCCGGCAGAAAATCCGCTTCCCCATAGACCAGACGGTAAGCGTCCGCCCCCGGCAGGAAGCGTTCCCTGTGCTGCAGACAGTCCGAGAACCGCTGTGCAAAAAACGCCGTGTCCATCGCCGCCAGCTTATGCTGCGACAGAATTCTCACCCGGATCTGTGAAGCCGGATTATAATACCCGGTAGCCAAGTACCGCCCCTGATGGGTCAGAACATCCACCAGTCCGCCTGGCTGCGGATCTCCGTCTACAGATGCTACTTCACTGGCGAAGACCCATGGATGGCCCTGCTCCAGTCTTTTTTTACGGTTGCGTTCCAGAATTACTGATGCCAATACCTTCAACTCCCTATTCTTGTTGCCAGATTAATATACATGTCCTATGCCTGGCGTTCATATATTGGTACAACCCCCGTTCAAAAAGGAGCCTGTCCTTATGATCCGTGAACTGTTATTCCCTGTCCTCTACGGTCTTGTCATATTCCTCGCCGGCATGAAGGTGATGGAAGCCTCGTTGTCGCGGCTGGCCGGTCCGTTGCTGAAGCGCAGCCTGCACAAGGCGACCTCCACACCAGCCAAAGGCCTGATCGTCAGCGCCCTGCTATCGGCGCTGCTGCAGAGCAGCACCGCTGTAACGGTGCTGACCATCGGCATGGTCAATGCCGGGCTGCTGACCTATGTCCGCACGCTTGGCATTATTCTCGGCAGCAACATCGGCACCTGCCTGACAACGGAGCTGATCAGCCTGCAGATCAGCATGCTGGCCGCGCCGCTGTTGATCGCGGCGCTCTGCCTGTGGGCCGCTGCCGTGATGGCCGGCGAGCTGGCCCCGCAGTCCTGGCGGCTGCTTGAAGCCTGCCGCCGGATCTCGGGACCGCTGCAGTTCATCTGCCTCGCGGTCACCGGCTTCGCGCTCGTCCTGTGGGGCATCGCGGTCATGCAGTCCATCGGCCCTGCTCTGGAAGGCAGCACCCTGTTCAGCTGGTTCCTCAGGCATGCCGCAACCAGCGCACTCTGGGGGCTGGCCGCCGGGGCTGTGCTGACGGCGATGGTGCACAGCAGCGCCGCAGTCATCGGCATGGCGATGGGCCTCGCCGCCAGCGGCGTGATGCCGCCTGGGCTTGGCATCGCCATCGTCCTCGGTGCGAACATCGGCACCTGCGTCACTGCCGTCATTGCCGCCATCGGCAGTACGCCCTCCGGCGTATTCGTCGCCTGGTCGCATGTGACGCTGAATGTCGGCGGCGCCTTGCTCTTCCTGCCCTTCACCCAGCCGCTGCAAGCCCTGTCCGCCTCGATCGGCGGCGGACCTGCCGCCCAGCTCGCCCATGCCCAGACTATTTTCAACGTCGTCTGTTCGCTTGGTGTACTGCCGTTATGCTATCTGCGCGTCTGGTCCAGGCTGGAGCAACGGCTGCAGTCCTGAGTCTTCCAAGAATCGTAATCGCAGTCCTCATTATACTTCAAATCCGCCCTGCAGTACTAATCCAAAGCTTTATTGCATAAGAAATTTATCCTTTATTGATTTTATGGGATTTATACGCATAATTGTAACTAAGGGAGATGATTTCAAGGTTGAGTAAACAAAATATCAGCACAACAGTTTCAGGAGATTTAATTGTTACCCATCTAATTGGCAAGATTAACACAGATGATGTGAATGAATGGTTCCATGGGTTCGAGCATGCTTGCCAACAATTCATTTCCGAGAATCGGAAATACAAATTGCTGGTGGACCGAAAAGGATACACGCCAGATCATTTTTCTGTTCAAAAAGCATGGAAAGATAAGTTCTTCAATGAAACCCTATTGAATCACAGCAAGGCAATTGCGTTTCTCCTTGAGGAAGGGGAGATCATGAATTATTTACAACAATCCAACACCAAAAAATCCGTGAATTTTTTTGATAATTATGAACAAGCATTGATTTGGTTGAATGAGTATTCAATATAAAGCCTTACAAATTTCCAGTTCATTGTGAGTCAGCGCTCTGTCATAGCAACAATTTTATAGAATTACAGAAAAGATCCTAAAAAAAGACCTAGGGCCACCGATATTGGCTCCGGGTCTATATTTACATCAGCTTCTTAATCTTATCCAGCGGCATTTCAACAGCCTTAGAGACCGCTTCGGGAGAAAATCCATTAAGCAGCAATTTACGGATGAGCTCCGCCTGACCTTCTTCTTTTCCTTCCGCTTTTCCTTCAGCTTTGCCTTCCTCAATACCTTCCGCTTTGCCCTCTTCGTATCCCAACGCTTCCAGGCTGGCATCAATTCCATAATGACTTCTCCCTCCTCGCTCCTTATTAATCTTGAGCATTCCGATTCCTCACCATAAACAAAAAAAACTGCACACCGTCCATATAGACGAATGTGCAGGTCTTGTTGCCGCTCAAACCGCAAGCAGTATTACACTATTTCACGCTAACAGATACCGAGACTGTCTTAGTCCCCAGTTTTCCTTTAATAGATGCGGTTCCCTTGCTCACTGCTGTAATCATCCCGGTGGCATTCACCTTGGCGACAGCAGGCTTGGAGCTGGTCCAGACCATGCTTCCTGTGACAACTGCAGTGCGGCCGGTATCATACAGCGCGGTTACCACTACGTTTTTGCCTGCGCCTGGTGCAAGACTTAGCCGGTTCTCACTGACCGTAAGCTTCATCAGTTTGGGAACAACCGTAATCTTAATCGTCGCCTGAATGCCCTGATAGGAACCGGTTAAGGTAGTTGTACCCTCTGCCAGCGCTTTGACGGAAGTACCCTTAATGGAGGCCACGGCAGGGTTCGAGGATTCCCAGTTCATTGCCCCCGAGAAGTTGGCAGATTTGCCGTTAGAGAAATACCCTGTGGCCTTAATGCTCTTGGAGGCCTTGATATTCATCTCCAGCGTTGCCGGGTCCACCACCAGCTTCACGACCTTCTGTTCAATCGTTACCGGAACACTGATGGTCTTGTTGGAGTAGGTTCCCTTTAGAGTTGCCGTACCTTTGACCAGTCCCTTGATGGTCTTGGCGGCAGTTGTCTGCTTAAGGACGGCATTGCTGCCGCTCAGCTCCCATTTGATGGTTCCCGATACATCCAGCTCGTCGCCATTCTCCAGCACAGCCTGGACAGCGGGCAGTGGCAGCTCTTCACCAATCACTACTCCCAGAGCAGCATCGGGTCCGATCAGGACAAGCACTTTATTCTGAACCGTTACATTAAACTGAACGCTCTTGGAGCGGATCGTTGCAGCCGAAGCGGAGGTCACTTCGCCAGTCTTGAGCTTCCCGGTCAGGATGGCCGTACCTGCCTTGCCGCCGACAAACTTCCCGTCCTTGATGGAGACAATCTCTTCATTCGCAGAGGTCCACTCCATCTCATCGCTGATATCCAGCTTGGTGCCGTCATACTTGGTTCCGGTCACCTTCGGCAGGCTTACTGCATCCGCCGTGTAGATTTCCTGCTCCGTCTTCTCCAGGCCCAGCTCCGTCAGGGTTGGATAGACGGTGATCTTGAAGCTTTTGCTGATGCCCAGATAGCTGGCCTTAATGATTGAAGTTCCTACCGCTTTACCCGTAACAGTGGCATAAGCGTTGCTTGCATCCGCCGAATTGGCGGTTACTGTAGCATTCATCAGGTTATCCGAGGTCCAAACGGCGGACGCTGTTTCGTTCGAGGTTGAATTGACGGCATTCCGCATTGCTGCGGTTACGTTCAGACTCTCCCCCAGGAAAAGCGACTGGTCGCCGGAAGGCGTCAGCAGCAGCGCTTCATAAGGCGCACGCACATAGACATCCACCGACTGGGTGACACCCAGATAGCTTGCGGTGATGACCGTTTTACCCACGCCCAGGATGGTAATCTCACCGTCTTTAACAGTAGCTACGCTCTCGCTGGAGCTGCTCCATTCCACCTCATTGCCCAGGGTAATCTCCGGACTTGCCGAAGTGGCTTTGGTCTTGGCGGTCAGCTTGGCCGGATGGTCCCCGACCAGCATTTCCATTTCCTTGACGATGGTGTCATTCTTGTCTTTCAGCACGATAGCGGCATAAGGAAGCTCTACCACCGCTTTGATCGTTTCGGTTAATCCTTTGTACTTGGCGGTAATGGTAGCCTTACCTTCACCGACCAGCGTAATCTTGCCTGCAGCAATGGTCAGCACGCCTGTATTCGAGCTGCTCCATTCCGTGTCCTTCGTGACATCCTTCTCCGCAGTGGCCGATGTTCCGCCGATGGCGGTGGCCGTAACAGACAGCAATTCCTCTTTGTCACCTAATTTATAGCTGCCCTCTGTGCTGCGGGTCAATTTCAGTTCCTTAAAGGCATGGGTGACCGACACCTCTACAGAGGCTATCGCATTATTGAGAGTTGCTGTAATTACCGCCGTTCCGGAATTCACCGGTGTAAGCTGGCCATTTAATACTGTAACTACTTCTTTCTTGGAAGAGGTCCATGTTGCGGCTGCCGTCACATCCCGTTTGGAAGCGGAGCCCTCTACATTGGCATATAGCTTAAGCTGCTTCGGTGACTGGCCAACGGTAAGCTCTACCTTGGCTGAGCTGTCGAATTCAATAGAGATAGTGTCTCCAGCAGCGGCAAAGACGTTTACCGGAAAAGCGGCCACAACGAGCAATATCATAATGAGGAGCGTTTTTGTCATTTTCCTGTACACGGTCATCTGTTCTCTCCTTAGACGGTCTGATTATCGGTGGACTTTTTGCCACTCTCTTCCACTATATCGACAAATCCGGCCCAAGTCTTTACCCCATTTTCCATATTTCACGATTCCCGGGCAAATTCAGGTCTTTGTAACTATATAAATTGTATTTAAAAAGCACTTAAGATTAGCAATTGAAGCATGGTCGTCGTTGCGGTGAACATTTGGCCCTCCGGCCGCTGTTGTATTTGGATTTCTTGATTAAAACCGCTTCTCGCGGTAGAAATCCAAATACAAAGGCGGTCGCTATCGCTCCTACAGTTCCAAATTTCCCCTCCACTTCTTTTGCTCTTTTGATTATTTATATATTTTTTAAGTCCAATTTAAATAGCTAATTACGGGATAACGAAAAAATGGATGTCTTCCTGCCGTCAAAGGCATAGAAGACATCCTGTAGCAGTCTGTCCGGTCAGGGGGTTGCCACTGCCCGGCTAACACTGACAAGCTCGCCCCGGCATTCATTCACGCCGGCTTCGGTTACCTTCACCTGGCACAGCTCGCCCTGCAGCGAATCGTCGCCGTCAAACAGAACCTGCAGATAGTTATCGCTGAAGCCGTGCTGTACGCTGCGTCCCGCCGAGCCTTTGGCAGCCCGTTCTGGAATGACGGACAGCGTCTTGCCGACGAACCGCCGGGCATAAGCTAGCTGCATCTCTTCAGAGAGGTCAATCAGCTCCTGCACACGCGCATTCTTGATCTCCTCATCGACCTGATTCAGCATCCGCGCAGCCGGGGTTCCGGTCCGTTTGGAATACGGGAAGACATGCATCTCCGAATAGTTGACCGCCTTCATGAAGTCGTAGCCTGCCCGGAACATCTCATCCGTCTCGCCCGGGAAGCCGACGATCACATCCGTTGTGATCCCCACATCCGGCATAGCCTCTCGGATCAGCTGCATTTTGGCAAAATACTCTTCCGTGGTATACTTCCGGCGCATCGCCTTCAGCACCTCGTTATGGCCCGCCTGGAGCGGAATATGCAGATGGCGGCACATCTTGGTGCTGCGGTTCAGCACCTCCAGCAGCTTCTCATCAATCTGGCTCGCTTCAATGGAGCTGATGCGGACACGCTCCAGCCCGTCCACCTTATCCAGCTCCCAGAGCAGGTCAGCGAGGCGGTAGTTGTCCAGATCATCCCCGTACCCGCCAGTATGGATGCCGGTCAGCACGAATTCCTTGTATCCGGCCTCCACCAGCTGATGCGCCTGGGCGACAATCGATTTCGGATCACGGCTGCGCGACAGACCGCGCGACCAGGGAATAATGCAGAAGGTACAGAAGTTGTTGCAGCCGTCCTGTATCTTCATGAACGCCCGCGTCCGGTCAGCGAACCCGGGCACATCCATCTCCTCGAACTCACGCGTCTTCATAATGTTGCGGACCGCATTCACGGGCTGGCGTGACTCCTGAATATTCTTTACATGCGTCATAATCTGTTCACGGTCCTGGTTGCCGATCACCAGATCGACTCCGGGAATATCGAGAATCTCTCCAGGTGAGGTCTGCGCGTAGCAGCCGGTAACCGCTACGATGGCGTCTGGATTGCGGCGCACTGCGCGGCGGATCATCTGCCGGCTTTTTTTGTCGCCCGTATTGGTCACTGTACAGGTGTTAATCAGATAGACATCGGCGGACCCCTCGAAATCTACCTGCTCGTATCCATCATTCTTAAAGAGCTGCCAGATGGCCTCGGTATCATAGAAATTGACTTTGCAGCCCAATGTATAAAAAGCTACAGATGGCATGGTTTAAGCTCCTCCCATTTCTCCGGATTCATATAAAATGCAGGCGGCGGCAACCATACCTGCGGTTTCACAGCGCAGAATACGCGGCCCCAGCCCGACAGAGACGGCTCCGGCCTCCTCAGCCAGTCGGCATTCCTCCGTACTGAAGCCGCCCTCCGGCCCTACAACAATCATCACTTTAGCCGCAGCTTCCTGCGGAAGCGATGCCAGCCATGGCGCGGCTGCGCTGCGGAGCTGGAGGCCCTCTTCCTTCTCATAGCAGAAATAGACGGCGTCATAGCTGCTGAAGCTCTGAAGCAGCTGCTTCCAGCTGAGCGGTGAATGCACCTGCGGAACAATATTCCGGTGCGCCTGTTCGGCAGCCTCCTTGCAGATTTTGCGCCAGCGCTCTAGCCGCTTGCTCTCCTTGCGCTCATCGTACTGCACGATGGTCCGCTCTGAGAGGAACGGCGTGAAGGCTACAGCCCCGATCTCCGTGCATTTCTGAATGACTGTCTCCAGCTTGTCCCCTTTGGGCAGGCTCTGGGCGACAGTAATCTGAATGCGCGCTTCATGAGTCATGGCCAGAGGCTCCAGTATGTTCACGGTGACGAGGCCGATCTCTATGTCAGCAATCTCGGCCAGCGCCTCGCGGGCCACGCCGTCGCTGACGATCAGCTTGTCTCCGGCCTTGCCACGCATGACCTTGGCGATATGGCGGGCGTCTTCACCGTCAATGCTAACCTTGTCTTGTCCGAACTGTGCCGGAGTTACGAAATAACGCTGCATCTCTCAACCTCATTCTGTCCGTTATTCAGCGTAAAAGCGGCGTAGTCCCCGCCAAATCAGGTCCCGGCCGCCGCTTCACACGTATCATTCATCTACTTAATAATCACATTATATTCTACAACGTTTGCCATGCACTGAACAGTCCCTGTCCGTAATGCCGTACTCAGACCCCGAACATCTTTAGGAACAGCTGGAAGAAATCATTACCCGTACGTGTCGCCCAGTAGCTAAGCGGTTCTATCGTATAGGCGCGCAGACCCGGAATGAAGATGATCAGCAGGAAAAGGAAAACCGTATACTGCTCATACTGCTGAAGTCTTCCACGGATCGGACGCGGTGCGATATCCTCTACAATCCGGTAACCGTCCAGCGGCGGCAGCGGAATCAGGTTAAATACGAAGAGGAAAAAGTTGAAGTGAATGAACATCCCGAAGAACCAGATCAGCGCCCGGAGCACCTGCTCGTTCTTAATCGAATCCATCGTGCCCGTTCCCACAAGAATCGCATAGATCAGCGCGCCCAGAATACCGAGCAGCAGATTGCTGATTGGCCCGGCGGCTGAGACAATGACACCCATCAGACGGGGACGGCGGAAGTTATCCCGGTTCACGGGAACCGGACGCGCCCAGCCGAAGCCGGCAATCAGCAGCAGAATGATGCCGAAGAGGTCAAAGTGCACCGCCGGATTCAAGGTCATACGGCCCAGCAGGCGTGCAGTAGGGTCCCCGAATTTATTGGCAAAATAGGCGTGGGCGAATTCATGCACCGTAAACGCAATAACAATCGTAATCAGAAAAAACGGAAGCTGCTGTAAAGGATATACTAAAAATTGATCCAGGGAACCCATGTCTACCTCTTTCCGGCTGTGAACGCCACCCAATCTTCTTCGCGGGTTACTTCTAAAATCTCGAAACCGGAGGACTTCAGCGCTTCCGCGACCAGCCCCTCCTTATCCTTATAAATCCCCGAGGTAATATAGATCCCCTCCGGCTGAAGTGCACGGTAGACATCGTCCGTGAACAGCACAATAATCTCGGCCAGAATATTCGCCACGACCACACGGACCGGCAGAGTCACTCCCAGCCCGTCTGCCGCCGCGGCAACAACAGGAACGGCCTCTTGGTAAGCCGTATTGCTTGGCCGGGCTGAAGGCCACATCTCTCCGGCTGCGGTATCCGCCGCCCCCTCACCGCCCAGCAGCGAGAGCAGATCGCTCTCCTTCACGGTGATTGCTGACTCCAGCCGGTTCAGCGCCACATTCTCACGGGCACTCTCCACGGCGACCGGGTCCAGATCCAGCGCCAGGACAGAGGCGGCACCGAGCAGCATCGCTCCGACAGCAAGGATGCCGGAGCCCGTACCTACATCGATGACCTCGTCACCGCTGACAATATGCTTCTCAAGAGCGCGAAGGCACAGCGCCGTTGTCGGATGCGTCCCGGTTCCGAAGGCCATACCGGGGTCAATCTCAATGATTTTCTCATCGGCAGAGGCCGGGGTATATTCTTCCCATGTCGGCTTAATGGTCAGCCGCTCCGAGACGCGCAGCGGCTTGAAATACTGCTTCCAGGCATGAGCCCAATCCTCCTCATCCACCGTTTTCCAGGAGATCTGTGCCAGCCCGGGGTCGATGCCGAACTCTCTCAGCTCTTCCACCCTTGGCGTCACCTCGGACACAACCGCGTCCATGTCCACCGATTCCGCATAATATCCTTTAATGACCGCTTCCCCTTCGGGGATGTCATTGAGCGGTTCATCGTATAATTCACCGTAACGTGTATCCCGGTTTTTATTCAGCGTCCCGGATTCTTCAATAGAGACTCCGCCCGCTCCGGCCTCAACCAGCAGATTGGATATCATCTCCTGTGCTTCCTCGGTTGTATGTACCGTCAATTCTTGCCATAGCATGGTAATAAATCCTCCTAAAAGTTTTGCAGCATAGTTTCTAAGTTAGTATAGCATTTCTTACCCGTTCAGCGCCAAACTGCGTTCAACTCTCTACGGCAGACGGGGTGCTGCGGCAATAACAATCCAGCGCATGGTCATCTACCATCCCGGAAGCCTGCATAAATGCATAGCAGATCGTCGAGCCGACGAACTTCATGCCTTTGCGCTTGAGCGCCTTGCTCATCAGATCGGACTGTGGGGTCGTCGCGGGAACCTCGGCTCTGTTCTTCCAGTGATTCACCACCGGCGTCCCGCCGACAAAGCTCCACAGATAACCGGCAAAGCCGCCCTCTTCCTCCCGGCAGATCTGCCGGTACACCTGTGCATTGGTAATCACTCCCTTAATCTTCAGACGGTTGCGCACAATCCCCACATTTTGCATCAGCTCTTCGACCTTGTCCTCCCCATACAGCACGATTTTCTCCGGATCAAAGCCGTCAAAAGCCTCGCGGAAGCCCTCCCGCTTCTTCAGCACCGTATACCAGCTTAGCCCGGCCTGCATGCCCTCCAACATCAGCAGCTCGAACAGCTTCAGGTCATCAACCAGCGGCTTGCCCCATTCTTCATCATGATAAGCTATATATACCGGGTCCGAGTTTACCCAGTCGCAGCGCTTAATTTCCATAGTTATTCTCTCCTTTGTCTTATAATTCTGGCAGCTATTCATAGCCATATCTTCTAACTGTATACGAAAAAAAGAGAAGAACACAAGGTTCTTCCCGTTAAAATAATGAAATAATGTTATTATTGTCCTTGCAGCTGTACCCGTGTCTCTTTGTCCGGTTCATTGGTAGAGTAGAAGAACATGTATATTGAAGCTTCTGTTCCCTTGAAGTTCTCATAAACATCAATGCTCCGGTTATTTCCGTCTCCGCGGAATTTCGTTGAAACGATCTTACTTACGATCCGGTCCTTACCGGTACCGATATGAGTCTGGTTCACGCCGCCAAACTTCGGATCATCGCTCCTCGTCTCCACATAGAGATCCTCACCCTGCATATAGTAGGTCCACTGTACCGGATAACCGCCGGTCTCCCGGATCACCGTCTGCTTCTCGCTGGAGATGTTGGTTAATTGAAGCGGCTTCTTATCATCCCCATGCCGGATAACCTTATAATTACCTACAAGCGTCATTGGCGTGTCTTTGGTAATCTCCAGGTCCGACGGCCGCTCGAAGCGCACTGCAATCAGCTCTTTGTCCTCAGACATGGAATACCATAATCCGCCTTCCAGCGTCCGGCCGCCCACCTCGAGAGAATAATTGACATACGGCAATTCAGAGAACGGCTTAGCTTTGCTGCGAACCGATACACGGACCTGCGTAGGTGTCACAACCATCTGCTCAATACGATTATCTGTATTTCCTGCTTCCAGGGGCAGATCCAGCGCAGTTTTGATTGTCGCGCCCGCCATCTTCTTCTTGCTCAGTTCAAAATCAAACGCCCAAGGACCGTCGATGTTCCTTTCAAGCTTCGTGTAATCCAGCTTATAGACGGTTTGATCCTTCGGCACATCGGCAGGTTTGTAATACTGAACCGAGGTGTATTCTCCGTTATCTCCCGGCTTACCCATTGCTCCTGCCCGGGAGTTCTTTACAAGCTGCCCTCCCCGATAAGCAGTGATTTGCGGAAAGGCCCAGTTCTTGGCTTCCGGATCATCGAAGATGGCGGCAGTGGAGAGCATCAGATGGTCAGTACCTTCCTTAAAGGGCTGTACGCTGAAGGATTCCAGTCCATCCCGGTTCACAGGAAAGCTCTGCCGCTCCGGCGAGTCCGTATCCAGCTTCAAGTCTACCTCCTGCTGCGAGTACAATTGAATCCGCTCAGCCGTCAGACTTACCTTGGCCGTCTCTTGATCCGGCGTCCAGTCCGTCTCGAAATAACCGTTGTACCGCTTGTTCTTCTCGTCCCACTGCTGATTGTTGAATTCCTGGTTGCCGCTGCGTCCCGGGCCATCCTTGAGAGTCATTCCATTGATGTTCCACAGCTTGCCGTCGCCCCCGTCCGGACCCACATCCAGACTATACAGAATCACTGTCCGGTTCTCATCGGTGAGCGCTGTATGCAGCGTCAACGTTACTCCATCCTTGGTGATCGTCTGGCCCAGCGGCTGGCCCAGGTTCTGTGACAGCGCCGCCTCCACCCCGCTCCGGTGGTCCAGCAGGCTGCCCCAATCATATTGCACGGCGGCATACACAGGAACGGCCATTAGCACTACACTGAATGAGGCTGCTACAGTGACCTTGCGCCAGTTGCGGTGGCGGACGCGGCTCCCTGCTCCGGCATGGCTGCTTCCCTTGGAAGAAACATATCCGGCCTGCTCAATCCGGCCCCACATTTGCTCGAAATCAGGGTAATTCAGCTCCTGATCCTCATTTAAGCGACGCTTTAACTGTGCTTCGGTTCTGTCCATATTCATCGTCCTCCTTCGTTATGGGCTGAACGCCCGCTTCTTCCAGAATCCTCTTCATCATCCGTAGCCCCTTATGCTGTCTGGACTTCACAGTTCCCAGCGGGATATCCAGCATCTTGCGGATTTCCTCCAGACTGAAATCATGCATATACCGCAGCGTCAGCACCGCCCTGATCTTCGCCGGGAGCCGGGACATGTATCCCGCCCATTCCAGCTTCGTTTCCTTCTGCTCCACCAGCTTGTCTACCAGCGGCTGCGGATTCTCCCTGAACATATGGAGATGGGCCGCCAGCTTCTGCTGCAGGCTGTTCCTGCGCTTCAGGTGGTTCAGGCAGGTGTTGACGGTGATTTTCATAATCCAGGCCTTCAGATATTCAATGCCCTGCCACTCGCTGCGGAAGAGAGTGATGAATACCTCCTGACACAGATCCTCAGCATCGGCAGCATCGTGCACCATATAATAGCAGGTACGATATACCTCCTTGCTGTAGGTTTGGAATAATTCCCTGTTGCCCACTTGAGCATGCCCTCCTTTCTTGTTTGAATTACCTTTATAACAACCCCGGGCTTCAAAAGGTTCATTTTCAGCAGCATATCCAGCTATATGTACTAAAAAAGCAGCATGTCCACCTGAAAAGCACAGGCTGCATACTGCTTACAATAGATTGTCCGGGAATAACTGCTCTATTTCAGAGCAAGCACAGCTTAGATAATATTCATGACCTCGCGCGCCTGGTTATCCAGTTCCTGTGCAGAGGTAGCGATCAGCGTGAATTCATCCAGCGCCACTTGAATCTGCCGCTGGCTGAGCTGCACATTATCCTGCACCTGGTTCAATCCCGTTGATATTCTGCCGACCTCTTCCGTAATGGCCTGGACACTGTCCCGGACTTCGGTAATCTGATCCTGCACCATCGCAGACAGCTTTCTTACCTCCTTGGCCACCACATCGAATCCCCGGCCGAATTCTCCGGCATGTGCAGCCTCAATCGCTGCATTCAGGGCAAGCAGATGAGTCTGGGAAGCAATATCACGGATGGTCTGCACTACGCCGCGGATCGCCGCAGCCTGCTTTTGCAGACTTAGCAGTGTTTCGGTATTCTCGGTCGACACCTCGGCAATCCTGTCAATACTCAGCAGCAGCTCCTGACTCCGCTCAATTCCTTTGTCCGCACGCTGATTAAGGCTATCCGCCATGCCCTGCATTAGCTCCACGACATGGCTCATGTTGTTTTGTCTCTCCGTAATGTTAGTGGCCACCTTGGATACGCCGATGACATGGGTATTTGTCTCATCAAACACCGGCATATATGTAGCTTCCAGCCAGACCGAATTCCCCTCTGCGTCCATCCGTTCAATTTTGTCCTGGAAGCTCCGGCCAGCCATTAAATTCTGCCAGAACAACTCATAATCCGGACTGTTCACGAATGAGGGGAAGCACAGCTGGCTGTGCTGCATGCCGTACATGTCCTCCGCTTTGTATTTCACTGACTGGGCAAAGATCTCATTGACATAGGCGACACGCCGATCCAGATCAAAGCGGATCATGGCAAGGTTTTTTTCCAAGGCTTTGACAACCAGTTCGTCTGTAACTGCTTGGTCTGCTAGATTTTCCATGTTGACTGCTCCCTATACATCTCAATTTTTAACTGATATGCGGACGACTCTCGCTTATTTCACTTTACTCTTATTAACGGCTGTTTCGGCTTTTAAAATGATAAGATTTTTTAATTCCCTATCTTAATTCCCCACACGCTGTCCTTCCGGTAGGCAGCCGCTTCCTGCAGCTCTGGAAGTCTCGTATCCTGCGGATAATGCCGCTCCAGATACTGGACGAAGGCCTGGCGCAGTCCGATCTCCTTATCCAGCTTGTTGAATTCATTGGGGTGCTTTTCCATTTCGGAGATGGAAGCTTCCCAGCCTCCCAGATCTGACGTCTCCGACTGTTCTGCTCGAACCTTTTCAGCAAGCATTCTTAGCTCCCGGTAAGCTCGTTTCACTTTCGAGGAATAGACCTGCTTCTGGTTCATGAAGGTCAACAGTGCCACTAGCAGCGCCAGCCCTACCCACATTATCACTGTATTCACTTATGTATCCTCCCGGCCTCGCATATCACTCCATTATACACGCCAAAACACAAAAATACCCCACTTACGCAGGGTATCCGTAGCAACAATTCGTCTGCTCATCTCTTCTTGACTTCACCGAATTATTCTTTCTTCATAATCTCTCCCAGCTGCCGCTTATCAGCCTCACGGGAACGGTCCATGGCCTCTATATCATCCTGATCTGCTTCAGCTGCTGAGAATTCAACATCCTCGGCCTTCGCCTCATAGAGCATTTTCATTTTTTCGGTTTTGGAAAAGATCTTCGAGTTCTCTCTGTCCATAGCTTGCCATCAGCCTCCAATGTATTTATCTGATACTCTAAACTTCAGATCAATCCGCCGGCTTCCTCAATCAGCGACATCGCCTGACCATGGACAGCCGCATCAACAATAACCGTCAGCAGAATATTTCTGCCTGTCGGCCCGCCATCCCCGCCATGGCTCATTCCGCTCCCGCTCGTATGCGCCGCAGCTAATATGCCCGTATGGTCACTGACGGCCGTCATCGAATCCATGCTCGCCAAATTGCCGGTAACCGGATTTACTCCCGGCTCCTGCCCGCTTCCCCCAAACCTGCTGAACCGGTCAATGGAAATCTCCTCTGCACGCAGTGCCTGCAGCTTACGGGAGACCCCTTCCGCTTCCTCCGGGGTTTTGAAGTAGGCCAGTATACTTTTTTCAGACATGGGAATTCCCCGCTTTCTGCCTGGTGTCCATAACGTACAAGCTTACTTGGCTATTTTGGATTTCCGGACATGATTTTATACATTTAGGGTGGTTGGCTGTGACTCCAGCGAAGTTCTGGATTTTCACCCGCTGTAGTCCGCAGATTTCATTATCCAGAAGCCACACTTCTAAATTTCAGCCCTGTTTTTCCAACCATCATTCATGTCAGTATTCATGACGATAATTGTTTTTTTCTCTGTTATTTTGTATTTTTTTGTCTTTTAATTTCTTCATAGTAGTTTTAAAAGTCTATTTGTGTCATATAACATTCCGCATGAAATGAAAACATTCTCAAAACTCTATAAATTTTGTGTAGATTTTACAAATAACCAGTGGTAAAATCTTCTTAATATTTTTCCTAGTAATCTTGACGGAAATAAACCGGATTAATAGAAAAGGAGAATCCGGCTACTGTCTGTAGCAGGAGAGATGTAAGCCAGAACCAACATCATATTGTGGAGGGGATTACATTTGGAGTGGACAAAATTACCTCGTAAGCTATCATTACTAACTTTATCATTGGGTGTGGCTGCAAGTATGATTCCAGGCGCGGCATTCGCCGCCAGCAGCTTGAAGACACCCGTATCAGGCAATCATCTTCCAGCCTTGATTCCAGCGAATCAGCCTTATATTTCTCCACAGATTAACACCAAATCCTCAAATCTTGTCCGGGTTATCGTTCAGCTCAGCGGCCAGCCTGCTGCCGTCGGCAAGTATGCTGCCAGACAAGGAATTACAGCGCTCGCCAATACAGCGACTGAAGCTGCAGTGAACAGCCAACAGGAAGAAGTACTGGATAAGGCTGAAGCCAAGAAGATTGACCTGACCGTCAATTACAAGTACGACACGATTCTGAACGGCTTTGAAGTCACCGTTCCGGCTGACAAAATCCCTGAGCTGGCGAAGATTTCCGGCGTGTCTTCCATTTATCCGAACAGCACCTGGTATGCTCTCCCTGATCAGACAGTGACCGAAGTGACTTACAGAAACGACAATGCTCCCCTGAAGCAGATTCATGCCGATTGGGCGGCTGACCAAGGCCTCACCGGGGCCGGACTGAAGGTCGGTGTAATTGATACCGGTGTGGACTATACGCACCCGGATATTGCCCCGGCTTATAAGGGCGGCTATGACTCCTTCTATCAGGATAATGATCCTTATGAAGAAGTTCCGCTGACTCCTGAAGAAGATACCGAGTATGGCGTAGGCTATGCGGGAACTTACCACGGTACGCATGTAGCCGGCACCATCATCGGTCAGTATGCAGCAACCGGCGATATTGCGCAGAAGGGCGTAGCTCCCGGGGCTGACCTGTATGTCTACAAAGTATTGGGCCGTAATATTGATAAGCCGAACACTTCCTCCGGATCTTCCGCTCAAGTCATTGACGGAATTGAACGTGCGGTCAAGGACGGCATGGATGTCATCAACCTGTCGCTCGGCTCCGATTCCGAGAAGGATGTGAATTCCCCAGATTCCATCGCGATTAATAATGCGGTTCTCTCTGGAGTAACTGCTGTAATCGCTAATGGGAACAACGGAGAAGCAGGTTATTTCTCCATGGGTTCTCCTGCTGCCTCCCAACTCGGAATTTCGGTAGGTGCCGTTAATAGCCCTATCAAAGCGTTCTCCGGTGAGTTCAAGGCAGAGATTACGGGTTCAGTCACTTCAGTGACTTATGACACCTATAATCCGTTCCATGTCATGGCCTATGAATTGGGTCAAACAGACTTTGCCGATATTATTGGAACAGAGCCGGTTAAAGTGTTCTACGCTAATTTAGGCGCAAATGAAGATTACCCGGAAGGAAATTTCGGTGAGAAAACTGTTGTTCTGGTATCCCGTGGCGATCTAGCCTTTGTAGACAAGATTGCTAATGCCAAAGCTCACGGTGCCAAAGCTATTGTGATCTTCAATGGTAATTTCCAGACAGTAGACGGTAAGAAAGTAGCTATTCTGGAAGAGAGCTATACTGACCGTTCTGACTTTATCGGTTCCAACCTTGGCGATGGATATGACAACATCCCTACGCTGGACCTGAAGGGCTCCCAAGGCCGCGCTTTAGCCAGAGCCATTGTTGCTAACGGCAACAAACCTGCTTACTTTACTTTCAGCTCCGAATATCCGATGGATATGACCGCCGGCGATGAAGTGACCAGCTTCTCCTCACTAGGACCGAACTTCGACGGTAAATTAAGCATTAAGCCGGACATCGTAGCTCCTGGTGACGGAGTGCTGTCTACGTGGCCTGCTTATGGCAAAGGTCATCCAGGAACTGATTATTCCAAAGCATACAATCGTATTAGTGGTACAAGTATGGCAACACCGCATGTAGCAGGCTTGGCACTGCTGATCAAGCAGGCACATCCAACTTATACACCATTAGACATTCGTGCCGCTCTGGCCAACACAGCAGATCCTGTGTTCTACCAGGATGCGCCTGAAGATTTCTATCTTCAAGGTCCTGGTCGCGCCAATGTAGAAAATGCCATCATCACTCCGGCCCTGCTGCAATCGATAGAGCCGATCTCTATTCTGGACAAGAACTTTATCCCGCAGAATGTAATCAACTACAATCCGTCTACAAGCTTTGGCACCCTGCTTCCCGGTTCTGAAGCTAGCCAAGTGCTGCAATTAAAGAATATGAGCGATACTGCGCTTACCTATTCTGCTTCCGTGGAATGGAATTATGGTGATCCCAAGCATGTATCTGCGACGCTCGACAAATCATCGGTAACTGCCGCCGCAAAAGGTGCCTCCACGTTCAACCTGAAGGTTACCGTCGCTGCTGATACCGTGCCGCAAATGCTGCAAGGTAATGTCGTCCTGGAAGCAGCAGGACAGCCAACTCTGCACTTGCCGTTTGCAATCAATGTAGATAAGACGACCGAACAACCTGATTGGGGCACAGGCATTCAGGAAGCTGCACTGAGCCAGCCGATCGTCTACACCAATTCAAGTGCTATTCTGAACTACAAGCTGAAAGCAAAAGATATTAACTACTATGAAGTGAATCTGATTGGCTTGGATGATATCAAGAAAGGCTCCTTCCAGGTATCCACGACCGGTGCGCCGGATAAGTTCTTCGAGCCTGGGAACTATAGCACGGTTGTATCATCCACCTATCACCCATATGACCACAATGGTGATCCAATCTTGGATGCTTACGGCAACCCTGCGGTGGCCGGTCTGACCGATGGAGTCTACAAGCTTGAGGTTATCGGCATTAAAGCCAAAGATAACACCAAACCGATCAAGATTGACTATAACAATGATGAATACTACAGTACCTACACCTCATTCCGCTTTATCACTGTCTCTGACAGTGGAAACAATGGCGGCGGCGGTGGTGGAGGTGGCGGTACAGTAGTTACGCCAACACCTGTGGTGGTTCCAGAACCTGTGAAGTCCCTTGTTGAAGAAGGCGTTCAGCAAGTAACGGTAACACCTCTAACCGCATCGAAGGATGGTGTAACGACAGTAACCGTGAGCGACAGCGATCTGAAGGCCGCTCTGGCCAAAGCCGCTACTGTCAAGACAGCCGTTGTTATCTCTCTGATCAGCATCTCAGATAAGTCTGCTGAACTGAGCCTGACTGCTGATCAGGTGAAATTACTGTCCGCCATTCAAGCAGGCAGCACCCTTATCGTGAATGTTGGCGGATCTGCTGTAGCCTTGCCGGTATCCTTATTAGCCGCTTCCCCTGCAGGCCAGAGCTTGAAGCTAGTAATTAAGCAAGAGCCAGACGCAGCCAGCAAGCTGATTGCAGGTACTCCGGGTGCCCAGGTTATTGGAACCCCGGTATCCTATGAAGCTTCATGGACTACAGCTACAGGCAGCACTTACTTGAACGTTCCAACCAACGTGTTCATCAAGCGCACCTTTACTGTACCTGGCAAGATTGAATCCAAGACCGCAGGCGTACTGTTTGAGAAAGACGGACTGGTGACCCCGGTTGCTTCTGTCTTCACACCGCAAGCCGATGGAACAACCCTTGTGACCGTAAGCCGTCCAGGCTTCTCCGTGTATGCAGCAGTCAGCAAACCGGCAGCAGCCTTCACAGACATCGCGAATTCCAAATCAGCGGTTGCCATCCAGACGTTGGCCGACAAACTGATTATCCAGGGAACCTCGGCAACAACTTTTGCGCCGCAGAACAATCTGACCCGCGCTGAGTTCACAGCACTCTTAACCCGTGCACTGGGTCTGCGTACCGATGCTGGCGTAACCTTCTCCGATGTGAAAACAACGGACTGGTACGCCAAGGATGTCGCCGCAGCCTCCAAGTCTGGTCTGATTCTGGGCATAGGCAACGGCAAGTTTGCACCTACGCAAAAAGTAACCCGTCAGGAGCTCGCCGTCATTCTGGACAGAGCGCTGAAGCTGACAGGCACTGAACTGAAGGCTGTAGCCAATCCTTCGTTCACAACCTACTCCGATAGCGCTAAGGTAGCTCCTTACGCCAAGGACAGTCTGCAAGCCCTGACCAAAGCCGGCATCTTCGCCAGCGAAACGGGCATTGCCTTCAATCCAACAGCTCCGGCAACCCGTGAGACAGCAGCCGCTGCACTCTATGAATTGCTGAGCAAGAGCGGATTGATTCAGTAGAACGCTCCGCGCAAAGATTAACACATTTAGCCCCTCCACTTCCTGGATAGGAAGTGGAGGGGCTTTACTATTGTTTATGAAGACAGTAGATATTAAGTAATATCTGCAATTCACCCATTAATCCAAAAAGCTCGCTGAGTGCTGCTTCGTTAATCACTTTTTTTCTGAGCGGCACTACTATTTCAATGGTAATCCCATCAAGTGAAGCAATAATTTCTTCCACTCTTTGATCCATAGCTCCTCCTTATTCGTTATAAGGAAAAGGAAGCATTTTATGCTAAAATCTTAATATCCTACATCTATGTATATTGTTTTAACCTAGTAGCTCGTCAGCTCTAAACGTATGAAAATTACTTTAACTAATGGTTTGCTGAGTGGTTACCTCACCCCGATTAGGGGCAAGGGGGAGGCTTAATTGCAATTCGTACAACTAAATCGTCCGATATGCCTCCTAATCTCCGTTTAGATGTAGTTCGTGCAATTAAAATGCCCCTATACCTGGATTTTCGTCCACCCGGGTAAATGTAGTTGCACAAAATACAATTAGAAGAGGATGTCCATCCGTTTCACTGTTTTTAGTTGTACAGAATACACTTATCCCTGTTTTTTCACTACATACTTCACCGCTTTTATGGAATGAAATCGCTTGTTTAATTCTGATGGACTAGAAGATCTAAACACTAGTTTGGGAAGGTAAAGGTGATTAAATAACATGGATAATAAGGTGGTAGCTAGAGTTAGCTGGATTCCAACGGAACAAGGTGGGAAAAAGAGGTTTCCTTTAATAAACTATTCAACAGCTGCACATTTTCATTATGATGTGGCAGATCGGGATTGGAGTGTTGTACTAAATATTATTTCAAACTATGATAACTATGAAACACTCTGTAATATAGAATTTTTGTTTCCTGAGAAGGCACCGGGAAATTTGCTTTTTGTAGGAAGTACATTTGAACTTTATGAACATAGAAAAGTTGCAGATGGAGAAATAATTGAAATCGAAAAAGAAGAAGTAATGCGTTAAAGTGTTAAACATAAAACTAAGGATAAAGCCCCTTCGTTTCCCATACGGGAAGTGAAGGGGCTTTACTTTTGTATATGAAGACATTAGACAAAACTACTCGTATAACTTCTTAAATTCATCCATAATTTCTTGTAAGTTAGCAAAATCCGAATTATCTATAAGCTCTTGAACTGAAATTTCCTCAGTATCTTGCACCCTCTTGCCAAAGATTTCTCTCATCTTGCTTCTCATTTTAGTAAGATAAGCAGTGAATTCATTTTTAACTTTTTCCTCCTTAACATAACCAGCCTGCACATCCAATTGGGTATATATGTGAAATAAGATTTCCACTAATTCTTTCTGTATCCATTTTTCATTAGTAAGTAATTTCTGCAATTCACTCATTAATCCAAAAAGCTCACTGAATGCTGTTTTGTTAATAACTTTTTTTCTAAGTGGTACCACTATTTTAATGCTGATAGCTTCAAGTGAAGCAATTATTTCTTCCACTCTTTTATCCATAGCTCCTCCTTATTCGTTATTAGCAAAAAGCCCCCAATCTCCTCTTCCAAGATTGGGGGCTTGCTCTAGTTGCTACGCTATAAATTCGTTATCTTTCAGTCTCCCCGAAAAGCCCGCTTCACGCGGTCGAAGAACGACTGTTCCTGCTCATGCGTGTTCTCTCCATTGTAGGAGGCGAACTGGCGGAGCAGGTCCTTCTGCTCATCGCTGAGCTTGCTAGGTGTGACTACGATGACGCGGACATGCTGGTCGCCGACGCCGTTGCCGCGCAGATGAGGAACCCCTTTGCCTTTGAGGCGGAAGAAGGTACCGGTCTGGGTGCCTGCCGGGATCTTGAGCTTCACCTTCTCGGTCAGCGTTGGGATCTCAATCTCGTCACCCAGTGCCGCCTGAGCGAACGTCAAGGGAACCTCGCACATAATATCGTTGTTCTCGCGCTCGAAGAAATCATGATTCTTCACGCGAATCACAATGTACAGGTCTCCGGCCGGGCCGCCGCGTGTGCCGCCTTCGCCTTCACCGGTCATGCGCAGCTGCGCGCCGTCATCGACACCGGCAGGGATACGCACATGGATCTTGCGCTGTCTCTTTACCTTGCCCTGGCCTGCGCAGGTGGTGCATTTCTCTTTGATGATTTTGCCTGTGCCGCTGCAATGGGAGCAGGGACGGCGGTTACGCATCTGTCCAAGCGGTGTATTCTGCACGAATTCCTGCTGTCCGCTGCCGTGGCAGACGGAACAGGTCTCCGGCTTCGTACCCGGCTTGGCTCCGGAGCCGAAGCAGGTATCGCAGGTCTCCGTGCGCGGAATGGTAATATCGGTCTCTTTGCCGAACACCGCTTCCTTGAACTCAATGGTCATCGTATACTGCAAATCGCCGCCGCGCTGTGGGGCATTCGGATCACGCCGTCCACCGCCTCCGCCGAAGAACATATCGAAGATATCACCAAGACCGCCGAAATCTCCGCCACCGCCGCCAAAGCCGCCGCCCATTCCCTGATTAGGGTCAATATGCCCATATTGGTCATACCGCGCACGCTGTTGCCCGTCACTCAGGACATCATAGGCTTCCTTAACCTCTTTGAACTTGGCCTCAGCATCACTGGCCTTATTCACATCGGGATGGTACTGGCGCGCCAGCTTGCGGTAGGCCTTCTTCACTTCTTCTTCTGAAGCATCTCTTCCGAGGCCCAGAACCTCATAATAATCACGTTTATCTGCCACTGCTTTCACCTCCGTACATCGTTAATTCTCCCCATTTACAAGGTAAAAGGAAAGCCAAAACCCGGGATGCCCCGGTCTTGACCTTCCCTCTCACCACCATAGAACTTATCGTCTAAGGTTACCCTTGATTCTTCTCATCGTCAACCACTTCGTAATCCGCATCTACCACGTTATCCTTCTTGGCATTGCCTTCAGAAGCATCCTGGCCCGCTTCAGCGCCCTGCTGCTCCTGTGCAGCCTGCTCATACAGCTTCACGGACAACTGTTGCACAATCTCATTCAGCGCCTCTGTAGCGGCAGTGATTTCTTCCAGGTTGTCGGTTTCAAGTGCAGCCTTCACCTTGTCCTTGGCTTCATTCGCTTTGTCGATCTCGGAAGCATCGACCTTGTCACCCAGATCCTTAATTACTTTATCTGTGGAGTATACGAGCTGGTCAGCACCGTTCTTGGCTTCGACCAGTTCTTTACGCTTGCGGTCTTCCTCAGCGTGCAGCTCGGCATCCTTCATCATCTGTTCCACTTCTGCGTCGCTCAGACCGCTGGAAGAAGTGATGGTGATCTTCTGGCTTTTGTTGGTGCCTTTATCTGTAGCAGAGACGTTAACGATACCGTTGGCATCGATGTCGAAGGTAACCTCGATCTGAGGTACGCCGCGCGGTGCCGGTGGAATCTCGTTCAGCATGAAGCGTCCCAGTGTCTTGTTGCCGTTCGCCATCTCGCGTTCACCCTGCAATACGTGGATTTCCACGCTAGGCTGGCTGTCTGCGAAGGTCGAGAACACCTGCGATTTGCTTGTAGGGATCGTAGTGTTGCGCTCAATCATCTTCGTGAACACGCCGCCTGCAGTTTCAATACCGAGGGACAGCGGAGTGACGTCGAGCAGAACTACGTCTTTTACATCACCAGTCAGTACGCCCGCTTGAACAGCAGCACCCAGGGCTACTACTTCATCCGGGTTAACGCCCTTGTGAGGCTCTTTGCCGGTAAGCTTCTTGATCGCATCCTGTACGGCAGGAATACGGGTGGAGCCGCCGACCAGTACGATTCTGTTCAGATCCGCAGGGGTCATTCCGGCATCTTTCAGCGCTTGACGTGTAGGTCCCAGCGTGCGCTCAACCAGGCTTGCAGTCAGCTCGTCGAACTTGGCACGGGTCAGGTTGATCTCCAAGTGCTGAGGCACTCCGTCAACTACCGTGATGAACGGAAGCGATACTGTAGTTGTAAGTACGCCGGACAGCTCTTTCTTTGCTTTTTCTGCAGCATCCTTCAGACGTTGAACAGCAGCCTTGTCCTTGCTCAGGTCAATGCCCTGCTCTTTCTTGAATTCAGCTACGAGGTAATCCATCACCAGTTGGTCAAAATCATCTCCGCCCAGACGGTTGTCACCGCTGGTAGCCTTCACTTCAAAGAAGCCGTCGCCCAGTTCAAGGATGGATACGTCGAAGGTACCGCCGCCAAGGTCATAGACCAGGATCGTGTGATCTTCCGATTTCTCCAGACCGTAAGCAAGAGCTGCTGCTGTTGGCTCGTTAACGATACGCAGCACTTCAAGGCCGGCGATTTTGCCTGCATCCTTAGTAGCCTGACGCTGGCTGTCATTGAAATAAGCAGGAACTGTAATAACCGCCTGAGTTACAGGCTGGCCCAGATAGGCTTCAGCATCGGATTTCAGCTTCTGAAGAATCATTGCCGAGATTTCCTGTGCAGAATAGTCTTTGCCGTCAATGCTTTCTTTGTGGCCTGTACCCATGTGGCGCTTGATCGAAGCGATGGTACGGTCCGGGTTCGTAATGGCCTGGCGTTTTGCCGTTTCACCAACGATGCGCTCGCCGTCCTTCTTGAAGCCTACAACCGATGGGGTTGTACGCGCGCCTTCCGGATTCGGGATAACGACGGCTTCGCCGCCTTCCATAACGGCAACGCAAGAGTTCGTGGTTCCTAAGTCAATACCGATAACTTTACTCACAGTAATGTGCCTCCTCAGAAATAATGTGAAGCCCGGGGCTTCATCCATATTTATTATCTTATATAGAACAGATCTACATGCTGACTTTGACCATGGCCGGACGAAGAACCTTATCCTTCAGGAGATAGCCCTTCTGGACCTCTTCCGTCACGATGCCTTCCTCGTACTCCTCGCTCTCCACCTGCATGATCGCCTGATGATATTCAGGGTTAAAAGGCTGCCCTACCACTTCCATAGCTGTAAGCCCTTCAGTCTTAAGGACTCCCTCCAGCTGACGGAAAATCATATTCACGCCTTTGATGAACGCTTCAGCGTCTGCACCTGCTGCAGGAGTCGCCAGTGCGCGTTCAAAGTTATCCATTACCGGGAGCAGCTCAGTTACGAGCTTAGATGTTGCGTACTGCGCCAGCTCTTCCTTTTCTTTCTGGGTCCGGCGGCGGAAGTTATCGAAATCAGCCTGCACACGCAAGGTACGCGCCTGATGTTCATCTGCAAGCTCCTGCAGCTTTCTGTATTCCTCATTGCCTGAAGCCGCCTCGCCGGCCTCTTCAGCCGTGAATGAGCCGCTGTCTGCTGTGGTATCAGTCTCTTCAGCCGCAAGATTGTCATTCATCGAGGGGTCATTCTTCTCATTCATTTCCTGAACCTCTTCCTCTTTCAAGTTGTCTTCACCTCCTTAGTATCATTCGCGATGGACTAGTACACTCTGTTCACTTATACCAGTGTGCCAGCATCGCTGTCAAATCCCGGGACAAAATCCCCAGAATACCCATTACACGTGCGTACTCCATACGGGTCGGACCCAGGATGCCGATGCTCCCCAGCGGCTTGCCGTCCAGTGAATAAGTGGCGGTAATCAAACTGCAGTTGGCAAAAGCCTCATGCTTATTCTCTGTACCAATGCGCACCTGCATTCCTGCTTCGCTGCTGGCCGGGGTGAGCATCTTGAGCAGCGTAGGCGTCTCCTCCAGCAGATCGAGAATCGTCTTCACCTTGTCGACGTCCTTGAACTCCGGCTGGGTCAGCATATTCGTGGCTCCGCTTAAGTAAATCCGCTGATCATGGTCGCTTTCCAGCGCCTTATCCAGCACCTGCATTAATTCTTCATAATGGGAGATGTGGCGCTGCATTTCTTCGCCCAGCTCGGAATAGAGCTGACTCTTCAGCTTGTAGAGCGGTACATTGACCAGCTTGCTGTTCAGCAGATTCACGACCTTCTCCATCTCGGAGACAGATATCTCCGGGGGAAGACTCACGGTCCGGTTCTCTACCTGCCCGGTGCTGGTAACGATAATCGCCACAGCGGTCTTGTCATCGAGCGGGAGCAGCTGGAAATGGCGCAATGAAGTATGAAAAACCTCCGGTCCCAGCAGGATGGAAGTATAATTCGTCATATTGGACAGGATCATTGCCGCATGTTGGATAACCTGCTCTGTAGCATTCAGCTTCTCGGCGAAAAAAGCGCGGATCGTGCCCAGTTCGGCCGTTTCGGCGGAATTCCACGGTACCAGATGATCCACATAATAGCGGTAGCCCTTATGGGACGGGATTCTCCCTGCCGACGTATGAGGTTGCTCCAGATAACCCAGATCCTCCAGATCGGCCATTTCGTTGCGGATCGTGGCTGGACTGTAGCCCACATCCCCGCGTTTCGAGATACTGCGCGAGCCTACCGGCTCAGCGGAAGAAATATAGTCATCGACAATGGCATTCAGTATCATTCTCTGGCGTTCAGTTAACATGTTATTCCCTCCTATCCGGCTGTGGCTCCGATTCGTTAGCACTCTAGTGAGATGAGTGCTAACCACTAATACAAAAATACCAAACTGACCTCGGCATTGTCAAGTGAGTTCAGCAACTTGATTGCGCCTATTTTAGTCAAAGCAAGATTTTGTATATTTCACCGCAACCATTTCCCGGACAATGCCGTCCAATACTCAGGGAGTGATAAAAATGCGTTTCAAGAAAACAGCATTATGGGCTATAATCGCAGGCCTCTTAACTGCATTAGCACTTACGGGCTGTACTGGTAAAATCTTACCGGTCAAGTGCATCGGTGTGGATGCGGATTATGCATCCATCCTGCAATGGGACAGCGTCATGTACTACGATGATACCGGTCCTGACCCCGCCCCACTGGGCAAAGGCAAGGAGATCGGCAAAATCACATACAGCAAATCCGAGCAGGAGTGTCCACGCGCTGGGCTGCAGGATGGAGATGCGACAACTCTTAAGACAGGCACACCGCTCTACGAGGTAGAAGGCTATAAGACATCGGCGAGACTCTGGGCGGGAGACCGGCTGTATGAAGCACGCAACAACCCTGACGCCAACACCCTTAACGATCTGCTGGATATCGAGGGAAAAATACAAACTGTCCGTTTTGTGAGCGGCAATGACGGTTCTGACCTCATGGACTTTACCCCGGAGGCCAACGCCGTATTCATCCGCGAATTCCCCAAGCTGGAATACCTCCCGTTCGAGCAGCTGTACAAGCAGACCAAGGGCTGGGTAGGAGACAAATACTGGCTGGAGATTGAGATGACGGACGGGTCCAGCATCGGAATTACTTATAATACACTGTCCCCTTCCTTTAACCCTTCCGCATATGCTACACCGGAGCTTGCCGAACTGGTGGAGCAACAGCGCAAGCTTATCTACGCACAATAAACCGGTATCTGCAAAAAACCACTGTCACCCTGAAGCATCAGCTTCCAGGTGAACAGTGGTTTCTTATTATATAGTTTACCGGGGGCTAGAGCCCGCCGGATTAGTCCAGTCTCTTCAGCACGGCGATCTCGTCGCAGGCATGCTGCTTCTTGCAGTTCACACAATCGGTCCAGACCTTCTCGGGGAAAATCTCCTTCTGCACCACATCGAAGCCGTTCTTAAGGAAGAAGTCTACAGCATAGGTCAGTGCCATAATCTTCGGAATCTGCTGGCGTCTCGCTTCTTCAACCAGCTTCTCCAGGATCATCGTTCCTACACCTTTGCCCTTGCCTGCATCATTCAGGCCAATCGAACGGACCTCCACAAGATCACTTCCGAGCCGGAACAAGGAACCGCAGCCGACAAACTTGCCGCCGATCTCAGCGATCACGAACTGGTCGATCTGGCGGGTCAGTGCTTGCCTTGAACGGGGCAGCATAATCCCCTGCCTGGCATACTCCTCTATCATCAGATACAGCGGCTCTACATCCTCCACCGTAGCATTTCTGCATATCACTTGCTGCTCTCCTGCTGGAGAAGCCTCTTGGAAATGATCCGTTTTGACAAGCACCTTGACTCACCCCTTGTTGTTAATATGAATAAATATACAACAAGGTGAATTACAATTCAAGAGGTATTTCAAAATTAAACCTCTGTCAAAGCACCGACAAATTCCCCGAAAACATCGTTGCCGAACAGGATTCCCTGCTTGCTCAGGCGATAGGTGTCCCCGGCCTGCTCCAGCAGCCCGGCCTTCAGCATTTTATGCAGCGGCCCTGCAAAAACAGCCTCCAGCGGCTTTCCGAATTGTGAGCGGAACGCCGCATCCGACACCCCTTCGCGCATCCGCAGGCCAACCATCATGAAATCCTCCATCGCCTCCTGCTCGGAGATCTCAAAGCTGTCCAGACGCGGCAGCCCGCTGCGCGAAGCCTCGTTATACGGGTTCACGCCCTTGATATTCATGTGCCGCTGCCGGCCCACATATCCGTGCGCCCCTGCGCCCAGACCGTAATAATCCTCGTTGCGCCAGTACGTGATGTTGTGGCGGCTCTCCAGCCCCGGCTTGGCAAAATTACTGATCTCATATTGCGTATACCCCGCAGCCTCCATGGTAGACATAAGCAGCAGGTACATCGCCAGCTCATCCTCTTCATTCGGCAGCGGAAGCTTGTTCTTGTTGAACAGAGTGTGGAACAGCGTGTTCTCCTCCACCTTCAGGCTGTAGATGGAATAATGCGGAAGGTCCAGCGCCAGCGCCTTGTCGATACTCTCTCTAAGCATATCCACCGTCTGGTTCGGCAGGCCGAACATCAGATCCAGCGACAGGTTATTAAGCCCGACCGCACGGGCATTCTCCAGACTGCGGTATACGTCATTCACATCATGAATCCGGCCGATTCCGCTCAGCAGCTCATTCTGGAACGCCTGCACCCCGAAGCTGACCCGGTTGACGCCGCCTTCCTTCATGACTCTGAGCTTATCAATATCGGTAGTTCCGGGGTTAGCTTCCATAGAGAACTCAATATTCTCGTCCCACTGCGGAAAATGCCTGCGGACCGATTCCAGGAAATAAGCCATCTCATCAGGCTTGAGGACAGTAGGCGTACCCCCGCCGACAAAAATCGTCTTGATCACACCCGGAGGCGTGTGCTGCACGGTCAGCTCCATCTCGCGGTCAAGCGCATGGAGATAGTCCATCACCGGCTGGTCCTTCAGCACGTAAGAGTTGAAATCACAATAGAAGCATTTATTGGTGCAGAACGGGATGTGAATATATACGGCCTCAGGGGGACGGCCATGGTGTGCAGTGCTCGTAGCTGTATTCATTAGCTGTCTCCTTTGTTCTATTAATATACAGGCCTGCCACACTACCTGCTGCTAAAAAGCAAGAAGAAACGGCTGCACCGCCCTGCGTAGGACGGCACCCGTTTCTGCGATAAACCGAAAGCTCCGGGGGAGCTTATATGCTGCTACTCAATCTGAAGCACGGCCATGAACGCTTCCTGCGGCACCTCGACGCTGCCGACCTGCTTCATGCGCTTCTTCCCTTCCTTCTGCTTCTCCAGCAGCTTCCGCTTACGCGAGATATCGCCGCCGTAGCATTTGGCTAATACGTTCTTGCGCATGGCCTTAACGGTCTCACGCGCAACCACCTTCGTGCCGACGGAAGCCTGAATCGGCACCTCGAACATCTGGCGGGGGATAATACCGCGCAGCTTCTCACAGATGACCCGGCCGCGGTTGTAGGCGCGGTCGCGGTGAACGATGAAGGACAGTGCATCGACCTGCTCATTGTTCAGCAGGATATCCATCTTCACGAGATTGGACTGGCGGTAACCGGAGATCTCGTAATCGTAGGATGCATAACCCTTCGTGCCGGATTTCAACTGGTCGAAGAAGTCGTAGACGATCTCGGACAACGGAATCTCGTACGTAATGGTTACACGGTTGCTGTCCAGATACTCCATGTTGACGAATTCGCCGCGTTTGTTCTGGCACAGCTCCATAACGGTTCCCACGAAGTCGTTAGGCACGATAATGGCTGCTTTGACATACGGCTCTTCGATGAAGTCAATCGTCCCGATCTCCGGATAATGCGACGGATTGTCGATCTGAATGGTCTCCCCGTTCGTCAGCTTAATGCGGTAAATAACGCTCGGCGCGGTAGTAATCAGCGGCAGATTGAACTCGCGTTCGATCCGCTCCTGAATAATCTCCATATGCAGCAGCCCCAGGAAGCCGCACCGGAAGCCAAAGCCAAGGGCGCTGGAGCTCTCCGGCTCGAAGCTCAGGGAAGCATCGTTCAGCTGCAGCTTCTCCAGCGCTTCACGAAGGTCATTATAATCAGAGGTCTCAATCGGATAGAGACCGCAATAGACCATCGGATTAATTCTGCGGTAACCCGGCAGCGGCTCAGCAGTCGGACGCTTGGCATCCGTCACGGTATCACCGACACGAGTGTCGCCCACATGCTTAATCCCGGCCACAATGAAGCCGACATCGCCGATGTTCAGCTCGGGTACAATGGTCATACGCGGCATGAATGCCCCCACCTCAATAACCTCAAAGGTTTTATCAGTGGCCATCATTCTGATCTTGGAACCGGCACGGATACTGCCGTCCATTACGCGGACATAGACGATTACGCCCTTGTACGGGTCATAATGGGAGTCGAAGATCAGCGCCTTAAGCGGTTCTTCCGAGTTTCCAGTCGGCGCCGGAACCTGCTTCACGACCTGCTCCAGAATCTCCTTGATGCCAATGCCTGCCTTAGCGGAAGCCAGAACGGCTTCGCTGGCATCCAGCCCGATGACATCCTCAATCTCCTGCTTCACCCGTTCAGGATCTGCATTCGGAAGATCGATCTTGTTGAGTACCGGAAGAATCTCCAGATTGTTGTCAAGCGCCAGATACACGTTGGCCAGCGTCTGGGCCTCAATCCCCTGGGCTGCATCCACTACCAGAAGAGCGCCTTCACAGGCAGCCAGACTGCGGGATACCTCATAGGTGAAATCGACATGCCCCGGTGTGTCAATCAGATTCAAATAATATTCCTGGCCGTCATCGGCACGGTACGTCAGGCGTACGGCCTGCAGCTTGATGGTGATGCCCCGCTCGCGCTCCAGATCCATCTGATCCAGAACCTGCTCCTGCATTTCACGCGAAGTCAGCGCACCCGTATACTCCAGAATGCGGTCAGCCAATGTCGATTTGCCATGGTCTATATGTGCAATAATCGAAAAATTGCGAATTTGTTGTTGTCGTTTCTGAACGTCAGTCATTCCTTACCCCCACAGACAGCCTAATGTTAATCCACTTATTATAACAGTACGGGCTTCACCCATCAATCCCGCCGGACGCTGGAAAAGAAAGAAACCGCCTGAACCCTCTGCAATCGCAGGGTGAATCCTGCAAAAAAACACAAAAACGAGTGCGGACTTCCATCATCCGCAGCCGCTTTTGTGCTAAACCTCGTTCCAGCCCAGCTCCTGCTCACTCCTCCGACGAGTCGAAGAGGGAGACCACCCAGCGGATGCCCTTCTGCGAAGCCTGCTGGAGCAGGCCAGCGGTCTTATCCGCCAGCACATCCACAGTCGGCTTCTGCTCCTCCGGGATCAGAATCTGCTCAGGACTGAGCGCAGAGTAGTCCTTCACCTCCTGCTGCGGGAGGCTGCCCGTGCCGCCAGCCGTCTGCGCCTGTGTACCTGCAACCGGCTGCTTCATGGGCAGCATGGTGTAAGCGCCCGTTACGGGATCAATAGTCACGGGCACATATACATAAGCCTGGCCGCCCGGGGCTGTACTGGCAGCCGGAACGTACGCAGTTCCGGCCGTAACGTTCTGTCCAGGCGCGCTGCTCCCGGCTGGCTTACTCCAGTCCGGCAGTATACCGGAGACTCCCGAACCGCCGCCGCCGAACTGCAGTCCGATCAGCAGCCCCACGCCCGCCCATATTCCGACCATTACCAGCTTTTTACCGAACCGTGTCATATTCTCCGCTCCTTTTCAGCTATAATCCGTTCAGGAACCTGTTGATGTCTCTGCCCCGGTGCCTCCAGATTGCGTACTGCCCTGATCTGGCGCAGCTGCCTTCTCGGCATCCCGGCTGCTCCAGTACACATCAGCGATGGCATCCGCCAGAATATTCGCCGTCCGCTTCAGCTCATCGGCGCTGTTGTCAATTCCGCCTACCTCAATCAGCACACTGTTCGGGGACAACGTCTGGTTATATTCCCCATTATTCCCGTTTCCGGACGATTTCCCCCATATCCCGCGTGAAATTCCAGGATAATTTTTCTCCAGCAGCTGATGGATTTTATTGGCGAAGGCCTCGTTTTGTTTCCAGTTTTTATTCGCATGCCCCAAAATAAAATATACCTGGGCATAATTTTTCCCGTTAATCAAGGCTGTTGTTTTGCCGTGCCGCTGCGAATCACGGTGAATATCAATCAGCTCACTCATGTTCTGATTGGAGGCCATGGCCGATTTCACAGTCATACGTGAATATTTATAAGAGAAGTTCCAGTTGTAGCCCGGTACCTCTGTAGCATAGTCCTCCTGGGCATGGACAGTTCCGATCCCCCGCTCTTCCAGCCTCTTGGCAATATAGGAGCCTACCAGCATGACATTCTTGGAAGGGACTGCCGAGCTGGGGTTGTCGCTCTGTGCGCCAAGCAGCGGATTATAGGCCTCCCGGGGATGGGAATGATAAACGAGAATACGCTTAACCGAAGTATCTCCTGTGCCATTCTCCGCATCTCCGCTTCCGGAGTAGCCCTCGTCAGGTTCTGTACCGGACGGGTCAGGGACAGGCGAAGCCTCGGGCTCTACCATGCCTTCCCCCGGGCTGTCATGGCCATTACCAGCCTCAGTACCGTTCCCTGAATCCGGCGGGGCTCCAGGATCGCCCCCTGCTCCGGGATCTTCCCCGGTGGCCAGTTCATCGCCCCCCGGATGATAATCGGCCGGTGCTCCTGTACTTCCCCCTGAGCCTTGCCGCAGCAGGAAGGGATCATCGGCAGCAAGTCCGGGCATCTCACGGGAGACCAGACTCTTGGGATCACCAGGATCAACACTGGTAAGCAGCCGGAATACGAAGGAGGTCACCTTGTCCCCGGAGAAGGCTGAAGGCTCCTCGCCCTTCGGCAGATGGGGGACCTCCATGCCCAGCAGCTCCATGAAGAATCCACTGGAGAGCGAAGCCGCCAGACCTTTCATGGAAGGAATGGGCGAAGAATTCAGCTTCTGCCCGGCCAATCCGCCAGCTCCAAGCAGCATGAACAACACAAGCGAACCTCCGGCCAGCAGCAGCATCGTCCTTCCCAGCGACAGAATATCCATCAGCCGTCCGCGCAGCCGCCCTATATTCCATAGCTGAAACCATTTTCTGTTCATGATTGTTATGTCCTCCTCTAAGCCCTCTGTAATCTCTCATACTCCAAATCTATGAGCGGAAGGGTTGTGCTAGAACCACAGAATGAGAGATAGCAGGGAGCAATAGATAGAGAAGTGAAGCGGCAGCATTGCAAAAAGCCCGCCACCAGTTCTGCATTATAGCAGACGGTGCGGGCGAGGTGATAAGTGACAGATCAGTGAGTGTAAGCTCCGACATTGCCCGGATCTACCGCTTCATGGAGTGCAGCATTCAGTCCGCTTGCCACAATGTTGGCGATCTCTTCAATGAATTCATCGATCTCTTTGGGGGTCACAATCAGGTCATGCCCCAGCGGCTCAAGCACTTCCTTCACCAGGGCGAGACGCTCCTGCTCAGATATATCGTCAAGGAGACCCATAATTTCTTTGGTGTGAGCACCGCCGTCCGCCATCTGCCCGAAATGGGTTCGCATCATCTCCAGCACATTGTTGACGATGGTGGAAGCATAGCAGACCGTCGGGACGCCGATGGCGATGCAGGGCACGCCCAGCACCTCCTTGGTCAGCCCTCTGCGCTTGTTCCCGATCCCTGAGCCCGGATGAATGCCGATGTCCGCAATCTGGATGGTGGTATTGATTCTCTCCAGTGAACGGGAGGCCAGCGCATCAATAGCTATAATGACATCCGGGCTGGTGCGGTCCACAATCCCCTGTACCACTTCGCTGGATTCAATCCCCGTCAGGCCGAGCACTCCGGGAGCAATAGCACTGACATTCCGGTACCCGGGCGAAATCTGGTCGGGCACCAGCTCATAGAACTGGCGGGTAATCAGCGCATTCTCAACGACCAGCGGGCCGAGCGAGTCGGGCGTCACATTCCAGTTGCCCAAGCCTACGATAAGGACCTTGGAATCGCGGTCAATGCCGATTTCATCCAGAAAGTGCTCGAATTCCCGGGCAAACACTGTGGAGACCTTCTGCTGCAGCCCGGTGTCCCCTCCGCGCAGCCCAGGCACCTCCAGGGTCACGTAATTGCCGATAGCGCGTCCAATCGCCTGAGAACCGGCAAGATCTGCTACAGCAAGTCTCGTGACCTTGATGCCGTCCGCTTCTTCCACTTCCTCATTGACACCCGGGATCGGCGTATTGGCGTGCCGCTCTGCCATTTCCTTCGCTTCCACTGCCAAGTCCGTACGTACCGAATACAGCTGAAGATCCAGTTCCATTCTTAGTTCAGCCTCCTTTTGCATATTGCTGATAGTGTGCGAGAGAAAGCCTCTGTTTATACAAACCGCTCTAAGGGAATTACAAAGCTTTTTATCTTGCTTTTTGCTACCCTTCATGCTAAACTATTTTAAGTTGTGAATCATTTGTTGATTTCGAATGTCTTTCAGGAGGTGAATGCAATGCCAAATATCAAATCCGCGATAAAACGCGTCAAGACGATCGAGAAACGCCGTGCACTGAACGCTTCCCAGAAGTCCGCTCTTCGTACAGCTGTGAAAACTGCTGATGTAGCAGTGACTGGTACGGAAGTTGAAGTAGCTCAGGCTGCTTTCCAAGCGGCTTCCAAAAAGCTGGACAAGGCTGTAACTAAAGGCCTGGTTCATAAAAATGCGGCTGCCCGCAAAAAATCCCGCTTGGCTAAGAAATTGAACGCTCTCAAGGCTCAAGCCTAAGCCAAGGGCGACAATCATAACGAGCACTGAAGAACCTGACCGCTATGCTGCATACGGTTAGGTTTTTTTATGCTCGTTAACTTCCTTCATTGAACTCCACTGTACAATCAAAGAGCCTGTCCATCCCATGATACACGCGGGTGGACAGGCTCTTTGATTCGTTCCATGTAAGGCCGCTCTATTCAGGCTCCAAGGCGCAGCATGAACATCTCCAGCCCCAGCACCTTATCAACAGCTCCCGTCTTCATCTGATAGTCCAGATCCGCCAGAATACTCAGGATCTGCCGCAGCCGCTGGCTTCCGAACTTATGAGCCTGCTCTCCGGCAAGCTTCACTGCATACGGATGCAGTCCGAGCTGGGAGGCAATCTGTCCCTGCGAATAGCTAAGGGCTGACAGATCCTTGACCTGCAGGATGATTCTGAACTGCCGGGCAATCAGCGAAGCGATCTTGATCGGCTCCTCCCGCTGCTTGAGCAGCTCATAGAGCGTATTCAGTGCCTTGTCCAGGCGCAGATTCGCGATATCCTCGACCAGCGTGAAGATGTTCTGCTCTGTTCCCCGGTGGACCAGACTCTCCACCGCTGCCGCATCCACCCGCCCGCCAGTACCGGCGAACAGACACAGCTTGTCCATCTCTGCAGACAGACCCTGGAGTCCGGTTCCGCTGCTTGCAATCAGAACCTCCGCTGTCCCCGGCGCAAGGGAGCAGCCGCGTTCGCGGAAGCCCTTCTCCACCCAGCGCAGCAGCTCCTCCGCACCCAGGGGATTGAAGGCCAGCACGGTGCCGGCGGTCTTGATGCTTTTAACAATTTTTTTACGTTCATCCAGCTTGTCGCCGTTCACCATAAATACAATCACACTGAACTCGGCAGGGTGCTGCATATATTCGCTCAGCATCTCCACGTTATGTTCCAGCTTCGCCTTCTCCTTGCCTGCCGTGAACAGAGCCGCATCCCGCACCAGCAGGAGCTTGCGTTCTACCATGAACGGAACCGTCTCCGCCTCTTCAATGACCGCCTGAACCGGAGTTTCGGAGAGATCGAACGGGATCACCGCGAAATCGCGGTCTTCTTTGGGGATCAGGTGTTCCTCCAGCATGGCCGCGAATTCATTCATCCGGAACTTCTCACTGCCGTACAGCAGGTACAGCGGAGAGACCTTTCCTTGCTTGATGTCTTTGGCCGCCGTTTTGGCATCCATCCCGCCACTTCCTTTTTCATTTACTTGCCTGGTCCGTATCAGACACATACATTCGTACATTTTAACAAAAAATCGGCTGAAAACATAGGTATCACCATTATGACTTTGTCCTGACCGGGGCGCAAGCCAAAACGGAGCAACCTCGGCAGCCAGGGCCAAAGTTACTCCGTTTCAGCGGCGCATCTATATAAACGACGGAGGGAGCAGCTCTAGAAACTCTCCCGGCCGCCGGTCATACCGATGATACTCGCATAGCCTGTAATTCATGTCCTCTTGCCTTAGCATATTCCGCAGGCCGGAAGAACGTTCCGGTTATTTATCGGACGTTGCCGCGTCCGGGGTAATAGCCGGGCTGGTGACCGGTGAAGCAGACGCCGCCGGAGAAGCGGTAGGCGCTGAAGAGTTGGCAGGAGCCGGAGAAGCGGATGGAGCAGGTGTTGCGCTCTCTGCCGGAACCGTGTATACCTTCGTCGTCTGCGTACCGTCCTCAAGCTGTAGCACATAAGTGAACTGGGTGCCGTCTTCCGACCACACACCGGAGACCCAGTTCCCCTCCAAAGGAAGCGAAGTTAATACTGTCCGTTGTTGTTCTTCTCCTTCTGCGGTTAAGCTATAGATTACAACATGCTGGCCAGTCATCTCAGCCATATGCTGCCCGTCGGGTGAAGTCCACGAGGAATCTGCGACCATCAGCATGGCTCCTGCCTCGTTAGCGGCTGGAGTCGGCGCTATCCGTGCATCTCCCGCAGCCGCCTTATCATCCGCTATATTCTCTTGTGTTGGCGCACTCGACGTCGTGCTTTGGGGCTCTGCCGACCGGCTATCCGCTTCCTTGGTGCTCTTGGGGCGGTCCGCCGGAGGCGAAGTAGCGGCGCGGTTGCTGATCGGAGCTTCGCTTACCGCAGGCACCTTGTCTGAAGGCATACCACCGCCGGCTGCGGCTGGTTGATCAGCACCCTCACTGGGAGCAGGCGGTGCAGATTTCAAATTAACGTCTGCAGATTCACTAGGCGTGGCCTGATCCATCTTTCGCAGCTCACTGCTGCCGCCGCTGTTATTCTGTCCGTCCGCCTGCGGGGCGTCTGCACTGCTCTCCGTACTCATGCTGGAGTTCGCCGCTCCGCCGCTCATTAATTGGGATGACATATCCAAGTCTGCGCCTGGCAGACTCTTCGGCATATTGAATACGGCGATGAGCAGAATCACCGCTGCCGCCGCAGCACCAATGCCTGTCCGCGCAGCCAGTGAAGGGCCCTTAGACTTCTTGCCCCGGTTATTTGAACGGGAGAAGGGAATAACCTTCGGATCTTCCGGCTCCATTACGGCAGGCTCTTCCGGGACACCGCGGTCCAGCTGTTCAAGCTGAGGCAGGATAGAGTCAACCAGACTGAAGGGGGGCTTCACGTCGGGAAGCTGCTCCAGCTGCTGGGAGAGCAGCGTCAGCCGGTCCAAGACTTCCGCGCAGGAAGGACAATCGTCGATATGACGGAACATTTCAAGCATTTCTTCCTGACTGAGATCATTATCTAAATAGCGGTGCATCCATTCCATCACCTCCGCGCACTTCATCCTGACACACCACCTTTCTGATACTCCTGAAGTCTATTCTGCAGCTGCTGCCGCGCCCGGAACAGGTACGATTTGACCGTGTTCAGAGGCAGATCCAGACAGTCTGCAATCTCGTTGTAAGAAAAATCCTGTAAATAGCGAAGCACGATTACCGTCCGGTGATGCTCCGGAAGCTGGTCGATGGCCTCGCGGATATCCTCCGCCAGATAACCCGACATCACTTCGCGCTCTACGTTATGTTTTTTATCCTGGAACACCATTTCGTGTTCATCGATAGAAACGGTAGGCTTCGTTCTCCGGAATTTGTCTATACATATGTTGGTTACTATTCGCTGAACCCATGTTTTGAACTGCGCCTTCTCCTCATAGGAGCCGATCTTGGTGTACACCCGGATCAACGCTTCCTGGGAGGCATCCAGAGCATCCTGTTCATTATGCAGAATGTAGAAGGCCGTCTTATATACATGCCCTTCAATTTCTCGCAATAGGGTGATTAGAGCGTCGCGATCGCCCGCTTGAGCGGCTCTGATGAGTCCCTGCTCCACCACGAAGGTTCCCCCTCTCTATGCAATCTTACTGACGCGCAAGACTGCGAATTTGTTGCAAGCCTGTAATGATTATTTTGTAGTCCACAATCCCTACTAAGCATACAAGGGATGCTGCTATCATTCAAATACTCTTTTCATAGAAGTTGGTTACAGAAATGACATGAGAAGCAGACCGTCCCGTACCTGACTTACGCTACGACCGAGACGGCTCCTCTAATGTATATAATGTAGTTGCGCACACCAGGAGCACAGCATAATTCTCCCTGGAGTCATCATCAAGCACATATACTTCCCCCTGCTCAAAAAGTTGCGGATGATTATAGTTACGATACAGTTTATAGATGGCTCCCGCGCTCACCCTGCAGCCGTGGACTGCAGTTCGAATCTCCACATAATCGGCTTCTTCCACTACCAGTGTCGGGTACAGCTTGCTGCGAAGATCGTCGCCAGTCATGGCATCACCTTTCAGGTATACTTCTCAATGTCCGCAGGCGCCTCTGCACTCTGCCTCTATTATAAGTATTGCCCGAAGCGGCAGCAATTCCATCATTTAGGCATATCTACATTCAACAAAAAAATGCCCTGCCCCATAGGGGCAAGACATTTCTGTTGTACATGTATTTTACTTGCCTTGAATCTCCTTGAACTTCGCTACATACTGAGCAGCCAGCTCTGTGATCTGGTCATAGCGGCCTTCCTTGGCCGGTGCGGTCAGGTTGCCGCCGATGCCGACAGCGATGCAGCCGTTCTTGATCCATTTCTCCATATTGTTCAGATCCACGCCGCCGGTAGGCATAATGTTGACATGCGGCATTGGCCCCTTAACCGCCTTGACATAGTCCGGTCCGAACGCACTGCCAGGGAACAGCTTCAGCACATCCACACCCAGCTTCAGGGCTTCCTTCATCTCATTCAGCGTCATGCAGCCCGGCATGTAAGGAATGCCGTACAGATTACACATCTTAGCAGTATCCTCTTCAAAAGACGGGCTGACCACAAATTCCGAACCAGCTAGAATAGCTATTCTTGCCGTCAGCGGATCAAGCACAGTACCGGCACCAATCACGGCGCGGCCCCCGTATTCTTCCACCAAGCGCTTAATCGCTACTTCGGCTCCCGGAGTCGTGAAGGTAACTTCAATATTATTCAGTCCGCCCTCGATACAAGCCACCGACATGGCATAAGCATCATCGGCATTATCCGCGCGGATAACGGCTACTACGCCAACAGAGGTGATATTCTGTAATACTTTAATTTTCTTCATGATTGTTACTTCCTCTCTGGTTATATATTCATAAGAATAATAATTTAGATAAACTAATTTATCTATTTTACTAACATCAGGCTTTATCCTTCTAAGAAAATAGTAATAACATTGCCGCTAACAGTCAATATATATTTATTCAGGAAGCGTTATCAATCCTTCGAAAATATTCAAAAACGCTTATGTATCAAGGGAAAACGAATGTCTTCCCCTGTTTCCTATACAAAATAAGCCCTCAGAATGAGCATTGCTATATTGTACAAAACCGTTTTATGTGATAATTTCAACTTATATTCTATTCCAAACCATAAACTAGGATCTAATTATACCCCTGCTATGCTTCCGAAGCGAGTTTTGCGAAGAAGACGCAAGGAGTGTATGCTATCAAAACTTTTAGGAGGAACTATTCATGAATAAAAAGCTGGATGCAGTCACCTTCGGGGAGCCGATGGCCATGTTCTACGCCAATGAAGCCGGCCCCCTGCATGAGGTCACTACCTTCTCCAAGGCGCTGGCAGGTGCGGAGAGTAATGTAGCCACCGGATTATCACGCCTGGAGCATCTGACCGGTTATGTGACCAAGCTTGGCGAAGACAACTTTGGCCAGTTCATCACCTCGGCGCTGAACAAGGAGAAGATCGATACCGCGAGCATCACAACGACCAAGGAATTCTCCACGGGCATGCTGATCAAATCCAAGGTACTCACTGGAGATCCCAAGGTGGAGTATTTCCGCAAAAATTCCGCCGCCTCCAAGCTGAGTCTCGCCGACTTCGATGAAGATTACTTCGCTTCCGCAGGCCATCTGCATGTGACCAGCATCTCTTCCGCACTCTCGGCTTCGTGTCACGAGTTCTCGCTGCATGCCATGGAGTTCATGAAGCAGCGCGGCAAGACCGTATCACTGGACCCGAATCTGCGCCCGACCCTGTGGCCGGACACGGAGACTATGGTTAATACGATCAACGACCTGGCTACCCGTTGCGACTGGTTCCTGCCCGGACACGGAGAAGGCAAGATCCTCACCGGTCTTGACACTCCGGAGGAGATTGCCGGGTACTATCTGGAGCGCGGCGTATCCCTTGTCGTAATCAAGCTCGGTCCTGAGGGCGCTTACTACAAGACGTCCGCTGGTGAAGAGGGTTATGTGGACGGTTTCAAGGTCGAGCAGGTTGTCGATACGGTCGGTGCCGGAGACGGCTTCGCGGTTGGGGTGATCAGCGCTATGCTGGAGAAGCTCAGCGTAGCAGAAGCCGTGAAGCGCGGCAATGCGATCGGCGCACTCGCCGTGATGTCGCCTGGCGATATGGACGGACTGCCGACCCGCGACGCGCTGGAGGAGTTCATGAGGGCAGGCGTATAGCCAAAGAGCAGGTGCTCTGCTGCCGGCAGCGCCAGGCTTCAGCATGAACACACATTAGCACAGCAAAAAGGGTGTCCCTGAGCCGACAGACGGCTGGGACACCCTTTTGTATATGTAGCGTGAGAGAGGTGTGTCTGAATTGCAGGTAGTACAGCATGGTTATGGCTCAGTTACAGCTCAGTTACGATAAGTCAGTTTCATCCGAGCATTGTTCCTGCGAACCAGCAAGTCGTCATTCCCAGCAGTTCGCGCGGCAAAGTACATAGTCTTGCTCAATGTACATAATCCTGCTCTCAAACTATAGACTTACGGACCGGAGAGCCGTTATTTGGGGAATTGCTGCACTATAGCAAGCCTAACGGACTCAGATGACGTTAAGCCGCACTTCGCGGGCATCTAGCGCCCTAAATAGCAATTTAACGGCTCCTGAGTCCGTAAAACTTACAAAACCCTTCTTTTCCGCACAATAACGGCCCCTGGGTCCGTAAGCCGTGGATTCCTGAGCAGATTTCCTATATGTTGTCACCACGATGGACCTTTCGCCGGCCCCGACCTGCTCTATTCCGGCTTAGCCGGCGGCTGCACCGACTCCCCCTGCTGCAAGGAAGGCGGGAACCTGTAGGTGATGGGCATCGCGCTGTCCGCATCGTTGATCAAAGAGAGCATGATCTTGGCCGCCTGCATCCCCATCTCGTAAGCCGGCTGGCGGATCGTTGTAATATCAGGATTATAGATCCGGGCGAATTCGGCATCGTCAATGCCGATGACCGACAACTGGCCGGGGATCGCAATGGCATTGCGGTTCGCATATTTAAGAATTTCGCCCAGCACCAGATCATTGGCGGCAAGCAGCGCTGTTGGAGGCTCGGGAAGCTGCAGCAGCTCGTCCAGTGCAGATGCGATGTCTTCGCGTGACACACTTCGCATATACGAACCCAGCAGCGGCAGACCCGCTTCCTCCATCGCTTTTTTGTACCCGCTCATTCGCTCCTTGCGCGGGGTAATCGCATGTACGCCAAGCGGCAGGGATAGAATAGCAATCGCTTCATGGCCGTGGCCGGTCAGCTCCCGGATAGCGGTCTTCACCGCCATCTCGTTATCCAGCAGCAGGCTCTGGGTCGTGATCCCGTCAACCAGCCGGTCCATGAAGACCAGCGGATATTCCGCTTCAATTAATCTGGTGTAAGGCGCAGGCTGATCTCCCGCCGGAAAAATAATCAGGCCATCCACCTGACGGGCGACCAACGTCTCCACATAAGTATTCTCCTTATCGGCATTCTCGTCCGAGTTGCAGATGATCACCTGAATCCCATGGCGCTGCAGCTCATTCTCGATCGCCCGGATACACTGGATGGATAGCGAATAATCAATATTGGCTACAATAATGCCAACCATATGTGTGCGGTTCTGCTTGAGACTGCGGGCAAGCCCGTTGGGCTGGTAATTCAGCTCATCGATAACCTCGGCAATGCGGTTTTTGGTCGCCTCACTCATATACTTGAACCGTTTATTTAAAAATTGCGAGACTGTGCTTTTCGATACGCCTGCTTTCTTAGCCACATCCTCAATAGTCAGCTTCTTCATTGATCCCGCTCCACTCTTCGATATCGAACTCCAAAGTAAACATAAACCAGGTTTACTTAGAGATATTATCAAAAAGTATAGCTTTTTTTTAGTAAATTATCTATATGAATAGATTGAAAATACGAAATAAGTGGATAGGGCGTCTAAGGCGTGAGACAAATACACTAAATGACTGGGCCGCACAATGGTAACGGACAGAGATGCGCTTATTTCCCCGAAAAGCAGCATTATAATAGCCCTGCGGACTCCAGTGCTCTTATTCACTGTTACTCAGCCGATAAAGACGCGTTTGAACTACAATAAGGGCCTTGCAGTCCGTAAGCGTGGTCAAATATGCCAAATCGAGAATATAAAGGCTTCACTGGGTTTAGAATAGATAGTAGACGCCACTTAACGGACGGAGGGATAATAAGGATCACGGAGGTGTGTGGCCATGGGTGAACAACGAAAACGGTACAATGAAGAGTTTAAAAAGCAGACGGTAAAGTTTCTACAAGAACAGACGAAGAGCTTCGGGGAGTTAGCGGAAGAGCTGGACATCCCCAAGAGCACGCTTCATCAATGGATGGGACAATACCGGGAGCTCAAGAATGAACCTGTAGCCAGTGTGGATCGGGTGAGGGAGCTCGAAGCCGAGTTGAAGGAAGCGCGCCGTCAACTCCAGGAGCGCCAAGATCAGCTCGCCGACCGGGAGGAAGAACTGGCCATCATAAAAAAAGCAGTGCACATCTTCAGCAAACCAAGGAACGCCGATTCCAGTTCATGAAGGAACATCGCTCCGCGTTTCGCTTGGAGAAGATGTGCATCACCTTGCAGGTATCCAGGAGTGGATATTACAAGTGGCTCGGAGCCAAAACCAGTGCACAGGCTCTCCGTAAAGCGGCCGTGCAGGAGCGAATCCGCTACCATTTTAATGACCATAAGGGGCGGTATGGAAGCCCGAAAATCACTCGACTGCTGCACCAGGAAGGCTATACCCTCACCGAACGTACGGTGAGTGTGTACATGCGGCAAATGAAGCTCCGCTCGGTGGTCTCTAAGCCGTACCGTGTACAGACCACGGATTCCAAGCACAACAACCCTATTGCCCCGAACACACTGAATCAAGAGTTTACCGTCGACAAGCCCAATACCGCCTGGGTGACAGATATTACGTACATCCCCTGCCGTGGAGGCCGCTTGTACCTGGCCAGCGTCATGGATCTGTGCACGCGCGAAATTGTAGGGTGGCGGTTATCGGACCACATGGAAACCAGCTTGGTCTTAGACGCCTTGCAGGCTGCCTATCAAGCCAAGCGACCCGGCCCGGGGCTGCTCCACCACTCGGATCGGGGATCGCAGTATACCTCCAAGGAATATACCGAGCAGTTGAGGACGTACCAGATGGAATCAAGTATGAGCCGCAAAGGAAACTGTTACGATAACGCTTGTATTGAATCCTGGCACAGTATCTTGAAGAAGGAGCTCGTTTACTGTAACCCGCGTTTTAAAACTCCCGGGCAGGCGTACCAGGACATTTACCAATACATTGAGTTTTACTACAACCGCAAGCGAATGCATGGCACGCTGGGGTATCTTTCCCCCGCCCGATTCGCTAAGCAGTTTACGACGGCATCCGTTGCGTGAGTATCTACTTTCTTGACAGAGGTCCACACAGTCCGCAAGGGACATAGATAACAGGCAAATTGGAGGACTCCCTGCCTTCACAGGAATTCCTCCATCGACCGAATGGAACATCTCATGATTAGCAAACTATTCCAGCACACATCCTGAACCTGTACTCTAAGATGATCATTTTTCTATTGAGGAGGCATCAATTTTCACACCGTATTCCTCATACCACCAGTCGTAGAACCACTGGTTGCCCGTCTTCATATCAACTTTTGTACTCCGCTGCTCTCCGTTAACTTCGTAATGAACTATGGTCATAAGATCTTTAGAATCAAGGGTAAGCTCTCCATAATGGAGCTTGGAGGGTCTTTCTACATTCTCTGTAGTGATTTCGCCCGAAAGAACCTGAGCACTGCCAGTTGCAATATCATACAGCTTATTATGCTGTGTATAACCGCCTCTTCCATCATCCGTATAGTAAACAATCAGAAGCTCTGCTTTGTCGGGATTAACGGCCATAAAGGATTTATAAAGCTGATACGATTCCTCTGCGACCAGTAACTCTCGGGGAACAGCAGTCTTCCCCTCAGCTGCCGCTCTGACATCCATCACAAACAGCTTAGCTCCTGACCTTTTCTGATTCTCTCCAACATTATAGCTGCCGCTGAAGAACAAAAGATAATCACCAGCCCCCAATAAACCTCCCAGCGACAAATAAGATTGTGCGCCTCCGGCATACAAAGGAAAGACATACAACCGCTGTGCTGAATCCTCAGATAGCTCTGCATGCCCTTTTGGAGTCAAGTAAAGAGTATATGGCTCTGTATTGTGTGTGTATTTAGGCTTTAGATAGTCAACCATTGGCGGCGGAGGCGACCAGACGATTCCGGCGGAAGTCTCAACAGCCATCGCAGCACTCTTATTACGGTCTAGCGGAAGAGGCATATAATACTTAATCCCGCCTAGCTCAAACTCTGCCGAGATCATGTATAGACCCAGGCCTTGCGGAGGCGCCGAAGGAGACGCCGAGGGCGTAACCACAGCCACTCCCGAGCCAGGCTTAAAGACCGCTGCCAGCCCCCCTGCAGGATCGAGCCCGGCCCCTGGGCCAAACGGCCAGATCAGCGTGACGAGCAGCAGGATGGCTGCCAATCCGCCAAGGGCGGCCACCCGCCCGAACGGGCGGCGTAGTCCGCTTTTGCCCGATGAGCCTTCTGCCGCAGCCTCTTCAATCCGCGCCATGAGCTGTGGCGTGAATCCCGGCTCTGCAAGCGGGTTCCGCCCGGCTTGCTTATACCAGTCCTTCTCCCCGCTCATCACCTTCACTTGCTCCTGCTCTTGTTTTGTCTTCACAGGTCTTCCTCCTTTATCGCCGTTCTCACTTTCTCTCTGGCCCGTCCGAGCCGGGATTTGACTGTTCCCTGCGCGATCCCGAGCAGAGCGGACATCTCTGCCACCGGCAGGTCCTGCTGAATATCCAGCACCAGCACCTCCCGGTACTTGTCCGGCAGCTCCATGATAATCTCCCAGATGCGGTTAGCGTATTGATTGCCGATGGCCTCTTTCTCCGCAGACAGGGAGGCCCGGGTGTCCTCATGTTTGCCCAGCGGAGCGAACCTCCGCCAGAAGCTGTTACGCCTTAAGCTGAATGCTGTATTGCGTGTGATGGTCAGCAGCCAGGTTTTTAGAGTAGCCTGTCCCCGGTACTTGCCGATGCTCTTGTAGGCCTTAAGAAATACTTCCTGGCTGATATCGCTGGCCTGCTCCCGGCTGCGGGTTAAGAAAAAAGCATAATTCCATACATCCTGTCCGTAAGTCTCCATCATCTCGCGAAGCGATACCGATGAGGCACAGGTCATGCTATACGTTAGTTCTTTACTCTGCATGTTCTCTCCCCTCTCACCTAATAAGACTCCTGCCGGCGGATATGGTTCCCTGTTATTGTAAAACTGAATATGCGGATTGCACTTTCTGCAATAGAATTGCCGATATTTGCCGTTAATCTCCATTCTATTGTATTTCCGAGACAATTTCATAATTCAGTTTACTGAAAAGCAAGACTGACCCAAAGTCTAAGGTCATGTTTTTAAAAAATCAGGCGACTTTCTGGGAGTTTCTCATCTGCTGGTTCAACTTGTCTAACGCAAATTTACTCAAATTGTACGCGAGCGTACTAAGCTGGAAATCGACACTTGCCCGGACACCACGGTGACGTGTGCGTTTCATCCCGAAATACTCTTTGAGATAGGCAAACACACGCTCCACTGCCGTCCGCTTGTTGTACAGCGTGGTAAAACTTTCGCTACCTCTTGCGGGATAGGTGTGCAAACGCAAATCCGTTTGTATGCGAATTTTAAACACTTTTTGGCAATCGGTACCGGAGAGCGCACAGCCTTTGCATTCGCTAGGCCGGGTGTACTTCAGGGTCTCATACTTGGCATCAAAACTGTCGTAACGGTACGCATGTCCTTGAGCGCACACCGGCGTGTAATCCAGATTCATTCCTGCAGGCGGGTCTTTGTGGTGAATCAGGGAAATCGCAGGATAGGCGCCGAGCGAATGAATCAACTGGTAGATCGCCGCGCAGTCGTAGCCTTTGTCGCCCAAGATATGCTGGACCTTTAGCCCCGGAAACTTCAGGAGCAGGCCTTTGAGAAGGACGACCGCCATCCGCTGGTCATTCGGATTGGCCGAACTAAAGAGGCCACTGAGGATATACTGGCTGTCCGTGTCGACCAGCAGATTCGCCTTGAACCCGTAATAGCTGGTCATTCGGCCCTTCGTATTTTTCTTGTCACAACGCGCAGCATGCCGGGGCAACGCGGTCAGCAGTTCATCGTACGTGTAAGGCAACATCGCTTCAATGGTTTTCTGGAACGGTCCGAGACTTTGTTCATAGGCTTCCATTTCCTCGCGCCGACGTTCCTTTTCGGCCTGGGATGGACGACCTGGCTTGCTGTACTTGGGTTTCTTCAGCGGCTCGTTCACCGCCTTCGGCTCAGGCTCGGGAGATTCGAGCTGAAGTTGCTCGGCCACCGGAGCTTCGCCTTTCTTTTGCTCCCGACGAGCCGCACGACGCTTGGAAGCTGATTCGCTAAATTGGCAATCCCACGCCTCGACCATGGAGGAATCCACCGCAAGATGGGTGCCGCTCACAAAACCTTCTTCTAGGGCAGATGTGACTAGGCGATCCTGAAGTTGTTCCAGCATTCCCGTTTGCTCCAGCGCATGAATCAAACGGGAATAGGAAGCCTGGCTTGGAATGTTGTCCGAGCCCGTAAACCGGCACTGGACTCGAAATTCGTGGCTATGATTCAGTCGCCGGACCAAGGCAGAGATAAACTCTATGTTCTCCATTTTGGCAATCAGCAGCGAGTAGATCATGGCAGGTACGTTTAATTGTTCAGGCCGTCCGCGATGGTTCTTTTTCCCCAGTGCGGACAGAACTGGAGCTAAATGTAAGTGTTCAAAGATTTGGCTGTATTTATCTTCTGGACCCATCTGGAGCAATTCCTCAAAGGAAAACAGTTCTTCTTGTCGAATAGAATAGATAGGGATTACCTCTTTTCTTCTCGGGTGTTGGTTTCGTCGCCTATCACTTCGAGAATGTGGGGAGGTACTCCTTTTTCTGTGCTCAAAAAAGCCAGGTATAGCAAGGGTTTTGAATTATGAAATTGTCTCTTTCCTGCATTAGAATTTGAAGAATCTGCTCAATTAGCCCCTGTTAGCTGAAATCAAGTGTACAAAATACAACAGATCTGACTTCCTCCTAAATTTAAGGAGCATCTAATGTACGAAGTGCAATGAAATCCAGATCCCCCGAAGGCTAAACGCTTTCAAAAATCACAGCCGTCTTCCCTTCCCGCAAGCCCCTGTCTGCACCATTCCGCAGCCCCGAAAATTGCTTAAAAAAAATACTAATAAATTATAAGAGAATAGAATGCAGGCGGGGCGTGGGATTGGCGGTTTCAAGCTCTGTTTGGAGGGGCCGTAGAGGTCTGTCTGTCTCTTGACTTTTCAATATATGGTATATAAAATGATTAAGCATTACTAAATATAGTGTATATAAGAGCTAAGCCCATAAATCTAGTGATTTCGCCCAAGTTCATTTGTCAAGTAGAAAGAGCTGTAGAATGGGCAACATGTTATAGGAGGTTAGGAGCCATGTTGATTGCTTACGATTCCAAGACCGGCAACGTCAGAAGATTCATTAATAAACTGAAGCTTCCGGCGGTTCAAATCGAAGAGCATATGACGATCGACGAGCCTTACGTGCTTGTTACATACACTACCGGATTTGGACAGATTCCAGAGAAGGTGTCAACATTCCTTGAACGAAACCATTCCAGGCTCAAGGGCATCGCCGCGAGCGGCAACAAAAACTGGGGCGAGCTATACGCGCACAGCGCAGACTTAATTGCACAGCGTTACAACGTACCGGTGGTCGGCAAGTTTGAATTGTCGGGAACCTTCGGGGATGTACAGCGCATAAAACAGGAGGTGGACCGGGTTGCGGCATATTGAATTGAACAACATGTTGATGAAGAGAGACGAAAGCGGCTTTTTCCAATTGGATAAGGACCAGGAGGCAGTAGCCGAGTTCATGCAGGATGTGGAGCGGCGTAGCCTGACCTTCACGGATACGAAAGCCAAGATTGATTATATGATTGCCAATGACTACTACGAGGACCTGTACGACCGCTACTCCGCTGCTGAGATGGAGGATGTCTACCGGATCGCCCATGAATATAATTTCCGCTTCCCTTCCTATATGGCGGCTTCCAAGTTCTATACCGACTATGCCGTCAAAACCAATGACCGTAAGCAGTACCTGGAGCATTATCCGGACCGCGTAGCGGTAGTGGCTCTGCATCTGGGACGGGGTAACGTAGAGACTGCCCGTACACTGGCCCGCTCGATGATGGAACAGCGCCTGCAGCCGGCGACACCAACCTTCCTCAATGCCGGTAAAAGCCGCCGCGGCGAGATGGTCTCCTGCTTCCTGCTGGAGATGGATGACTCGCTCAATTCAATCAACTATGTGCTGAATACCTGCATGCAGCTGTCGAAAATCGGGGGCGGCGTTGCGGTCAATCTGTCCAAGCTGCGCTCGCGCGGCGAGACCATTAAGGGTGTAGAGGATGCGGCCAAAGGCATTATGCCTGTCCTGAAGCTCATGGAAGACGGCTTCTCCTATGCGGACCAGATGGGCCAGCGTAAGGGTTCGGGTGCGGCTTATTATAATATTTTTGGCTGGGACGTACTTGAATTCCTGGACAGCAAGAAGATTAACGCCGACGAACGGACACGCCTGAAGACGTTGTCTATCGGCCTGATCGTGCCTAACCGCTTCTACAAGCTCGCGCAGGACAATCAGCCGCTGCATGTGTTCGCTCCTTACACAGTCTATCAGGCGTACGGTACGCACTTGGATGACATGGATCTGGACGTCATGTATGACACCCTCCTTGCTGATCCGCGCGTGAAGAAAAGAATCGCCATGAGCGCACGCGACATGCTGACCAAGATCGCCATGATCCAGCTTGAATCGGGCTATCCGTATATTATGAATAAGAGTAATGCCAATAACGCGCATGCCCTGCGTAATGTGGGCCAGATCAAGATGTCCAACCTGTGCACCGAGATTTTCCAGTTGCAGGAGACTTCAGAGATTAACGACTACGGTCAGCAGGACGAGATCCGCCGCGATATCAGCTGCAACCTGGCTTCCCTCAACATCGTGAACGTGATGGAGCACGGCAAGATCCGTGAATCCGTACATGAGGGCATGCTGGCACTGACGGCTGTCAGCGATATGACTACTGTCTCCAACGCTCCGGGCGTAGCTAAAGCGAACAAGGAAATGCACTCCGTAGGTCTGGGTGTAATGAACCTGCACGGCTATTTCGCCAAGAACAAGGTGGCTTATGAGAGTGAGCAGGCCCGTGATTTCGCACGCACCTTCTTCATGACTATGAACTATCACTCGATTGAGAAAAGTATGGAGATTGCCGCTGAGACCGACGAGACCTTCTATGGCTTCGAGCAGTCGGACTATGCGAGTGGCGTGTATTTCGACCGTTATATAACTACAGACTACCGTCCGGTTACGACAAAAGCACAGGAACTGTTCGAAGGGATCTACATTCCTACAACTGAGGACTGGAAGCAGCTGCGTGACAAGGTGATGAAGCACGGCCTGTACCATGCTTACCGTCTGGCAATTGCGCCGACCGCAAGCATCTCGTACATCCAGAATGCGACCTCCAGCGTCATGCCGATTGTAGAGCAGATCGAGACCCGCACGTATGCTAACTCGACCACCTACTATCCGATGCCTTACCTGCGTCCGGACAATGTGTTCTATTATAAATCCGCCTACCAGATGGACCAGTTCAAGGTAATTGATCTGATTGCGGAGATTCAGCCTCATATCGACCAGGGTATCTCAACGGTTCTGCATGTGAACAGTGATGTTACAACCCGTGAGCTGGCCCGCTCTTACCTGTATGCGGCGCACAAAGGGCTGAAATCCCTGTACTACACCCGGACCAACAAATTGTCTGTCGAGGAATGCCTGGCCTGCTCCATCTAAGAGGGGCACAGGTACAGAAAGGGAGAATATACGATTATGAGCGCAATCCAAGCCGTGAACTGGAACCGTCCCGACGACGATTTCTCGCTGATGTTCTGGAACCAGAATATTATGCAGTTCTGGACCGACGACGAAATTCCATTATCCGATGACAAAATGTCCTGGCTCACGCTGAGTGAGATTGAAAAGGACTCTTATATGAAGGTGCTGGGCGGACTGACCCTGCTGGATACGATCCAGGGCGGTGTAGGGATGCCACAGATTATGGAGCATGTGGACGGCTTGCAGCGCAAGGCGGTCCTCGGCTTCATGGGCATGATGGAGCAGATTCATGCGAAGTCGTACAGCAGCATTTTCACCACACTGGCTTCCACCGAGCAGATTGACGGGATTTTCCGCTGGGTGGAGGACAATACGTTCCTGCAGTTCAAGGCCCAGACGATCTCGGAGTATTATCAAAAGATTGAGACCAAGAAAGACCTCTATCTGGCGATGTCCGCATCGGTTCTACTGGAGAGCTACCTGTTCTATAGCGGCTTCTTCTACCCGCTCTATCTGGCCGGACAAGGCAAAATGACCTGCAGCGGCGAGATCATCGACCTGATCCTGCGTGATGAGAGTATCCACGGCGTCTATGTCGGCGTGCTGGCCCAGGAGATTTTCGAAGAGCTGTCCGAAGAAGACCAGAGCGATGTCTACGAGACACTGGTCGGCCTGCTTCGTCTGCTCCACGCGAACGAGGAGCAATACACCGAGCAGATCTACGCACCGATCGGTCTGGTGGATGAAGTGAAGACCTTCCTGCGCTACAACGCCAACAAGGCGATGATGAACCTCGGCCATGATCCGCTGTTCGATGAGGAAGAGATTAACCCAATCGTCCAGAACGGGATCAGCACCCACACGAAGCAGCATGACTTCTTCTCGAAGAAGGGTAATGGGTATGTGCGGGCTATGAATGTGGAGCCTTTGCGGGATGAGGATTTTAAGTTTTAAGATAAGCTGAATCTAAGAACCCGGCTCTCAGCTCAGCCGTCACTACGGAGGATATTTGGACTTCCGGCCGCTGTTGTATACAGATTTCCTGATTAGACCGCTGTTCGCGGTAGAAATCCGTATACAAAGGCGGACGCTACCGCTCCTACAGTTCCAAAATCCCCCTCCGATCCTTCTTGCTTTTCGTTATATTCTTTGATTCAACTTATAGAGGTTGTATTATAGATAGAGTACCCGGTCGCTTGGACAAGCTGCCGGGGCTTTTTTTTGTGATACACCTTTTCAGTTCCCTCAAAGGTTCTGAATAAATCATCGAAACCCAAGCTTCACTTTTCACTGAAACGGTACCGTCCCGAAAAGGAAGACAAAGCCGGTTCTACTTATGAGACCATATTGTTACTGGGACGTAGGAGTAGGAGTGGCTATTTTACAAGAAAGAGGTGGAACGGGATGGCGATACATATTCAGGAGTACGGAGACCCGGATGGGGCTTGTCTGATGGTCTTCCTGCATGGCGGGGGCGTGAGCGGGTGGATGTGGGAGAAGCAGGTGGCGGCGTTCGCCGGGTATCATTGTCTGGTCCCGGACCTGCCGGGGCACGGGTTCAGCCGGGAGGATACGGAGTTCACGATCCGCAGCAGTGCGGAGGAGCTTGCATTGCTCATCGAGGAGCGGGCTAAGGGACGAAAGATCGTTGTCACCGGCTTCTCGCTGGGCGCACAGGTATTGGTTCAGATGCTGGGGATAAGACCGGAGCTGATTGATTATGCCATCATCAACAGCGCGTTGGTGCGGCCGATTCCCTCCGCCAGCAGACTGATCGGGCCGGCGGTCAGACTGTCTTTTCCGCTGATTAAGTACAGATGGTTCGCGAAGCTACAGGCTAAGACGCTCTATCTGGGCGAGGAGTACCTGGAACGGTATGTTGAAGAGAGCCGGCAGATGGAGCTGAAGACGCTGATCCGGGTGCTGGAAGAGAATATGTCGTTCCGCATTCCAGCCGGGTTCAGTGAGGCCACAGGCAAGATACTGGTTACTGTAGGTGAACGTGAGAAATCTGTCATGAAGCAATCCGCCCGGGATCTGGTTGCCGCAAATCCCCGCTGCATGGGCGTGGTGATTCCCCGGATGGGACATGGCCTCTCTCTGGCGAAGCCGGAGCTGTTCAATAAGCTGGTCGAGGCCTGGATTCAGGGCGGGGAGCTGCCCGGGGAATGCAGAAGAATCTGATTCCCTCAGGCGCGAAATGACGCTAGTTCAGATCCTCCCTGATTTTGTAGCGGACAGCAAGATAACTTAGTATTAGAATCGCTGCAACCGCTACTCCGAATGTATGAATCAGCTCAGCCGTGCTGCCTAGATCCTTGACCCGTACGAGCGTGTTGATCAGCAGATATTGCGTCAGATGAGTGCCTGTGAACTGATTCTCCAGCGCCCCCAGTACCATCCCAATCACATTCAGAGCCAGAACGAAGCCGGCGCTCAAGCTGATGAGCAGGTTCTTAGTCATCATAGCAATGCAGAGAACAACCAGCGAGAACGCCCAGTGCAGCAGGAATTGGCCGACCAGCAGAGTAATGAGCATGCCCAAGTCTCCCAGATCCGTCTGACCCATAAACAGTCTCCTGCCGATTCCGTCTGCAATTAACAGGATCAGGAACAGCATTGCCACGAATAGGGCGAGAATCGCCATTTTGGAGAAGACGGAGTGGATTCTTGCCTGTCTCATGGAGATATAATTCTTGTGGAAGCCGGAATTCCATTCGCTCATATAGAAATAAATCGTGAACACGGCGATATAGATCAGCATCCAGGAAGGCGGCTGTGAGATCACAAGCTGGATGAACTCACTCTCCGTTAAGCTGCTGAGCAGCGGACGGCCCTCCACCGGTTGCTCGTATTGCTTCATCATATAGATGCCGAAGATCTGAAAGGCACAGAACAAAAGCAGCAACAAGTACATAATCTTGTTTCGCGTGAAGCGGTACAGGTCCATCCGCAACAGGTTAATCATGGCGTTCACCTGCACTTTCCGTGCGTCCCAGGAAATACTGCTCCAGGCTCTGCTTATGTCTTGAGATGGAATCTACCATTATCCCATGCTGCGCCAGCTCCTGGACGATCTGCCGGATGCGGATATGCTCGTCGTATACATACACCGTACGGCTGTCCACCACTTTATATTGTGTAATCTTCAGCTCGCGCTCCAGCACCGGGAGAGCCTCCCGGGCTTCCTCCACGCTAATCTCGATCCGTTCCTCGCAGCGCTGCTGTAATTCTTCCTTGGAGATTACCTCGGCGAATTCCCCCTGATGGATAATGGCATACTTGGTGGCGATTTTGGAGAGCTCCTCCAGAATGTGGCTGGAGATCAGAATCGTCAGACCCGTTGCGTTCAGCTCCAGAATGAGCTCCCTAATCTCTACAATCCCTTGCGGATCAAGCCCGTTAATCGGCTCATCCAGAATCAGCACATCGGGACTTCCAAGCAAGGCCACCGCAATTCCCAGCCGCTGCTTCATGCCCATGGAATAGCTTTTAACTTTGGCGGTATTCTTAGGGTCCAATCCTACGAGCCTCAGCAATTTCTCTATCGTGGTCTCCCTGTCGCTTAGACCATATGCGATGGCGAGCAGCTTCAGGTTCTCATAGGCCGAGATGTTCGGATATAACCCGGGCTGCTCAATCAGTACCCCCATCCGCTCGAAAAAAGACTGCTCCCCCGCCGCCGCACGGTTGAAAAAATGGAGTTCTCCCGAGGTCGGATATACGTGTCCGCTGATCATTTTGAGCAGCGTGGATTTGCCCGCACCGTTCTTGCCGATGATGCCGACAATCTCTCCTCTGTAGATTTTGAGATTGGCATTCCTCACCGCTGCTTTCGATCGGTACATCTTGGTCACTCCGCATAGTTCAATGATGCAATCTGTCATGTCTGCCACCTCCTTACCCTAAGTTAACAGGATGAAGACTAATAGTTCGCCAACAAAAGGTTAAGAAAGTTCAAAGTTCATCATGGACTCAGCCGGAAGCCGATGCCCCAGACCGTATCGATATAGGCTTCGCTGTCGTGCGCTTTGATTTTATTGCGGATATTGCTGACATGTACCGTTATCGTCTTGTCCTCGCCCAGATAGATCTCCTCCCAGGCCAGCTCATAGAGATCCTGCTTCGTGAACACGCGTGAGGGATTCCTGACCAGCAGCTCGACAATCCGGTATTCCTGGCGGGTCAGAGCGAGCACGCTGCTATGAATTCTGACACTGTAGGCCGTGCAGTCCAGTACCAGATTTTTATGCCTGAACTCCTTCACCGGCTCACCGGCAGCTGTCCGCTGGATATGGACATGGATGCGGGCGATCAGCTCCTCCAGCTCAAAGGGCTTGGTCACATAATCATCAGCGCCCAGCGTGAACAGATCCAGCTTATGATCCAGCTGATCCTTTGCCGAGAGGACAATAACCGGAATCCGGGACTTCAGCTCCTCACGCAAACGATGCATAAATGCCTCGCCGGACAATCCGGGCAGCATCAGGTCCAGGACAATGAGGTGGTACTCCTGCTCTGCCAGATTCAGCATCCCTTCACTGCCCGAATAGGCCCGGGTACACTGAAAGCCTGCGGCGGTAAGCCCGTCATGCAGAATTGCGTTAATATGCTCGTCATCCTCAACGATGAGAATTCTTTTGCTGTTACTATTGAGAGGGATGCCCATGGGGGTGCTCCTTTCCCGCTTTTGCGAATTCGATATCAATGCTGAAGATACCGCTGGCGGAATTGGCCGATGCGTCGCCGTTCATTTTCTCCATCAGCGCCTTCACAATCGAGAGTCCAAGACCTGAGGAATGCCGGGTACGCGACGGATCTTCTCTGTAAAAGCGGGTAAAGATCTTCTCCGTATCCACACTGCTGCCTGGCTTAAGCCGATTGGTGAAGCGTATACACAGCATCTCCTGCCTGTCTTCAACCTCTACGGTCCACGGGCCTTCGCCGTGGATGAAATAGTTGCCGATGATATTGGTAAAGATTCGTTCCAGCGCATGGATATCCCCCATCACCCGGGGAGAACGCTCCGGCAGCCGAAGCTCAGGCTCATTCCCGGACCGGGTAAAATCATCAATGAACGTAAACAGGTTCCGCTTCAACACCTCCATAACGTCCAAGGGCTGCAGCTCCAGACTGTATTCGGGATTCTGCAGCTTGGTATAGAGGAACAGCTCGTCCACCAGCTTAATAATCTGCTGTATTCTCGACTGGGCAAGCGCTACGTACCGCCCCTTCTCCTGCTCCGCCTCTGTCTGCAGCGCCAGCTGAAGGTAACCATCCAGCGAAGTGAGCGGCGTGCGGATATCATGCGACAGACTGGTAATCGCCAGATTCATCTCCTGATTTTTGCGGCTGAACTGTTCTCCCATCGCTTGCTGGCGGCGTAACAGGTTATTGCACTCCCGCACCAGCCTGCCGATCTCCCTTGGCTTCAACTGGGTCGCTACCAGCTTACGGGATTGATGCTCCATGATAAAAGACAGCTGGCTGCTGATCTGACCGACCTGTCTCCGGTAGTTCAGCAGGTACACAGTCTGGGCAATCAGCAGCAGCAGGAGTCCTGCCAGAACAATAAGGATACGATCAACTCCTCTCATATGGTTTTATTATATACGATTGAGAGAGGCTTAATAGTAACACAAAAAGCTACGCTTATACCCAAACTATTTGGGGTAGCGTAGCTTATTTCAATGGCCTTCATCATCCCAGCGCTAACTCATAAACAAATAAAATAATATCTCCGATCTAAACGGTATTGATGTGCTGAGTTCTGGAGATTAATAGAATCGGGTAAAACGGATTGGTACATAGAAGACAGTACTCTGGATTCAAGAGCGAATACCCCCTCCTGATGATTATTAAATAAACTCTTGTGATTCTTTTAGTGTGTTGACTTAAGGAGTTATGGCAATCCGCCATATCCAATTATAAAAATTTATTTATTATTTTTCACACTTATCGTTACAATTTCATTTTTAGCAATTTGAGTATTCTCAATAGGAGATTGGCCAGTTACTATTCCATTCTCTACAAGATAATTATTGGCATCTTCTTTTATGTTTACACGCAAATTAAGATTTTCTAATAGTGTTACGGCTTCTTGCTCAGAAAGCCCTACTAGGAATGGGACATTGGATTTTTTTGGATTTTCTCTGTAAGCAAAAACTATACTAATTGCAATAACTATAACTCCAATAGTAGTTAGCAAATAAACTCTCCTAAATCTCAAGTTAATTTCAAACGATGAAAGTAACCACTTTTTAATCATTTTTAACCTCCTTGAATATTTAGTTCTTATAGGTTTACTCAAATCTCTCCATTACCTTAAAAAGGATTAATTATTATATTTTATCATATATGCACTCAAAAATGAACCATAAATTTATTTTTTTATTTATTATTGTAATTAAGTTCCATTATATGTAATATATTAATTAGGTAAAAATTAGATGATTATGTATTGAGTGACTACAAAACGCCAGAAGTAATCACTAATTTTAATTTACAAAGGAGGAATTATATTGAGGTTTAATTCTAAAAAGCTTTTATTATTTTCAATGATTATTTTAATTCTGGTTTTCCCAAACATGGTATTTGCAAAGGATAACTCTGTTAAATTAACTGAAGAAAAAATTCCAAGTGCAGTTAATGAAATTGTAAAGAATGCAGGCTCTTTCACAGAACCCCTAATAGTTGATTCAGGTCTAGTAGACACAGAAGATAATACAAAAATTTATTTTTATATTTTACCCGTTGATTCGAAAGCTGTTAAATCTTCAAATGATTTTTCAATACAAAGCGTGACCCCTTTAAGCAGTCACACCATTCCACAAGGCGTAAAAATGATTTATTCCAGATCTGATGGTCAGCCGTGGACGGTAGCTACCACTACTCTTGTTAGTATGAGTTTTTCCACTAATCAAACAAGTCCAACAACTATGCAATATGGACATTTCAATACTGACAATGGACAAACTATACAGAGTTTTACTGACACATCTAACTATGCTTATGCCCATTATGCTGGTGCAACTCATATTAGATTCTTTATAACTAATTTATCGGCAGGTTCAGTTATTGTTAGTGGACAAATATCATTCTAAAAACTCAACGCGGTTTGTTTATTACGGTGCTTCAATTTTTATAAGTTTTAATATGACTGCAAGCCCCTCTCCTGAATATCGGAGAGTGGGCTTGTTTTTTGTATTCCAAATTTTATTCGATACAATTACTTGCTCAATAGCTAAAGGGAGTTGAAACAAGCATAAAGAAGTATAGTTTAAACTCTAAGGCTATTTACACACTAATTGAGCTTATGGCGTACGTTGATTCCCCCCTTTCCTACCCTCAACTGAATCTCCCCTTGCTGATCGGTCCGGTAGATCTCAGTATTTGCGTCAGCCAACCGGTCCAGTACACCGCCATTGGGATGCCCGTACATGTTATTCACACCGGCTGAGATCACAGCAGCGCCGGGCATCCAGAAAGCGAGCCAATCTGCACTGGTGGCGGTTTTGCTGCCGTGATGGGCGACCTTGAGGGCATCGATGGGTCTGCCTTGCCGAATCCCGGATTGATTTGCGGAATGTAAGATGGCTTCCTCTGCCGCCTGATCCATATCTCCTGTGAAAAGAAAGCTCCGGCCGTTCATCTCCAGCCGGAACACCACCGATTCGTGGTTCTGATCCTCCACTTCCTCTGGCAGGATCTGTCCAGCCTCTCGCGGCTCCGGCCAGAGGAAGTTCAGCCGCGTGGCCTCGTCCGGGGCCAGCGACATGCCCTGCTGCACCGGATACAGCCGGACACCCGCGTCCAATGCGGTTGTCATCAGCTTGGTGTACGGCTCTGTGTCGGCTAATGTTCCGTTGAACAGCAGCGCCGATACCGGCATCCCTTCCAGCACCGCCTGGAGCCCTCCGGCATGGTCCTGATCGCCATGCGTTAGAATAACCGCGTCCAGCCGGTGGATACCCCGCTGCTTCAGGAGCGGCAGCAGCGTCTTCGCCCCGACCTCGAACGGGCTACGGCGGATGCGCCATTCCTCCCGGTTGCCGAAGCTCACAGTACCGCCGCCGTCAACCAGGATATGCGTTCCACCTGGCGTGGTAATCAGACTGCTGTCCCCCTGGCCTATATCCAGGAAGCTGATGGAACCGGAGCCGTCGCGTATAGCCTCAGCGTTATAGCCCTTATAAAGCAGAATGGTCAGGCCTACAGCGCACAGTATCGCTGCGGGATTGCTCCAGCGCGTAGCTCCAGTCGGCGGATAGGCTTGAAAGGCCAGCGCGGCTCTTCCGCTCTTCGCAGTGGATAGCAAATCTGGCTGGTTGGTGGTGTTGATAGGGTTACCCGGCAGATCCAGTTCCGCCAGCGGACGGGTCTCATCATCCATGAACTGGGGAACAAGCCTAGCTTCAGTCCTCCGCTTCAACGCAAGTAACAGACCGTACAGTAGCCCGTAGTAGAGACAAATCCACAGAAAGGAAGGGGAAGCCCAGATCAGCACCCCGGCGGTGAATCCGTTCACCCACTCCACTGCTGCAAAAGTGATATTATTCAGTATCTCTGCAAGCTGTGCCAGCAAAAGTGCTGCTGTATTCCAGATCCGCCCAAGGAGCAGTGCCAGTGTTCCCAGGGGCAGTACCAGGAAGGTGATGAAGGAAACCAGCAGTAGATTGGCAGCAACGGACAACAATGAGAATTGGTTGAAATAATAGATCGTCAGTGGAAATGAGACCAGTTGAGCAATAATTGTTACAGAGAGGCTGCTGCCCAGCCAGCCCGGTAACCGCCTGAATAGCGGCGCAGCAAGCGGTGTGTACACCATGAGTCCCGCCGTTACCAGAAAAGAGAGCTGAAAGCTGACACTAAGCAGCAGATAAGGATTCCAGACCAGCATCATCAAAGCGGATGCAGCCAGAATATTTAGTCCATCCTTGAGCATGCCTAGCCTTGCCGCCTGCAGGGCAATCATGCTCATGATCCCGGCGCGGATCACAGACGGTCCTGCCCCGGACAACAGCACATAGACCGGAACCAGCAGCAGGGTCACCGTCAGTGCGGTTTCTCTGGTCAAGCGGCAGCGGCGCAGAAGAACCAGGATTACTCCGACGTACACCGCTACATGCATGCCCGAAATGGCCAGGATGTGGGTGAGCCCGAGCTGCGAGAACTGTCTGAATGTCTCCGGGTCCAGCTCCTTTTGGATGCCGATGACGAGGCCCTTCATATAACCCGCATGAGGCTCCTGAAATAAGCGGCTCATTTCTGCACCGAGCGCAGATCTTGCCTTATCATTCCAGCGGAGAATAGTGGACGGCTCCCACGAGACTTGGGGGTTAACCGTTACACTGGCTGTTCCCGTTCCTTTGAGCAGCCAGTGAATCTTTTGGGTGAGCAGATAGGCACGGTAGTCGAATCCGCCGAAGTTGCGCGCTATCTGGGGCTGTATCAATTCCCCCTCAATGACCACCCGGTCTCCCCGCTGCCACAAGGCAGCCTCAGCGATCTCACTCTCCTCCTGGAGCTTGATTTGTACGGTTACACGTTCACCTTCAGCACTCCTCTCCAACGCACGCTCTGCGCCTGTCTTTGCCGTATCACCCGGATTCACTTCGGCCTGCACTTCGCCTTCCGTTCCCGCTGCGGCGGCCAGCTCACCCTGATGCAGCCTGATCCCGGACAGCTTCACGACAAAATCAACCCGGTCCCCGTCCCGCTCTACCGGAGAAGCGATAACGCCTGCGGCTGTTATATATGCTTCATTCAGTTCGCTCACCGGCTGCCCCAACACCTTAGGCAGCAGACTCACATTGCGTACCTCGCTGTATTCCCAGTATAAGGCTGCCACAATCAGTGCTGTCACCAACACCCCAGCCGTCCTCCAGCGTATTCCGCCGCTCACCGCCCAGACTACAGGCAGCAACAGCAGCCCTGCGAGACAGAATAGCAGACTGCGGCCAGAGAACAAACAACCTGCGGCACTTCCCGCCACCCAGCAAACCGTGAAGCTTAAGAGGGGCCTCCTGTTCATGATCATCTCTCCTTCCTAATTAGCACTAGACACCAAAGAACCCCTGCATACGCATACAAATGCGTGTACAGAGGTTCTTCCCCTGGAGCCCGTCACTATTCTTTTCGCGTCTCGTTCAGCCAACTATGTTCAGCCCGTCAGCCCATCCGTAGATGCTGGTTATTCAGATACCGAAATCATCGTTTCCTTAGGCGGCTCATAGTTATCCAGTTGACGGAACACAATGCCTTTGGAGGAGAGCATCGCCTGTACCTTTTCCATGTCTTTCTTGTAAGGACGCAGGTAGACAATCTCCACGATCCCGCTGTTAGCCAGCATATTGGCACAGGTCCAGCAGGGTTCATCCGTCACATAGACTGTACTGCCTTCCCGGTCGCTCCGGTCTGTGAACAGCAGCAGATTCTGCTCGGCATGGATCGTGCGGATGCAGCGCTGCTTTTTGACCATTGTCTCTACACCGTCTATCATCTCACGCTCGTATTGCTCAGAGACCATACAGCCTGCTTCCGAGCAGTCAGGAACGCCCATCGGCGCACCGTTATAGGCCGTACCCAGCAGCTTCTTCCCCTGCACCAGCACCGCGCCGACATGGCGGCGGGGACAGCGCGAACGGGTGGAGACCATGCAGGCAATATCCATAAAGTATGTATCCCAGTTCTTGCGGTAAGCCACAGTCATCAGCAATCTCCACTTTCTCTAAATAGTTGTTCATTATTGTAGCATACCTGTCTGCGTTTTCACTAGGATATTGATAGCCCGCAACAACCCACATTTCGCCTATCCCTCACTTAGATCTCCCGTCCCGCCACTTTTACACCTCAATTTGCTCATCCGTAAAGTGGGGTGTGACTGCACTTCATACAGTAGAAATTGCATTCTCAGCGCCTAAGTAACGTTCTGCTGCACATCATACAATTGATTCTTTCATTTAGTCTCCAAAGAACCTCTTTTGCAAAATTCTAATGTACGAAGTGCAGCAGATTCAGTTTTCAGGCGGTTCTTGAGCTAATCTAATGTACTGAGTGCAATTGCAGCTTACTGTGCCTCTGTCCATGCTCAGAGTATGGAGCCCGCTAAGTGGAAAAACTACAACTGTTACTGGTAAAAGCGCCGAATGTAAGCTAGTAGTTGGAAAAACGACACTTAATTCGTTACAAATCGCTGATTCAGCGCATTCAGGCTAAATTAGATGCCCTAAATCCACTTACTGTTCGTCAAGGTAGCATTTAAGATTTATTAAGTGGAGGAAATCCAACTGCTTCCCCGACAGACGGGTTGTTCGGAGACGGAGACATTCAGGACGGCGGCCTTAAAATGCCACCAGCGGCTTCAGCTTCTCCAGCAGCTTGGGGCCGATGCCCTTCACCTTGCCCAGCTCCTTCACGCTGCGGAGGGCTCCCTTACTGGTGCGGTAGTCGATAATTGCCTGTGCTTTCTTCTCCCCGATGCCCGGCAGATCCATAAGGGCTTTGGCATCGGCTGTATTCACATTGATCCGGCCGTCAGCCGCTGCCGGGGCTGCAGTGCCAGCGGCTCCACCAGTTCCAGCTGCTGCAGCCGCCGTTCCACTTGCACCGCCGCTTCCCGCCGCTCCTCCGGGTCCTCCTGAGTCCGCCGCACCCGCTATCCCGGCACTCGCCGCTCCAGCGCCAGCTGTTCCATCACCGGTGGCCGCACCGCCAACAACTCCGCTACCCGCCTCGCCTACAACATTCGCGCCAGCAACTCCATTACCAGTCACACTCCCGCCAGCTCCTGTGTCCACTGTCGCACCACCCGTGACTGCGTTGCCAGTTACTCCACTACCCGCCGTACCGCCACCAGCTACCTCGCCACCTGCCTCTCCACTACCCGCCGCACTCCCTCCAGTTACTCCGCTCACCGCCGTACCGCCACCCGATACCTCGCCACCTGCCTCTCCACTACCCGCCGCACCTGCAACACTCCAGCCAACTGCCCCGTCCCCCGCCGCACTCCCTCCAGTTACTCCACTCCCCGCCGTACCGCCACCCGATACCTCGCCATCTTCCGCTCTGCTCCCTGCTGCACCAGCCACGCTCCCGCCATCACCCCCGGCGGCTGCACTGCCACCCTCACCTTCAGCCGCTACACCCAGCGCCTGCGCCATTCCGGCGTTCAGTGTAGACCATCCGGCAATGCCGGCGTCCTGTGCTCTATGGTCTGCGGCCCATACCAGGCCGCCGCCCAGCAGCGCGGCGGTAATGGCGCAGATGATCAATCTTTTATCCATCAGGTTGTCCTCCCTCAATAAATTGGAATTTTATTCAAAACTGTGATGAATACCTGTCATGTGTCCAAGTCTGGCCTGCATACATATAACGAAGAGTATCACTGTAAGCCAGCAGCATAAGAAAGGAGGTACCACAGGATGAAAGTGGGATTTATCGGAACAGGCAGCATGGGAAGTCTGCTGATCGACACCTTCCTTCGGTCGGGAGCCCTTGAGCCATGTGATGTGATGGCCAGCAACCGCAGCCCGGGCAGGCTGATGGAGCTGAAGAAGCTTCATCCCGGCATTACCCTATGCTCCGGCAATATCGAAGCCGCCTCGGAGAGCGACCTCGTGTTCCTGTGCGTCAAGCCTTTGCAGTTCAAGCGGGTAACTGACGAAATTGCCCCTTATCTGCGCAGCGACCAGATCGTTGTATCTATTACAAGCCCTGTGCAGCTCTATCATCTGGAATCGGCCCTGCCCTCCAAGGTCGCCAAAATCATTCCCAGCATCACCCATTCCGTCAGAGGCGGGAGTTCGCTGTGCATTTTTGGAAGCCGATTAAATAAAAAAGATAGGCTGCTGCTGCTCCAGTTATTCTCCTGCATTGGTGTGCCTGAGGAAATTCCTGAGGGTCATACGCGGATTGCCTCGGATTTCTCCAGCTGCGGTCCGGCCTTTCTGAGCTATTTCCTGGAACGGTGGATTGAAGCGGCTGTTGAAGCAACCGGCATCGACGAAGCCCTGGTCACCCGGCTGGCGGGGGAGATGCTGCTGGGTACGGGTAAGCTGCTGACCGAAGGCTCGTTCACCCCGCAGGAGCTGCAGGAACGGGTTGCCGTCCGCGGGGGCATTACCGCGCAAGCCCTGAATCACTTGCAGACCAGTCTGGAGGGGGTGTTTGAACGCCTGATCACCACCACACATGACAAGTATGATGAGGATGTGGAAAAGCTCGACGAGCTGTTCGGCCTCGGCAGCATCGCCCAGAGCCGACTCGACCGCTAGCGAAATGTATCCATTATCAAGGCCATTTCCTCCATAGGGCAATCAGCGGTCCCCTCCACCTCCGCAGAGAGCGCCTTGAAACCAAGAAAGCCCGCAGCACGGATACCTCCGTTGCTGCGGGCAGAATTGCGTTCTTCGCTTAACCCACTACGATATTTACCAGCTTGCCGGGAACGGCAATGATTTTGCGTACGGTTTTGCCTTCGACGGCCGCCTTCACATTCGGCAGGGCCAGGGCGTGGTCCTGCATTTCCTGCTGGCCCATATCCGCCGGAATCAGTGCGCGCTGGACGATTTTACCGTTGACCTGCACTACAATCTCAACCTCAGCATCTACGGTCAAGGCTTCATCATAGGCCGGCCAGGCGACATAGCTGATGCTTCCTTCATGTCCAAGCAGCTCCCACAGCTCTTCGGCAATATGCGGTGCCAGCGGGGACAGCATCTGCACGAAATGTTCAGCTGCTTCCTTGGACAGGCTCTCCTGCTTGTAGGCATCATTGATGAAGATCATCAGCTGGCTGATCGCCGTATTGAAGCGCAGCAGCTCGAAATCCTCCGTGACCTTCTTCAGTGTCTTGTGCCAGGTGCGCTTGAATTCATCCGTGCCGCCGCCCTCTGTAATCTTCGCGCTGAGGCTGCCGTCTTCATTCACGAACAGGCGCCATACGCGGGAGAGGAAGCGGTGAATACCTTCGACGCCCTTCTCGTTCCAAGGCTTGGTGGCCTCCAGCGGCCCCATGAACATCTCATAGACGCGCAGGGTATCTGCCCCGTAAGCTTCCACGATCTCATCCGGGTTAATGACATTACCGCGCGATTTACTCATCTTCTCGTTGTTGTTCCCCAGGATCATTCCCTGGTTGACCAGCTTGTGGAACGGCTCCTTGGTATCGACTACGCCGATATCATAGAGTACCTTATGCCAGAAGCGGGCATACAGCAGGTGAAGCACCGCATGCTCGGCTCCGCCGATGTACAGGTCAACCGGCAGCCATTCCTTCTGCTTCTCCGGTGAACACAGCTCCTGATCGTTGTGCGGATCGATATAACGCAGGTAGTACCAGCAGCTGCCGGCCCATTGCGGCATGGTGTTGGTCTCGCGGCGGGCCTTCATGCCGGTCTCGGGATCAACCGTCTCGACCCACTCGGTCACATTCGCCAGCGGAGATTCCCCGGTGCCCGAAGGCTTGATAGCATCCACATCCGGCAGAACCAGCGGCAGCTGATCCACAGGCACTGTCTTCATCGTGCCGTCTTCCAGGTGCAGAATCGGAATCGGCTCGCCCCAGTAACGCTGGCGGCTGAACAGCCAGTCCCGCAGGCGGTAGGTTACTTTGCCCTTACCGCTGCCCTTCTCTTCCAGCCAGGCGATCATCTGAGCCATCGCTTCAGTATTGGACAGACCGTCGAGGAATCCCGAATTGACATGCGGACCGTCGCCGGAGTAGGCTTCTTCTTCGATATTGCCGCCCTGCACCACTTCGATGATGTTCAGGCCGAACTGCTTGGCGAATTCCCAGTCGCGGGCATCATGGCCCGGAACGGCCATAATTGCTCCGGTTCCGTAGCCGGCCAGCACGTAGTCGGCAATCCAGATCGGCACCTGCGCACCGTTCACCGGATTAATTGCATACGCGCCGGTGAATACACCGCTTTTCTCCTTAGCCAGATCCGTGCGTTCCAGATCGCTCTTGCGGGAAGCCTTGTCGCGGTATTCGGCAACGGCTGCCTTCTGCTCATCCGTGGTGATGGCATCCACCAGCTTATGCTCCGGTGCCAGTACGCAATAGCTTGCTCCGAACAGGGTATCGGGACGGGTAGTGAACACTTCAAGCACAGCCTCATGCCCCTCAATCGCAAAGGTCACCTCAGCACCGGTCGATTTGCCGATCCAGTTGCGCTGCATATCCTTGATGCTCTCTTCCCAGTCCAGCTCCTCCAGATCCTCCAGCAGGCGGTCGGCGTATTCCGTAATCTTCAGAATCCACTGGCGCATCGGTCTGCGGACCACGGGATGGCCGCCGCGCTCGCTTTTGCCGTCGATGACTTCTTCATTCGCCAGAACGGTTCCCAGCGCCTCGCACCAGTTCACCGATACTTCGGCCACATAAGCCAGTCCACGGTTGTACAGCTGGATGAAAATCCACTGCGTCCACTTGTAGTACCCCGGATCTGTCGTACTGATCTCGCGGTCCCAGTCGTAGGAGAAGCCCAGCGACTTGATCTGGCGGCGGAAATTGTCAATGTTCTTGAAGGTAATGTCACGCGGATGCTGGCCGGTATCCATTGCATACTGCTCTGCCGGAAGTCCGAAGGCATCCCAGCCCATCGGGTGCAGCACGTTGTAGCCGCGCATCCGTTTGAAGCGGGACACGATGTCGGTGGCGGTATAGCCTTCCGGGTGGCCTACGTGCAGCCCTGCGCCGGAAGGATACGGGAACATATCCAGGGCGTAGAATTTCGGCTTGCCTGATTCTTCACTTGTCTTAAAGGTCTTGTTCTCGTCCCAGAATTTCTGCCATTTCGGCTCGATGGTCTGGGCGCGGTATCCAATATTGTCGCTCATCTTGTGCTCCTCCTTGGAGTGTTGCTGTATTAGTTATAACTTCTGCCTGCCAAAAAGAGCAGGAAGTATTCGTCACTCGCAGAAAGTTTTGGGCTTCCGATCGCTGTTATTCTCCGATTTCTTTGATTTGAACCGCTTCTAGCGGTAGAAATCCGAGAATAAAGGCGAACACTTCGTTTCTACAGCTCCAAAATTTCTTTCCGTTTCTCATTCCTGCTTAATTCTAAAGTCAGCCCGTGCGCCTCACCTGGCGAACAGCAAAGCCCAGGAGCCGCCCATGATTCACTGGGCCGTAAAAGCCACGGCAAGGCCATGTACCCGCCCATGCTTCGCCGGGCCGGGAGCCGGAGCGAGTCAACATAATCGCTCGGGCCAGCTCAGGACACGCCGTTCCCCCAGGTTAACCGCAAAAAAACCTCCCATCCCTAGCGTATAATCGCTAGGGACGAGAGGTATGAATTCCCGTGGTACCACCCTAGTTAGCGGCGGACATTCTTTGTCCGGCACTCACTTTGACACCCTGTATCGGGGGTGAGGCGACGGCGGTTCACTCGCTGGCTCCTCTAAAGGAACTGCGGCTCGCGCCATTACTCGGAGGTGAGTTCACTGCGGTCCGTTAACCGGCTCGCACCTGGGGTGCCGGCTCTCTGCAATAACGGTCTCACGAATTAATACTCCTCTTCATCGCACTGCTATGAATGACTCTTCTTATCGTAATATTCACCACATTATAACCAAAAGATACATGTACCGTCAATCCTTTCACCCGAAGTAGCCGCAAGTCCCCTTGTTCCTGCATGTGACGGGATGAATTACGGCTGCTTTATGCCGGCCTTCTGCGGATATAATAGCCGATGATATGCTGAATGACCACCTTGGCGGCAGCGAAGAAAGGAACGGCCAGAATCAGTCCGATCATTCCGGCAATCTCCCCGCCGACCAGCAGCGCGAAGATGATCAGCAGCGGATGCAGATGCAGCTTCCGTCCTACAACCTGCGGAGAGATCACGTTGCTCTCCAGCATTTGGCACAGGGTATTCACCACCGCCACCAGCAGGACAAGGCGCCACGACAAGGTTGTGGCCATTATAATGGCCGGGGCCGCCCCCAGAAACGGACCCATATAAGGAATAATGTTGAATACCGCGACAACACAGGCGAACAACAGCGCATAAGGCATGCCGATAATCGCGTAGCCGATATAAGCGAGCACGCCGATGATGATGCAGACGAGAAACTGCCCGCGGATATAGTTGCCGAGCGCTTCATCAATGTCTTTTAACAGCATCACAATCGACTTGCGGCGCGAACGGGGCAGACAGGATACCACCATCCGTTCGAATACCTCGAAGTCCTTCAGAATATAGAACACGAGAAAAGGCACAATGAATGCGTTGAACAGCACGCCAATGGTCGAAGCGATATTATTAAGGAAGTGGGAGATGCCTTCGGCCAGGCGGTTCTCCAGCTGATAGAACCAGTTATTCATTCCCGTCTCCACCCCGGGCGGAATCAGTCTGGAATTCATGCCCTTCATCAGCCCCTGCGCGTGCAGGGTCATCTCCGGCAAATGCTCGTTAAGCTCCTCCAGCTGTTCAATGAACATCGGGATCAGATTGATCAGAATCACCGCAAGCGAGGTCAGGAACACCGCATAGATCAGCAGGACGGCTACGCTGCGCGGCATTTTTCTCCGGGAGAGCATAGTGACCACCGGATTCAGTACATATGAGATAATCATGGCAGCCAGGAACGGGGCCAGGATCGCTTTTAGAAACAGGAATACCCCATTCAGCATCGGACGGAGCAGCCAGACGAAATATAGAATAATCAGTGAGAGCAGCACGCCGATCATCCAGCGGAGCCATTTACTGCGGAACCACTCCTCCATAATCTCCCTCCTGAACGTGTACAGCCCTTAACCATCATGCATATTAGTATGTGTGGGAGGGGAATGAAATACTCCGCTCTGCAAAAAATTGGTTTTTTGTTATTTCAGTTCGCAGGTTGGTATAGTGGCCGGGCTCAAGGTTCGCTACAATCATAGTGTAAAACGCTTACATTATTGAGGAGGGTATTGTATATGAGGAGAACGCTACACAAGCTATTCGGTGCAGGGATGACCCTGCTGCTTGCCGGTCTGCTGACAGGAGCTCCGTCCGTTTCAGCGGCCACCGTCTTTGATGAGCCACTGACCTACTTCAACCCCGCAACCTGGCAAAAAGCAGACGGCTACTCGAATGGCTCCATGTTCAACTGTACCTGGCGTGCGAATAACATCTCTTTCACCAGTGGCGGACAGCTTCGTCTGGCCCTGACCAGTCCCAGCAATAATAAATTTGACGGCGCGGAGTACCGCTCTGTGTACAAGTACGGCTACGGCAAATACGAGGTCAGTATGAAGCCGGCCAAGAACAGCGGGATTGTCTCCTCCTTCTTCACCTACACCGGGCCTTCAGACGGCACGCCTTGGGACGAGATCGATATTGAGTTCCTCGGCAAGGACACCACCAAGGTCCAGTTCAACTATTACACCAATGGTGTTGGCGGTCACGAGAAGATTGTCAATCTCGGCTTCGATGCTTCCCAGAGCTATCATACGTACGCCTTCGACTGGCAGCCGGGTTATATTAAATGGTATGTAGACGGGGTCTTGAAGCATACGGCCACCAGCAACATCCCCTCCCGGCCCGGTAAAATCATGATGAACCTCTGGAACGGAACGGGTGTGGATTCCTGGCTCGGTTCCTATAACGGGGCAAACCCGCTGTACGCCTATTACGATTGGCTGAAATTCACAGGCAACTAACTTGCAGGCAGGAGATGGACCCCGGCGGTGCGCAAGCGGCATCCGCCGGGGTCCTTTTGTCTATGCGGACCATGGCGGCTCATCTTCAATATTTGTTATTCCAATCGCCACATTGGTATGGCGGCTGCTGCCGTCCTTCTGTACGATATATAGCAAGAATACAGCACAGGAGGAACAGATTCGGGTGGGGCCGCCGCCAGGCAAATAGGCAGAAGCACCCAAGCGTATCTACGACAAGAAACCGCCTTATTATAGAGGCGGTTTCTTGTCCCTGCGGTATTTAGCGGCTGCTGCGGTCCCAGGCATTGACTTCCATGGTTTCGGTAAGTCCGCCGTAGGTGTTCCACTTGTGCACGAATTCGTCGAATTCTTCAAGCGGGCTGTCCGCGAAGATAATTTTGATGAAGCTTTTCTGCTCCAGCTTCTTCAGCAGCTCGCCGTCACGCTTCATCGTCGCTGTCGGAGGTCCCGTGAACTGCTCCTTTCGGGAAGCCTCCTTCTGGCCCAGCAGCACAGGGGCAATGTCCTTCGGAATCTCCCGGATGACCCCGGAGGGAATCCGGGCCCCGTCGAAGGTTAGCGTGTACGAGGCTACCCGGATGCCGCCCAGCGGCAGCGCCGAAGATTGGGCGCTCGGCTGGCCGCCCGCCATGGACCAGTCATAGCCCTCCGCAAGGCCATGGGCGAACTCGCCGGTCGAAGTAGCGTATGAATCGAACAAATAATTCTGATACGTAAAAAAGATTTCAGGGTGCTTCATCTGCTTATTAATCAGAATGGCACCATTGACAGGCAGGGTCCCTCTTCTCATGGTGAGCCCACCTGGCCCCGAAGGGATGGCAATTGCCCGGATGTGCGCCTCAGCGTCACTATTGGTCAAGGAGGACAGGGGCCAGCCGCGCATCCAGTAGGGGCCGGCAATGATGCCCGCCTTGCCGGAGATGAACTGATTCGCCGCCCCCTCCTCATCCAGCCAGGCACTGTCAGCGCTCAGATAACCGCGCTGTACCCATTGCTTCATGAGCAAGGCAGCCTTCCTTGCCCCCGGCTGGATGGAGCCGTATTCCAGAGTGCCGTCACTCCGGCGGTTCCACTGCTCAGGAACCGTACCGTAGGCGCCGAACACCCAACTGCTGTCTCCCATCCAAGTGCTGGGGCCGTTGCGGAATCCGACCGACAGGCCGTAGGTATCCTTGATTCCGTTGCCGTCCGGGTCCCGGTTGACGAAGGCATCCATGACCTGCTCCAGCTCATCCAGGGTCTGCGGGGCTTTCAGATGAAGCTTGTCCAGCCAATCCTGGCGGACCCAGAGCAGCGGATCGGAGTTATATTCATAATCCATAATGGGAATGGCATACCGGTGCGCGCCGCGCATGAAGGGGTTCCATGCCGAAGCATCCTCGGCAACAGCCTTCTTCCACACCTCGGACGCATGCTGCTCGAACAGGTCGCCGACTTCCATGAATTGCCCTGAATCAATCAGCTCCTGGATAATAGCGGCATCTCTGGTCGTTACGATGTCGGGCATATTGCCCTTGGCCAGCTCCAGCCTCAGCTTGTTGGCGTAAGTCTCTGAGGTCCCGGAGATCGTCCAGAGATAACGGATGCGGATGCCAAGCCGCTTCTCGGCCCAGGCCGTATGTACGTTATGCTCCAGGCTCTCCCCTTTGATAAAGTTCAGATTGGGGTTCACGGAGCCTACGGTATACAGGTCTACCGGAGGATCATATTTGCCTTCCTTAACATCGAAGTAAGGGGCTGTACTCTGCGGTGAAGCGGGCGGCTGACTATATTCGGTGCTGTCCCAGGAGCAGCCCGACAACATCAGGAGCATCAGGAGCAGCAGGAACAGCGGTGAACGGACTTTCATGTAACCACCTGCTTTTCGTAGAGTTCATAATCTTATGATACACTTCTCCATATTACAGCAAATGTCTTGCAAAGGATGATCTTTATGGTGGCATGGCGTCCCAACCTGTTCATTAAAATGGTGGCAATCCTGCTCTCGCTGATTGCCGCCACACTCTTATTCTACGGATCATCCTACCGTAAGGATGTCGGAGTCATTACAAGTCAGATCAAAACCACCGACCTGAATCATCTGGAATTTCTGACCCAGCAGATGGATAACAACATCAACCAGCTGGCGGGCAGCATGTATGCCCTGCAGCGAGACCCCACCATCCGCGATTATGAGCAGATTACGCAGCTGGGCCATCTTATTGATCCCGCCCAGACGATTATGACGGTGCTTGAGAAGCTGTCCCTCCAGACCAGCTCCAGTACGTGGGAGAACCGGATTGTCTTGTACAAGCCCTTCAGCGGGGAGACCTTGGGCTCGGATTCCTCGCTGTCCTTCGATGTCTCTGTCCTGCACAAGCCGCTCCCGGCGGGCTGGGAGTATATCTCGGAGGATAGGGCCGGTGCGGAGGCAGGCTTCCGGCTGCTCTTATCGGACCCTGCCCAGGCAACAAGCCGGCCGCGCGAGGCGCAGCTGCTGATGTCCATGTATTTACCGGTCTCCAATATTGAACGGATGTTCGATGCCTACCAGTCGCAGAACACGGGGGACACCTTCCTGTACCATCCGTCATTCGGCGTCATCCTCTCGCGGAGTTCGGACCGGCAGATGGCGGAGCAGGTCACCGCGGCACTGAATATCACGGCCGGGAAGAGTACCTCCGACATCTTCGATCTTAAGCAGGGCAGCTTCCTGGTCAGCTCGGTGCCCTCCTCGGCCATCGACTGGCAGGTCGTGCATTATTCACCGCTTAAGGAGATTCTTGAGCCGATCCGCAGCAGCCGCTCTTCTTTCCTGACAGGATCGGCTATCCTGCTGGTGATGAGCCTGCTTTTCTCCTTGCAGCTCTACCGCCAGGTGCAGCGTCCGGTGAGCCTTCTGCTGCGTTCGCTCAACCGGATGAAGGAAGGGCGCTGGTCTACCCGTATCCATACCCGGACCAACCCGGAGTTCACGCTGCTTAATGAAGAATTTAATGATATGGCCGAGAAAATTCAGTCGCTGATCGAGCAGGTCTATCTGGAGCAGCTCCGGGCCAAGGATGCCCATCTGAAGCAGCTTCAATCACAGATCAATCCGCATTTCCTGTACAACTGCCTGTTCTTCATCAAGAGCAAGGCCGCCATAGGAGATACCGAGTCCGTGGAGGCGATGGCACTCAGCTTAGGCGAATATTACCGCTATATCACCAGGGTCGATCATTCCCTCACCACCCTTCAGGATGAGCTGAAGCTGCTGGAGAATTACCTGAAGATCCAGAACCTGCGGAAGCAGCGTATCTGCTACGAGATGGATATGGAGAGCGAGCTGCTGAACCTGCACATTCCGCGGCTGCTGATTCAGCCGCTAGTAGAGAATAGTATCATTCATGGCATTGAGCGAAAAATCGGCCCCGGCTCCATCCGGATCACCGGCCGCCATACCGAGGAAGCCATTCTCATTACCGTCGAGGACAACGGCGCCGGTATGACAGAGGAAGCCATTGCCGCACTTCAGGCGCGTATCAACGAAACTACGCGTGAGGATGGAGGCTGCGGGCTATGGAATGTTCAGCAGCGTCTCAAATTACATTACGGCGAGGCTTCCGGCCTGATGATTGCCCCTTCACCGGAAGGCGGTCTAATAACAACTCTCCGTATGGAGAAGAAAGAGGAACCTGATGCACCAAATTCTATTGGTTGACGATGAACCCTATGTGGTCGATGATCTGTCCATTTCGATTCCCTGGGCGGAGATGGGCTTCGGACAGGTCCACAAGGCTTATTCCGGGTATGAGGCGCTGGAGCTGCTCCAGCGTCATCCCATCGATATTGTAGTCACAGATATCAATATGCCGGAGCTGTCCGGCACCGAGCTGATTGCCGCCATCCGCAAGCGCTGGAAGCATATCCGGGTGGTCATGCTGACCGGCTATGCGGAGTTTGAATATGCCCGCAAGGCCATTGAGGAGCAGGCCAGTGCCTATCTGCTTAAGCCGATAGCCAATGACCAACTGATCGCCGTCATCGGTAAGCTGCAGGAGAAGCTGCGCAGTGACTGGGAGGCCTGGTCCTCCCACCAGCGGACGATGCAGACCTTCCGCGAGCATCTGCCCATTCTGCGGGACCGCCTGCTCGGGGAGCTGCTGCAGGGACGGAAGCTGCCCGGGCCGCAGCTTCAGGAGCGGCTGGACCAGTTCGACCTGCCGTTCAGGGCCGGACAGCCGGTCTGTCTGGCCGTGGTCCGGCCCGAGGAATTCTTCCGCCGCCAGGATATGCACAGCATGCTGCTGTTTGAATATGCAATCATTAATATCGCCCAGGAGCTGTTCCAGGACCGGTTCCTGATCTGGTCCTGCAAGGATGTGCATGACTATCTCGTATTCCTGCTGCAGCCCAGGGAGGATCTTGAACATGGCGGCAATCCGGGAAATGAGGTGGCCCAGGCTGCCTATCAGCTGCAGAATCATGTCAGTACCCTGATGGGAGGCGGCCTGTCCGTGGTGACCACCGGCTGGGGAGACTTCCCGGATCAGGTCTACACTCTCTATCAATCCGCCATCTCGGCCATCCGCCAGCATATCGGGAGCGAGACCGGCATCTATCTCGATACTACGGATAACAGCAGCTCCCAGCCCGTGGAGATTCTCCAGCCGCTGTATGAGCCTCCGCTGCTGTTCCACATGTTCGAAGCGAACAACTGGCAGGGCATTGAAGATAAGCTGAACGCTATCGTATCGGAGCTGATCCACAGTCCCGAGCGGTCACTGGAGCATATCCAGGAAGCCCGTCTGCACTTGGAGACGGCCTTCTATTACTTCGCCCACAAGAATAACAAGCTGCTGAGCGAGATTGTCGGCAATCCGCTGCTGGAGCAGGCTCCCTTTCAGACGCCGGACAAGCTGCGGGAGTGGGCCATGGAGGTTATCCTTCTGCTGAGAGAGCATACGGATTCCGAACGGCGGAACAGCCGGACCGTGCTGATCCGCAAGGTACATGAGTATATCAACCGCAATCTGCACTATGTCTCCCTACAGGCCATCGCCGACCATGTCCAGATGCATCCGGTCTATCTCTCCAAAATGTACAAGCTGGAGACCGGCAAGCGGATCAGCGACTACATCAGTCAGGTAAAGATGGAAAAAGCGGCGTATCTGCTTATCCATACGCCGCTCAAAATTTATGAAGTTTCCTCGGAGCTCGGGTACTCCAACGCCCATTATTTCATCAAGCTCTTCAAGGAATATGCGGGGATGACCCCGCATGAATACCGTGACCGGGCGTTGTAATTCCATCAGCCTGCGAAGATAAGCTCTACCTCATGGGCGAAGCCGTCATCTACGGCCGGTACCAAGCCGTCCTCCAGTACCCGGCCGTCCAGCATCAGGCGGGTTGCCCCATCCTGCATGCGGTGGAAGCCCTCCGGCTTACGGACCTGAATCCGGTAGGAGGAGCTGCCAAGCTTCAAGGTGTAGGTAAGCTCCGTCTGCTCTTCCCGCAGCACCGGACTCAGGGCTATGCCCTGCTCCGTATATTCAATACCCAGCGCTTCCATCAGCGAGAGGGTGAGCCAGGTCGAGGTGCCGCTAAGCATCGGACCGATGTTCTCACCAGTCTCGCTGTTGTTGTATTGGGTGCAGAACCGCGGATTCCCGCAGACGGCAAACGGATCATCCATCGTCTTGAACGGCATAATCCGGTCCAGCAGCCAGTAACCCAGGCGGCAGAGCTCTGCTGCCAGATCCGGGCTGGATACTTCCTTGGCCCCCTTGAACATAGCCGCAGCAGCCATCATGCAGGCATGCTTGAATACGCCGCCGTTCTCACGGTCACCCGGGAAGTATTCATCCGATGCCGTGTGCGTGGATACCCGGCCCAGCGCCACCGGCGAGACCAGCTTCATGCCGTAAGGCGTCATCAGATGCGCCTTCATGGTGTCCAGCATCACCGCGATCTGATTCTCATCTGCACAGCCCGCCAGAATGCTCCAGCTGAACGAATTCAGGAAGTACGAGCCGTCCTTCGCCGGATCGGAGGACATCCCGTCCCCGGCAGCGCCGAGATACGTGTATTCTCCGTTCGCATAGCGGTTGAACAGCACACGGGCGAAGAAATCCCCCTTCCAGGCATGCTCCTGGATGCGTTGACGCAGCTTGGCTCCGAAGCCGGTCAGCTCATCTGCATACGCCTGCTCGCCTTTGCGGGCGGCCAGGGCGGACAATTCATCGACCGCCACCTTCAGCAGGAAGGCGTTCATGACGCTCTCGGAATAATCACTCTCCAGCGAATCCCCGAAGACACCGCCGGCCTCCAGCTGCTTCCGGTAGAGTGCTTCCTTGGCCGGGCCGTTCAGGTAGGTGTCATCGAGCTTCAGACAGTCGTTCCAGTCTGCGAAGTCGAGCAGCGGCAGGCCGTGGCGTCCGATCGAGATCTGTCCGGAATAGACAATAATGGCCTTCAGGGTCTCGAATACCGGCCGTTCTGTGTCCGTGCCTGCTACCGGACAAGACTCATCGAGGAACTCCGAATCTCCGGTCAGCATGACATAACGGTAGACAGCCTGGATCAGCCATAGCGCATCATCGGACCATTTGCCCGGCTCTTTGCCGGCCCAGAAGAAATTGTGATACGCATACCCCAGCTCGAAGACCATGCTGGTCCATTCTTTCAGCAGGCTCTTGACGAGGCCGCCCCGGCCCATCCCGACGAAATAATACATCGAGGCATACATATCCTGAATTTCACGGAAGCCGATCTCCCGGTAGCCCTTCTGGGTCTGACAGAAGGAACGGGAGACAAAGCTCTGGTAGAGCACCTGAAAAGGCAGATTACGGTTCACGAACTGGTCGAAATCCGCGTCCCCGGAGGATACCTGCAGGAACCTGGAGTAATTCCGCACGAACTTCAGGGATTGCGCCAAAGCTTCTTCCGCCGAGCTGCGGCTTGTGAAGCGGGCGATCAGCGCACCTACCTCTTCCTCCAGTACCGTATCGCTCCAGGATGCACCGCTCTTGTCGGAGACAAGGCCCGTCAGCTGGTCAACTGCTGCCGTGGCTCCGGCAGCAACCTGAATCTCCCCTGCTACCGCGAAGAAGCCCGGCCCCTTGCGGTGCAGAATGCTGCTTAGCTTCAGCGCGCCGGATGGGCGGTGAAGCGAGCCGGTGCCGACGAACTCATTGTAGCTGACGCAATATTCGCGGGGCAGCACCGGTCCGTCTTCCCCGTGGATGATCATCGTGTGGAAGCGCAGATCATGACGCCCGCCTTCCGGGTAGTAGTCAGGGCTGATTGCAGCCACGGCACCATCAGCGTCCTGCAATACGCCGCCTTGCATAATAACATTGCTATACAGCACATCCTCGAACAGAGCGCCCGGTGCTGCCGAACCGAACATGCCCGTGTACACCAGACGAAGCTGGCGGCTGCTCTCTCCATGGTTCGTAATCGTAACGCGCTGCATCTCGGTCGCCAGCGGCAGACCCTCAGCATGCGGCAGAATGAAGATGGTGCGCGTAATCTCAAGTCCGCCGTACAGGCGGTACGTGATGATGGTTACATTCTGTGAATGGCGGCAGACCGCCGATTCAATGCCTTCTCCGCCCGGATCAGCGGAATAGAAGATCTGCTTCCCGTCCTCGAACAGATAGAATTGACGGTTGGCCGGGAAACCGTTCTCCTCCTGGCGCATATCCCAGCGGGTCGCCAGCACCTGGGTAGCCGCATGGGAACGGAAGCTGCCGCCGCCAAGGCGGTCTACCACGCTCTTCGGTGTAGTCTGGAGCGGATGAGGGAACTCCAGCCGGTTGCCCAGCAGCAGATTGACCGCGAAGTGCGGACCCGGAACGGGGGAACGCAGGTCAATCACATGCTCGCCTTCAGCGTTAAGGGCACCAGCCCAGCCCGGTGCAGCCTGAAGCTGCGCCAGTGCCGCGTTTGCAGCCGCCTCCGGTATAGCTATTGCCTGTTCCTGTCTTCCGGCATGGCGGATATGCAGGGATAGCTCCGTACCTGTATCATTCACGGTGAACAGCGCCGATGCGCCAGTCTCCTTCGGCAGCAGCGCTGCCACCTCCGGGAGCTTAAGCAGCTCCTGAATGGCAGGCAGCCGAAGCGGAAGGCCCGCTACGCCAACAGCCCCGATGCACCTGGAATCCGTGAAGACGGCGCTTAGCTGGCCGCCCTCGTCTATCCGGTCTGCGAATGCCTGTCTCAGGATATCTTCAGGCGAAGCAGCCGCTGCTCTTGCGGTATTGAATTTCAGCATCATGAATGGTTCTCCTCTTTTCCTGTTTTCTATTGGATGATACTCATTCCCTGTTATGTATACTCATTGGGCCGAAGAATTGGGGAAGGTTCTGGACAAGCATGAAGAACGGTTGCCCGTTCTCCATGTAATGATTATAGAAGTGTATGCGGCCAGTCTAAATACCAAATCGTAAGCCTGAATAACAAAATCCAAAGCATGTTCAAGGTGCTTAAGGTGCAGCTGCTGTCCCGTTATTCGTGAGCACAATATCATCCACGTCCACCGTCAGATGCCCGGTGCCGCCATCCTTGATATCCCCCAGCTCGAAGGAAATGCGGCCGATGGAGGTGCTGCCTCCGGCAACATCGAATTCTACGGTATATTCCTGATATTCACTGCCCAGATCAACAATTTTGCTCGTATACCCGTGCCAGTTGTAATTGTCTGCTACATCCAGCCAGCCGATGCTGATATTCATTTTGCGTTCAGCCGATGCCTTGGCCTTGAAGGTAAGTGTATAATGATTACCTTCGTTGTAAGCGACTCCCTCATAAAAGACCTGCCGGTCCCAGGTGTTCGTGCCGGTGGAGCCCACCTTGATCTGCAGCGCTCCATCCACATTGTCAATGGCTAACTCCCCGTTGTCGGAGGAGTAGCTGCTCCAGCCCTTAAGCGGCTCTGAGAAATCTCCGTTTGGAATCAGATTCTCCCCGTAAGCCTCACCATCCAGCACCGGGCTTACCTGAAGCAAGGAGATATGGCTCAGGTTGACCGTATGCGCTCCCAGCTCTTCGGTGATCTTGCCCAGACTGAACTGGAGCACCGCTGCGGGATCCGTTGCCGGGGCAGTGAACAGATATTCATAGTGTCCGCCGTCTTGGCTGAGTCTCAGCTCCTGTTCCAGATAAGGAGTCCAGTTGCCATCGTCAGTCCCGTCATGCTGAACCAGCGCTTTAATATCCCGGCCTACCGAAGCATCCGCATCGAAGCGCAGCAGATATTTCTTGCCCTGCTCTACCGGGATGCCCGGTTGCTTCACCTGTGCATGCCAAGCCTCCGTTCCAGTTCCGCCGAGGCTAACCTGCAGTTCTCCATACACAGCCTTCATTACAGTGCTCTTCCCCGGGTCATTGTCATCCCAGTCCTTCTTGTATAGCGTCCAGTTGTCGGTGGAAGCGTCCTTGAAGCTGCCGTTCACCACCAGCTCGCGGGACAGATCCAGCCAGGCCAGATTGTAGCCGCTGCCGCCAAGACGGATGTAATAGCTTCCCGCAGGCAACTCCAGTGGTGCTCCAACGATCGCCCGGTAGGACTGAAGCCCTCCGGTATCGCCTACTGCCGTGCTGTAGACAGATTCCGTCACCACATTCTGCTTGCCGGCATCCAATACGGACAGGGTAAGCTCCGAATCCGCGCGCACACTGGATACACGGGTTACCGGAACAATGCTGCCTGCCTGTGGCAGTACCACCTTGTATTCCACATAGTCGCCCTTATCCATATCCGTGATATCCTTGCCTCCTTCACCGCTCGGAATCAGGCCGGTTCCTGAGGCGCTCCAGAACTGGTCTCCGCGCAGATGCAGGTAGTTAGTGAGCACTGGCGGATCGGTCATCCGTACCAGACGCACATTGTCAAGCTCGGTCTGTCCCGCAGCCGCGCCCAGAAGGAACGATAATGCAGCTTCCGTACCGGACCCGCCGGACAGCTCAATTTCTGCTGTATAACTCTTCCACTCCGGTGTCAACGTGAAGGTGGTTCCGTCAGGATAGACCGTCTGTCCACCGCTGCTTGCCAGCTTAATGCCAAGCGGCTGCGCCTCGGCCGATCTCGCATCGAAGGCAAGCTGGTAGACGGCTGCCGCCGACACAGGAATTCCTGCCTGGGTCAGCGTCACATCCTCCGGCGATCCTCCGGCCTTCTGCACGTCCGCCCGGAATTCCCGCTTCATCATCGGCAGGGCAAGTGTATTGGTTACACTGGCCTTCGCCGCTGCTTCCGAGCCCTGCCTAACGGCAAAGCTCCAATATCCGAGCCGCGCTTCTCCCAGATCGAAGCCTCCGTTATAGATCAGGTTGCCGTCAGCAAGCGGGGTGCGTACTACCGGCGGTGCTTCTGTCTCTACCACTCTTACATTCGCGAAGTAGGCGGAAATGTTGTTCAGACCCAGATTGAATTCAAAGCGGGCATTATTGTCCGAAGCCTTGGCCATTGTGAAGCTGTACTCATACGGCTGCCAGTCCGGTGTAAGCTGGAAATTGCGCTCCCCGGAGTAAGCCGTCCATCCGCCGCCGAATTCGGTCAGCTTGCTCATCAGCGGCCGGGCTGCATCCGCTTTGGCATCGAAGGTTACCTTATAGGCTTTGCCCCGCTCCAGCAGCAGCGGCTTCTGCGCAAGCTGAATGGAATAATTCTGTTTGCCGGCCTCATGGACGGCAACCTTCACCGCCTTTCCCTTATCCTGATCATCAATGACGGAGGCTGTTCCGCTCCCGCCTTCATTCTCAATTAATTCCCAATATTCCGGCTGACCCTGGGCTGCTACAGTACCCTTGAAGTCCCCGTTGTAGATCTGATTCCCGTCTGCCAGGGCAGGACGCTGCGGGGCCGAGTGCCCCGGATCGATCGGCCGCTTGCCTGTTACATCCGGCCATTGGTCCAGGTTCTTGTACTTGTAGACCCTTACATAGTCCACATACATCTTATCCGACTTGAAGTCGGCCTTCGGATCACCCGGCCAGTCGCCGCCCACGGCCAGATTCAGAATCATATAGAACGGCCGGTCAAACGGAGCAGGGTACGTATAGTAATCCGGCTGGCCTTTGGCCATCGTTCCCCAGTCTTTGGTTTCAAAATACATTTCATCGTCCACATAATACCGGATCAGGCCCGGAAGCCATTCCAGCGTGAAGTCGTGATAATCATCCGCGAAGGTCTGGCCCTCCGGCAGTACATAGGTTTTGGTCTGGGATGCGTGCGGAATGTCGTAGTGAATCGAGCCATGGACCGTTCTTGGATAGAGATCCGCCTCTGCCTTGCCGGCAACCGGTCCCGTCAATTCCATAATGTCCATCTCGCCGCTTCCCGGCCAAGGTCCATACTGCGTCTCGTCATCGGTTGGCATCATCCAGATGGCTGGCCACATGCCCTGCTGAACCGGCAGCTTGGCCCGCACGGTAAATTTGCCGTAGGTCCAGTCGCCCTTCATCTTCGAGGTCAGCTTGGCTGAAGTATAATTCTTCCCGCCGTAAGCCTGCTTCCGGGCTTCCAGCTCCAGTACGCTCTGCCCGCTCTCTGTCGTAAGCGAAGCGTTGTCCGGGTGATAATATTCCAGCTCGTTATTGTACACCGTGCCGGTATCCTGTACATTCCATTTGCCCTCATCAATGGCCTGGCCGTCGAATTCGTCATTCCACACCAGCTCCCATGGATTGTTCTGGGTTGGCGGAGTCGGGGCCGGCGTTGGGGTTGGTGTGGTAGCAGGCGCCGCTGTCGGCACCGGCGTCGCTGGTGAAGGTGTTGAGCTTGGCGCTGGTGTGACACCGCCTGCACTTCCGCCGCCCGCTTGGGCCGGGGCAGTGGTAGCCTTGGCACTTGCCTGCGCTGTAGCTCCCGTGCCGGACAAGTCCCGAAGCGTCTCGCCGGACTTGAGTGCCTGGCCGTTGAGCAGCACACGATCTGCCTGGTTCTCAAGCCGGCCGATCTGCCCCCGGCTCACGATCTCTGATCCTGCAGCGCCTGCGCCAATGAGCACAGTCTCTGCGCGTGAGCCCGCTCCGATCTCCACCTTCGCCGGCTTAAGCAATTCAATGCGCGCTGCGGTGCTGCCATCCTCCAGTACCATCCTTACCAGGGTGGTAAGCTTATTCAGCTTGATCTGTCCCAGGGTAGATTGGCGGAACACCACCGAATGGTCACCGCCTCCTGAGATATGTGCCGTTCCCTGCACCTTAATGCCCGAGAACGAGACTTCCCCTTCCCCTGCTCCGGCTGTGACGTAGAGATTGCCGCTGACCGGGCCGCCTTCGAGCTGCACATTCGCCCGGTTGACAATCACATTGCCGGACACGGCTCCAAGCTTCTGGCTTCCCTCGCCTGAGCTGATCCACCCGACCATCCGGCTCAGCAGCTCGGCCAGCTCGGCCCGGGTCATCTGCGCCTTGGGATTCAGCTTGCCGTCCGCATCGCCGCGCAGGTAACCGGCGTCCAGCATCGCACTCACGGCTTCCCGGGCATAGCCGCTGACCACTGCCGCATCTGACTGTGCAGCCAGCGCACCCGGGGAGCCCGCCTCCAGCGTGAACGCCCGGCTCAGCATGGTTACAGCTTCCTGGCGGGTGACCGCCGATCCCGGCTGGAACCGGCCGTCCGCGTAGCCTTGAATAACGCCTGCGGCATTCACGCGGCTTACATCCTTGCCATACCAGGAAGAAGCGCTTACATCACTGAACACAGTGCTGCCCGAATCCGAATAACGGAACACGCGGCTGATGATGGCGGCCATCTCTGCCCGTGAGACCGCTTTTCCCGGTCTGAATTGTCCTGCCTCGTCCCCTTGCAGAATTCCTGCGGCTGACAGCTTGTTCACTGCAGCCGACGCCCAGTGCTGTTTCATATCGGTGAACCCTGCCGCCCGGGCTGCATCTGCCTGTCCTGTACATGCAGACAGCCTGTCTGCGTCTTTCCCGTTATCTGCCTGCGCTATTCCTGTAGTTCCCGGAAGCTGAATTCCTGACAGCAGCAATCCGGCAATCAGAAGCTTCGATATTCCTTTGCGGTACATCTGAATATTCCCCCTCGTGTAGAACCTTGTTGAATTCTGGCCCCGTGCCAGTCGATTTCAGTATAGGGTCCGTGTCCCGGAGACGACATACCAATTCCTTAGCCCTTATAACAAAGATGCAACTTTCGTAGTGTTGTTTTGCAGACGGCAAAAAGCCCAAATACCGGACGGCTTCAAGAGCCGCCCGGTATTTGGGCACGGCGAATCTATGTAACTGTTAGCCGGTTATGAATCAGGCAATGCTCAAGAGGAGGCGTGGATTTGCGGGAAATCCTGTGCAACCTCTTCACCCGAGAACAGATCGTCAAGCGAGCTGAGCGTGCCATCCTCTTCAACCTGATACACCGACATTTTCTCGCCGTTGACCGTTAGTTCGATGAAACAGCCCCAGCAATAGAACTGGTGGGAGCCGATCTTGCCGATATCCTTGGAGTTGCAGTTTGGACACTTCATATAATACATTCCACCTATCCGTTAACAATATTAATGGCATTTTGGAGCCGTTCTTCACTCATCGCGGGAACCAGTACAGAATCCTCTCCGATAGTCATCTCTTCAGAACAAGGCAGCCATTTGCGGCCTTCGATCAAATCAGTTACAAGCCCGTCACTGATTTCCAGCGCTACTATTGTGTTTCCCAACTTTTGGTCAAAATAAACATCCGATATTCGCCCAAGCACCGTTCCCGATGCTGTAAGCACCTGCCTGTCCTTCAATTTGTTCTTTCCCAAGAGGAAAGTGTAGGATATATGGTCAGCGTCAACCTTAACAATCGACTCTTTATTGCGGATCATGACAGCATCTTCGCCATAAGCGGCAATATTATCCCATGCCACAACTTTCACAAGCCTTCCAAAAAAAGATTTACTTTCCAGTTCAATACCCGTAATATTCCAGTTTGAATCCAGTCCAATGTCGATTATTTCACCGACTTCCGTACCTTCTTCAACTTCATATACAGTGAGGCCAATCATATCTTGAAGCTTCATGGTATCCAAAGTCCCCTCACCTTAAGTATTGCATACGGGTCCCATGGGCCAAAGACCTCCCGAACGTCTGCCAGACTGCACGAAAACCTAGTCTTTTGTACGCAGCCGGTTCAAAACGGTTCCAACTTTCTGGGCCACAACCTGCATTTCTTCATTAGTATTACCCAAACCTGTACTAAAGCGAATCGCAGAGTTCAAAAGTTCTTCCGGAAGCTTCATCGCCTGCAGAACATGCGAGATTTCCAGAGATCCTGATGTACAGGCTGAGCCGCTGGCTGCCGCAATCCGTTCCATGTCCAGGTTCATCAGCAGCACATCTGTCTTGGCCCCGGGGAAGCTGATATTCAGAATTCCAGGCACCGTATGCTGTTCATTTCCGTTGACGACATATCTCTCTGCTCCGACCTGCTTGTCCAGCTCTTCCAGCAGTGTTCTGCGGAGCTCCAGAGCCTGCTCATGATGACCCGGCAGCCCTTGTACAACCAGTTCAACGGCTCTGGCGAACCCGGCGGTATGAGCCAGACTCTCCGTGCCCGCCCGCCGGCCGCGCTCCTGAAGTCCGCCATGCTGTCTTGGCATAAGCGGCGCCCCCCGCCGGACGTACAAGCCTCCAATCCCCTGCGGACCTCCGATCTTGTGGGCCGAGAAGCTCATATAGTCTACCGGCAGATCGCGGAGCACCAGGGGCAGCGTTCCCAGAGCTTGTACAGCATCTACATGCACAAGCACACCCCGTTCGGCCGCTAATCTGCCAATCTCTTCTATAGGCTGTACAGTTCCCACTTCATTATTCACATACATTATGCTAATCAGTACTGTATCCTCGCGCAGAGCCGATTCTACATCCTCCAAAGAGACACGGCCGGTAGAATCGACAGGAAGATAGGTGACCTCGAAGCCCTGCCCTTCCAGTTCCGCGCAGGTATGCAGCACTGCATGATGCTCAACCGCTGTAGTAATGATATGTCTACCCTTGGAAGCAGAAGCATAGGCCGCCCCGAACAGGGCGAGATTATCGCTCTCCGTGCCGCCGCTTGTGAACACCCACTCCTCAGGGGAACAGCCCAAAAAGCCCGCGATTCTATCGCGCGCCCCATTTATAATTCTCTTGGCAGACCGTCCGAACTGGTGCACACTGGACGCATTGCCGTACTCGTTCAACAGCATATGATACATAACCGCTGCCACCTCCGGATGAACCGGTGTTGAGGCGGCGTGGTCCAAATAGATGGGTTTCATAACGAAATTCTCCACTTCTTGAAATTCAGGATTTTCTTACAGGACTACTAGATTATACTGCTGAACTGCCTGTTTTACCACCTGTTAATAAACACAATATTGTAACATTTGTCCATGGTTGGCGCTCCCGATCAGCCCTCTAATTCCGGCAACCGCGCGGCAAGCTGCTCCTCGGAGATCACTTCAATACCATGCAGCCGCAAGAGGGCTGTGGTCACCCCTTCTCCGGGGATTTTCCCGCCCGCAAATTCTCCGTTATAGATCCTTGAGCTGCCGCAGGAAGGGCTGTTCTCCTTAAGGACAACAAGCGTGGCAGCTAAGCTGCGTGCCTGCTCCAGCGCGGCATGCGCGCCTTCTATATACATTGCGGTTACATCATTCCCTGTTCTGTCAACCACCCGGGCCTGCCCCTCCAGCACATCTCTGCCGCTGCCGCCTATAATCTCTGCCGGTTCTCTCGGGGTAGAGAAGCCGCCCAGCAGCTCGGGGCATACTGCAACCGCCTGCCGGCTGTCCAGCAATTGCCGGATGCCCTGCTCCAGACAATCGGTTCCATTATATCTGACCTTCATTCCTGCCAGGCAGGAGCTTACGATAATCATGTGCTGCCGTCCCCCTTCGCAATCTTCAGTCTCATCTTATATAATTCTAATATAATGCTAAGACAAGCTGTTCGGTCTGTAAACCATAAACTACCCAGGGAGGCATAGACAAAATGTGCGGAAGATATACGATCACGGTAACGCTGGAGGAGCTGATCGCCAAGTATTTCATCCGGGAGCATCCGCTCATCCAATATGCGCCAAGGTATAACGCGGCTCCGATGCAGCATATTGCTGCGGTTATTCATGACGGCACACAGAATAAGCTCGGAGAACTCCGCTGGGGGCTGCTCCCTTCCTGGTCCAAGGAGGACAAGAACGCTGCCAAGCTAATCAATGCACGCAGTGAAACGCTGCTGGAAAAGGCTTCATTCAAAGGGCTGGTGGCCTCCCGCCGCTGTGTGATTCCCGCAGACGGCTTCTATGACTGGAAGACCCTGGAAGGCGGCAAGCAGCCGATGCGGATCACGATGCGGGACGGTAAGCTGTTCTCCATGGCTGCACTGTATGATATCTGGACCAGTCCGGACGGCGGCAGAATCTCCACCTGCACAATTATCACCACCGCTCCGAACACTCTCATGAAAGACATCCATGACCGGATGCCGGTCATTCTGGATGCAGACGGGGAAGCGCAGTGGCTGGAGCGCAGCAACCGGAATATTCCCGACCTGATGAAGCTGCTGCGGCCTTACGATGCGGAACAGATGATGGCTTATCCCGTCTCCCCAGCCGTAGGCAATGCTCGGAGTGACTACCCGGAGCTGATCCGCAGAGCCGGGCCGGAGCCGGTGCAGGGCACCCTATTTTGACTGCTGCCTGGTGAAATATCTGCTGTTTGAAACCTCCGGTCCCAGGGTATTAACTAAAGCTCATACCTCATAATATCCATCCACAATACGTATCCCAGGAGGAATTTCATATGGCTCCCAGCAGACAAGCAGTGTCCTTAAGCTCATCCGGCGCCTCCATCGAGCTGGAATGTCTCTATCATTCAACGCAGGGGCGATGGGCGTATGCCTATAACAAGGACACCTACCACTTAAGAATCCGCAGCAAAAAAAACAATGTAGACCGGGTATTTGCCCTGATCGGCGATAAATACGACTGGGAGCAGCATCATCAGGAGCTGAGCATGCGCAAGGTGGCTACCGACAGCTTCTTCGATTATTGGGAAGCAGAGATCTTCCCCGAATTCAAACGTTTCTCCTATGGCTTCCGGCTGGAAACCGATCAGGAAACCGTATGGATGCTAGAATCCGGCTTCTTTACAGACGGGCTGCCCGAGCCTGCCGGAGGCTACTACGAAATGCCTTACCTTCATGAGGCCGACCTGCTCCAGGTTCCCGAATGGGCGAAATCTGCGGTCTTCTATCAGATTATGCCGGACCGCTTCGCTAACGGAGATCCGGCGAATGACCCCGAAGGGACGCTCGAATGGGGGGCACCGCCCACCCACGACAGCTATTTTGGCGGAGACTTGCAGGGGATGATTGACCATCTGGATTATATTGCCGAGCTTGGCGTAACGGCGCTGTATCTGACCCCGATCTTCCAGGCTCCCAGCAACCATAAATATGACACCGTTGACTACGGAACGATTGACGCCAGCTTCGGGGATCTTGATAAGCTCAAGCAACTGGTTGATCTCGCCCATTCCAAAGGGCTTAAGGTGGTCCTCGATGCCGTCTTCAATCATACCAGCTCCGAGTTCGCACCGTTCAAGGATGTGCTGGAGCATGGAGCGGATTCCAAATACGCAGGCTGGTTCCATGTCCATGATTATCCCGTTCAGGTGCTGGACGGCAAGGCCAACTATGATACCTTCGGCTTCTTCAGCGGAATGCCCAAGCTCAACACTGCCCATCCGGAAGCCAGAGATTATCTGCTGGATATCACCAAATTCTGGCTCAAGGAGGTACACATCGACGGCTGGCGGCTGGATGTAGCCAATGAGGTGGACCATGTATTCTGGCGGGATTTCCGCAAGGCGGTCAAAGAAATTAACCCGGAAGCGTTCATCATCGGCGAGGTGTGGAGCGACTCCCTCAGCTGGCTGCAGGGCGACCAGTTCGATTCGGTAATGAACTATCCCTTCTCTGACCGGCTGCTGAAGTTCTTCGGGACCGACGAGGAGGTTGATCCCGGAACCTTCGCTGCTCAAATCTACGGGCTGCTCATGCGTTATCCCCGGCAGGCGAATGAGGTGCTGTTCAATCTTCTGGCAAGCCATGATACCCCGAGAGTGCTTAACCGGCTCGGCGGAGACAAGGGGCGGCTGAAGCTTGCGGTCACCTTCCTCTTCACCTTCACCGGAACGCCGTGCATCTTCTATGGGGACGAGATCGGACTTACCGGCGGAGACGACCCGGACTGCCGCAAATGTATGATCTGGGAAGAGGACCGGCAGGACCGTGAGCTGCTGCGCTTTTATCAGAGCCTCATTGCCCTGCGCAAAGAGCACGAGGTGCTGCGCACCGGCCAGTTCCGCTTCCTGCGGAGTGATCCGGGCAGCCGGGCCCTAGTGTATGAACGCTGGAATGAGCACACCCGCTTCACAGTCTGGATGAATAATTCCGCTGAACCGCTGACGCTTACGCAATCACTGGGTGAGGGCACTTGGCAGGATGCCTTGAGCGGCGAGCCTGTGGAGCAGGATGGGGAGAAAATCCGCATGACGCTGGAGCCGCTGGAATACCGGATTCTGTATAGCGGACAAGCTGGCGGCGAAGCCTGATTACCTGCGCACCGGCACAATGTATGCTGTTTTTGGCATACATTCGGGCCAATCAAAGACAAGCCCCGGGAAGGGGCTTGTTTGTTTATAGCTGTTTGTTACACCGAACCGGACTACCGGAGGTGGTATACTTTTGTAAGGACAATCGTTCTTCACACACTATACAATGACAGGAGAATCGCCGCATGGACATTAGAACCGCAACCGAAGCCGATTATGATTATCTCGCAAGCCGTGACCACCATATCCTGAACTCACTTCTTCTCTCTAAAATAAACCAGCAGGAGATTTACATTCTGAGCGAGGGTAGCCTGGACATTGGCTGGCTGCGGTACGGGTATTTCTGGGACCAGATCCCCTTCATGAATCTGCTGTGGATTGATGAGCCTTATCGCGGCGCAGGCTTCGGCAGACAGGCGGTGCAGCACTGGGAGCAAGCGATGCAGGCCATGGGCCATAAGCAGGTTATGACCTCCTCGATGGCGAGTGAAGAGGCACAGCATTTCTACCGGAAACTGGGCTACCGGGACTCAGGCTGCCTGCTGCCGGATAATGAGCCGCTAGAGATTTTCTTCACCAAAGCGCTGTAGCTGATACTAACTGCTCAAATGCTGGTTTTTCAGACCGGCTCCAAGCTCCGCCGTGTACCTGGTCAGCCGCAGGCTGATCTCGGTGCGCATCACATCCCGGGTAAGTCCGAAGCGTTCCTGATAGCCCCGGCAAAAGATTTTGTAATACACCAGGAACTCCTCCTGCTCATCGGCCAGCACCCGGATATTATGCTGCTTCAGCTCCTTCTGGAGCTGGTAGGTATCCTGCATAATACGCTGCTGAATCGCCTGGCCGGCGAGCATGAAAGCCCGCTTAAGAATACTATTGGACAGCTCAAGCTCCTTCAGACTTTTGCTGACCATCGTATCGAGGTAAGGAAGCAGAATGAGGTCACGCACCATCGTCCGCTCCTCTACCGTAATCATTTTCCTGCCCTCTGTCCCCTGCTTCTGCTCATACTGCTGGACATGCTCTGTCATTAACATTTTGGATTTCCACCGCTCGTTTCCGTCTAGCTTGCTCATTTATAGTGCCCCCCAATCTGCTGCGCCCGTTCCAGAGCTACCCCAGACTCCAGCAAAGAAGACGCGCGAATCAGCGCCCCGCTTCCGTACCGGTTCTTAATCTGATCAATAGCCCGTTCTCTGCTACTGCTTCGTATCCGGTCGTCGAACAAGGTCAGCTGCATCACGCTGTCATCCGTGAGCTGGGATATAGAGATAGCCAGCCGGCTAATCGGCAAGCCGCTCCAATGATCTACGAATAGACGGTAGGCAGCCGCTGCCACCTCATGGGTTAACGACGAAGGCTCCGGCAGTGTCGTCTGCCGGCTGTAGGCATTCGAGGTGTTGCCGTCTGTCTCCACTACCGCAACGGACACCACAGCTCCCATGTATCGGTACTTCCGCGCCCGCCGGCAGACCTCAATCACCAGCTCCAGCAGCACCACCTCAATCTCCGGCAGCCGGGTATACAGATTCCAGCGCAGCGCCTTCCCGTGGCCGACGGACTTCATCTCATGGCGTATCCCGGTCACCACCGGGCTGGGATCGATGCCGCGTGCGGTCTGCCAATAATATTCCGCTTGAATATCGCTCTGCTTACCCAGCGTGGTGCGCATTCTCCGCTTCAGCTCGCCCAGCTCCATCCGGGCAATGTCTCCAATGGTCGAAATACCCATGCGGTAGAAATTCTTGGTCATCCGGCCCGCCACCATGAACATTTCATGCACCGGGCGCGGCCATAGCTCTGTGTCCAGATTATCGTAATCCAGCCGGAAGGTTCCGCCTGCCTTCTTCTTGGCGAAATTATTGGCCATTTTAGCGAGGATTTTGGACGGGCCGATGCCCACCCGGGTCCACACTCCGGTAGATAACAGAACATGCTGCTGGATCGAGTGAATCAGCTCCGGCAAATCCCCTCCGAACACGCGCAGAGAACCGGTCACATCCAGGAATTGCTCATCAATGCTGAACGCCTCTACCAGATCGGTATACCCCTGGTAGATCTCTGAGATCAGCAGCGAGACCTGAATATACGTCCCCATCCGCGGCCGGATGACCACGAGATCCCGGCATTTCGTCAGGGCTTCGCCCACGCGTGATGCGGTAGTTACGCCATAGGATTTCGCAAGCGGGCAGGCGGCCAGCACAATCCCGTTCATCCGCGACGGATCACCCACAGCGACAGGCTGATCCGCATATTCGGGATGGGCCGCCTTCTCGACGCTGGCATAGAAGGACTGGCAGTCCGAGAGCAGAATAATCCGGTCCTTAGGCATACCTCCGCCCCCGTACCGGATGCCACGACAGAATATTGGCGGTTAGGAATACACGGGGCTGGCCGGTACTCAGACAGGTGGCACGTATGCGGCCGTCACGAATGCCGCGCACTTCAATTTTCCGCTGCGTAATCTGGCCCGCTTTGTCCAGGTATATCATTTCTATGGTTTGGCCGATGCTCATCTTCATGACTAATCGCCTCCGGGCTTAAGTAAGAACATTTGTTTGTATTATAACCAGGATTAAGATTTTTAAGCAATGGTAAAATAGAACAAATGTTCCCGTTAAGATAGGGTATGCTGAGTCGGAGATAGTTAGAACCGGGAAGGAACATTTAGAGATAGAGAAAAGCTGGAACAAACAGGAATTCCACCGCATTCACTAGCTGGAACTGAAACCCAAAAGGAGGTAATATTGAATAATGTCATACCCCCTCAAAGGAGAACGTCCATGCTTCTAAAAGCGAGTCTCCAATCGACTCTCATTTTCGTTTTTTTGTTAGCCCTGGCCGCCTGTAGCAAGGGGATAATGTTTTTAAAGGGAAGGTACACACAGTAGATGTAGAGAATACAAGGATCTTGGTAATCGCTCAGTTGAAAGAAGAAGACTTGAATAAGAATTACAAGGAAGTTCTAGAAACTAATATGTATTCTCAAGCCATTTGGGTAAATAAAGTTTCACCTTCTAAATATAAAAGGGTGAAGAAATTGAAGTGTTCTATCAAACAAGTGATGATTCCTTTCCGGCACAAGTTACCGCCAGCAAAATTGTAAAATCAAAAATGGAGTAATGTAGCCTGCAGGCCAAGCAAGGGCCCCGAGCTACTTCGGTTCCTTACGGACCAGAGAGCCGTTAATTTGAAGAAACAGGAACTTCTTGCGGAGTAACGGACCGAGTGGACCTTATTGTCTCTCTAAAGAACGTTTAGGAGCGGAATATTCGTTAATAAGGGCCGTGTCCGCAACTTGCCCAAGTTGTGACTCTCCTTCGAAATAAGCGCGTCTCAGTCCGTAACGCCGAGCCGACCGTCCCATTAAGACCGAACCCCGTCGGAGTATGAGCGTACACTGATCAAGGAGAATAGAGGATGAATGGATTGATCTAGTATAAAAAATCCCGCCGACCAATTAAGGCTGACGGTTTTTTTTCTTTTATCCAGTCGAAACGCCGGAAAAGGTCACGGGTCCGGTAACACTGGCAGTATTGAGCAGAACATTGGTGCTGTTATTGGCCACACCCAAAGAATAGGCATTGGATGGATTGCAAGTACGATTAACACATTAATGTGTGATGATAGGAAAAGCTGAACGTAAATCCCCTCCGCCTTGCTGGAGCTGTGAGGATAGCTTATACTTCCTATGTTATCCCTGCAAGGGGGACTAAACTAAGAATAAAGAGAGGTCAACCATCATGTTTGAAGGCAAAAAGAGGACTGCCGTCTGGATCGGCTTAAGTCTCTACACGATCCTCACCTTATTTTTCTTGTTTGCCGGCTTCAACCGCTCATCGGCTCTGCCGGAGACAGGCTTACGGTATCAGCTGACCTTTGACGGAATTCCGCTGCACTTTCCAGGCGGTGGTTATTTGAATCTATGGGTCTTCAATCTGGGTAACTATTTGGCCTTCGTACCGTTCGGCCTCGTTATCCCGCTGCTGGTTCGCTGCCGCTTCCTGCCGTTCCTCTTAGTCTTCTTAGCAGCCATTACCGGGGTAGAGCTGATTCAGATGGTAACCCGTTTGGGTGCGTTCGATATCAACGATATCGTTATTAATACGCTCGGTGCGGCTGTCGGCTACGGCGCCCAGCGGCTGATCCGCCGCGACCGGACAACGCCAAGAGGGGTGCTCAAGCTCCTGTCCTCAGGCGCTATCTTGACATTAATCGTCTACTCCGCCGTGAGCGGTATTAACTATTATTTGGATCATGGCCGCGGGGAGATCAGAGCGCTGGACCAGCTCCCCCTTGAGCATGGTGAAGTGCAGTGGGAACAAGGACTCCATAGTTTCACTATGGCACAGGAGCAGATTGAACCGGCGGTCAATCTCTATAGCCCTGATCATCCGGGACTCCACGAGTTCTCAATACGCCTGGATGGACAGTATAAGGAGTTAGCCGGGAATTTCGGCGTCCCTGACGATGCTATACCTGCTAAGGGCAGCGGCACCAGCAGCGTCATGATCAGCGCCGACGGAGAAGAGCTTTACTCCCTGGATGTGAATATCGCACCGGGCGAGAATCAGCCGCTGTCTTTTCAGGTGCCGCTTGAAGGCAAACAGGAGCTGACCCTTACAGTCAAAACTGATGCTGCCGACCCTCGAACCCATGCGGTATTGTGGGACCTTACGCTCGTAGAGGCCAATGCCGGCCAAAAGCTGGCAACGCGGCTTCAGCGGCTGCTGGGCGGGGGATAAAATAAATAGGCCCGCTAGCCAGATAGCTCCTGCAGATAGAAACTTATGCGTGCCCCTTCCAAGCCGTGGATGGCCCGAGGGGTCTTTTTCGCATTTGTGAATGAGATTATTTAAGCGCTTCGTTAAACGCACTTTCGATTTGCTCCGCATTCTTGGAGACCGTAAACAAAATATATGGGCCTTTGACCTTTAATATATGCTTTTCGACGAGGTAAAATTGCTCAGGACGGTAGTCCTTCAGCTTGACCTTTTGAGCCTCAATTCTTTTCATGATTTTCTCCTTAACGCTTTCCGCCTGATTCTCTTGCTTCACCCTGATCACGGCCAGCTCATTTGCTTCGACGTTCGATTCTGCCGTATAGAGCACAAAATCCTGAACTTCCTCTGCATTAAAATGATAGAGCTTCTTAAGCCTGTTCATATCCCCTTTTTCCATGGCTTCCATAGAAGCCGCTTGCTTGATACGCTCCTCAATGGTATGGACAGGAACATCCTTGGCGTCTTCCTTCTTACTGGAGCATCCGATCAGAATGCCACATAAGCTCATGACTGCAGCCAGGACAACTAAGTATTTCATTCTCTTTCCCGGAAACATCGTTACTCAACCCCTTTATGGATTATTCCACAGAATCTGCTAATGATGTAATAGATGGATCTTCAACAAATGTGGTGATGTTATACAAAATCAGCATGTCGCGGATTTGCCGTTCTTCCGTAAGCTTCAGTAGATCCCCATCATAATAACGGAGGTCTACCACATCAATTTCACTGAAATGCGATGTTAAAAAAGGGATCAGGCTGTTGGCATACGAATCTTTAACAATAAGCAGTCTCCGCCCTTCCGTATGTCCGGTTGTTATGCGGATCAGGCTATGATTCCCATTGAAAAAAACAGTGTATTTATCCTTCTTTGTGAGGTTTTCCATAACGTACATCGAATCCGCACTTTGCTGTTCGTGGGCATAATCCACGGACAGGGCCGCCGGTCTCTTGGGATAATACAGCTCTATAGAATCCGGCTGTACGTGCCTGAATCCGCTTTTCGAATACAAAGATCCGTAGAACTGACCGGTGACCTCACGAATGTTGAAATCGTCTTCGTTCTTGGGGGTAAAACTTATGGATGCACCCAGCTCCCGATAGGCTAGAAAAGCGCCTTTGGTCGTCCAGTGATGGTCCGTTTTGTAATAGAGCGGCTGCTCCTTGTTCGCCTCCAGCGCGGGGAAAACATCGATCCAGTGAATATTCCCGAGATCAGAAGCCTTTATCTTGTTCCAATAGACCCTCTCACCGCCCCCGGAAGCATAAGGCGGCAATTTATCCTCAAGTATGGAAGCTGCCGTCGGCACCAGCATCATATATTTGCGCAGACCAGGCGTAGCCTGATCAAAGGCTTGAATGGCTTTCACCTTGTCTTCCAACTCTCCTTCCCCGGGAGGAGTAAATTTTTGAATTAAGTATCCGTCCTTGCCGATGTAAACCCCGTTGCTCTCTTTCCTTCCCAATCCCCGGTCCGCGTCAGATTTCAGTCCAATCCAAAAGTCCCTCTCCATAAACTGATCCGATAGATACGCTTCAAATTCGGAAGTAAACTTGCCTGATTCTAAGGCTTGAAGCGAGAAGGCCGGGAGCTGCTGCAGCATCCGGTTCTCTGATTCGGAAAATACCTTTCCCGGGGTCAGAATATTGACAACCAATACCGCCCCGGTAAACATAAGCAGTACAATGGCGAGTGCGCGGTAATAGACTTGGTCGTATTTCTTCAATCAAATCACCTCCAGCAAAAACATCAAAAACGAAAGTATAAGAATGGATTGTACGTTGCATTGACCAGATACGCTGTTGAGGCCACGATGAAAATGCAGTAGATGACAAGCGTGGCAATCGTGCCGGACCGGGCAAATCTGGTTCGGATACGGGCCAAGGCTTTGCCGGGTAACGGAGTGGCACAAACCGTGAGGATCAGCAGCAGCAGGGCATTCCCCGACAGATCGTAGAGCGCCCGGTTGTCAGCGAATCCATGTGTTCCGGCACCAAACATCGTTCCGATGAAGGTCAGGGCTGCGGGCAATTGTTCAAATTCGAAAAATACCCAGCCGATGATCACGATCATCAGGGTGTAGACATGGCTTACAAAGACAGGCAAGCGCTGAAGCTGTTTCAAGAGAATTAGCTTTTCAAGTGTGACAAAGAGGCCGAAATATAAGCCCCAAATGATAAAGTTCCAGCTCGCTCCATGCCATAATCCGGTTATAAACCATACAACCGCCAAGTTTCGCAGCTGCTTTAACATACCCACCCGGTTCCCGCCGAGCGGGATGTAGATATATTCACGGAACCAGGCACCGAGCGAAATATGCCATCTCCGCCAAAATTCCGTAATACTCCTGGAAATATAAGGATAGTCAAAGTTCTTCATAAATTCGAACCCGAACATTCTACCCAGACCACGTGCCATATCCGAATACCCGCTAAAATCGAAATAAATTTGAAACGTGAAGGCGACAATGCCGAGCCATGCAGAAAGTACCGATAGTTCTCCCGCAGGCACCACTTTGACACTTGTCCACAGCAAACCGATATTGTTGGCAAGCAGCACTTTTTTGGCAAGTCCTCTGATGAACAATTCCGCCCCTTCGCCAAAACGCTCCAACGTCACTGTGCGCTTAGCGAGCTGTCCCGCGATATCTTCATATTTAACAATCGGTCCCGCCACAAGCTGCGGAAACATCGTTACGTAGGCGCCGAAGGCGATCAGGTTCTTCTGAACAGGCACCTTCCTGCGGTAAACATCGATGATGTAAGACATCGTCTGGAACGTGTAGAACGATATGCCCACCGGAAGCGGAAGATCTGCTGCCTGCAAATGCAGGTTAAATAGCGAATTGATATTATCGAACACGAAGCCCGCGTATTTAAAGAAGCCAAGAATCCCCAGGCTGCCAATCATGGACAGGATCAACACTCCGCGTGCAATCCCCTTACGATGTCTGTATCTATCGATCAGGACCCCGTTCACATAGTCGAATACTGCCGAGAAGATCATCAGGAAAATGTAGACGGGCTCTCCCCATGCATAGAAGATCAGGCTTGCGGCGAGCAGAACAGCATTTCTAATCCTCATAGGCGAGATATAGTAGATTAGCAGGGTGACCGGCAGAAAGAGGAATACAAATATAAGGCTGCTAAAAACCAATCCCCGTCACCTCCAGATCTTCATCCAGCTGCATGTTATTTCACCCGGTCCTTCAGCAAATCGAGCATACGCGTATAAAATTCCGGTTTAAAATGAATGCCGTCCGAGCTATACAAATGTTGGCCGTCATCAAAGATCGAAGATAAATCGGCAAATCCAACCTGCTGCTTGTCCGCCAGCTCTTGTAAGCCTTGGTTGTAATCGCTGATATTTTTGTAGCGTGGCTCCACTTGTTCAGCTTCCGGCGTAACCGGAGTAACCGGCAAAACCGTTATGGATGCCTCCGGAAGCTTCTCCTGGATGCTGTCGATCAATTCGGCGTAAAACTTCAGCGAATACTGCTTGGGGTTATCGGTAATTTGGGGCGGCAATAGAATATCATCAGACCCCAGCATGATAAATACATGCTGCGGATTCCGCTCTGCCAGCTTATCGACATCTCCACTCATCAGAGACAGCTCGGTAGTCTTTCCGGCACCTGCCACTACATTGAACTCGTCCAGAATGTCATGGTAGGATAGCGCCTCTGTAATCGAATCTCCCAGAAATACGCTGTTCTTAAATATCGTTTTGTAGGAAGTCTGGTCTGACTTCTCTAAGTGAGCTGTTTCATTGGCTTGCGGCTGAGATGTTACGTCTTGCGGAGCTTGCCCATTCCCACAGGCTGCCAAAGTAAGCGCCGTACCGCCAATAACCAGCGACAGGATGATTTTTTTAAACATGAACATCGACCTCTCTTTATTTAGAATCAGGTATAGATAGCAGTGCTCTTGCCCCCTCTCTGAAAGAAAGAATAACAGGGAGAGATGCAGAACAAGTGCAGAGGATATCAAGGCGGTATCAAAAAAGAACAAAAGAAAAAGCGCAGAACCAAGGTCTGCACTTTCTTCCGTATTGCTACGCTTTTTTATTCAATTGAAAATAAAACATCACTCCATCGGAGGTATTGTTCACGCCGTAAGGCACATCGTGCATCTCCAAAATTTTCTTGGATATGGCAAGACCAAGACCCGTCCCACCAGTAGACCGGTGGCGGGAGGTTTCACCGCGGTAGAAACGGTCCCATACTTTCTCCAGCTGCTCATCGGGGATATGGGCGCCTTTATTTTCGATACAAATTAGAATGGTGTCCCTCTCTTCCGAAGCGTTGACATATATAGATTCTTGCTCCGGCGTATACGAAATCGCATTGGTCAGGAAATTGACGATGACCTGCTCTATACGGCGCTCGTTCCCCTGGACTTGGGCAGGGATAAGTGAAGTGTGGAGAAGCAGCTGCTTGGCCGCAAAATCAGGCGCTAATTTAGTGCATACCCGCTTGATGACAACATCGATATAGAACGAACTGGTGTCCATTTTGTACGTACCCGATTCATATTTGGCCAATTCCAGCATATCCGCGATCAGCACATTCATCCGGCCGACCTCGTCTTCCATCGCCGCAAAATAATGCTCCCGCTTATGGCTGGCAACCCCGTCATTCAAAATGGCAAGGCAGCTCTGAATGACGCTTAACGGAGTCTTCAGCTCATGCGATACGCCGGCTATAAATTCTTTTCGCGTATGTTCCAGCTGCTTTTCCTTCTCGATGTCCTGCTCCAGCTGGAGAATATGCGAGTGCAGGCGCTCGGAGAGCTCGTTAATGCTGCCCGACAAGTCTCCGATTTCATCCTTCGTTCTGATGGGAATAGTCTCCGAGAAATCAAGGTCTGCCATTTGCCGGGTGGTACGGTTGATGCGCAGCAACGGCCGGGCGATCTGACGGGAGTAGTAAAACGATGCCAATAGCGCGAGCAGCAAGGTCACAATAATGATATACACGTAGTAGTCTTTGATGATCCCTACGGCTTCATTAACAGGCTGCAGCGACGTCATCGCGAACAGGTATGCCGGATTTCCGTCGCGATCTTGGGTTCGGTCCACGAAAATTTTGTAGTTCACGTGATTTTCTTCAACATCTACGATCTGTTGTGCGTTCGTGGCATCCTTAAAGTCGCCGTACAATAGATCCGCCTGGAAAGCTTTGATACGGTCCAGAAACAAGTGATTGGTGTAACGCGAGACTCCAGCCCCTTCCGGTACCCGGACTTTCGTAATCGTTCCTTTGATCAGAAAGGTGGAATATTTCTCACGATATTGGATCGCGTCCGATCGATCGAGGACCTCGTACTCTTTGCTCACCATCTGATGATTTTCCAGCCGGCTCTCATCTCTCAGATTGGAACTGTTCCTTCCCATCCGCTGGATCATTGGCTGATTGTTGATGATTAAGCCTTCCATGGCGATCATTCCCCCTTCTTCAATCCAGGGAGTGAGGAACGTTTGATTGCTGCTGAAGTCCTCTATGTTAATAAAACTGTATAGCGGCACGGTTATCGTTGTATCAGCAAGCGCCGGTTCGTCCGAATGATCCAGCTTAATGTCCATGAAGAAATCATCTGCAAACTTTAAATTTCCGCGGGAGTCCAAAGCCGTGATCCAGGTGTTATGCTTTTGAAAAAAGTCTTGCTCCAGCTTGGCCATCTCCTGCGTGTTCGAGCCATGATCCAGGTAGTCTTGTTCATAAGCCTGAAGTGCCGCGTTAACGTCTTTTATTTTCTGATGAACGTAGAACTGTTTGAAAAATACGGTCTGCAAGATGAAAATAACGGCGATCAGGAACAGGCACAATCCTGCTGTCAGCAGGAACAGTTTAAGCACAATCCCCTTTTTCATAGCTCTTCCTCAAATTTATATCCTGAACGCACAACCGTAACAATCTGCCTGGCATGCTCCCCCAGCTTGGAACGCAAATTGCGGATATGACTGTTAACCGTACGATCATCGCCCGCGAAATCATATCCCCAAATTTTCGTAATCAGCTGCTCTCTGCTGATAATGATCCCTTTGTTTTGCAGTAGATAGGCTAATATTTCGAATTCCGTATGCGTTAGATCAGAGCTTTTGCCGTCAACCGAAACGGTCCGGGATGGAAAATGGATTGAAATGCCTCCGCCGGACACCCTGTCGCTTTCATGCTCATGCGTATGCCTGCTCTCCAGCAGCCGCTTGGCCCGGGCCAACAGAATGAGCGGGCGGTAAGGCTTGGTCACGTAGTCGTCAGCGCCAAGCTCGAACCCCAGCAACGTATCGTCCTCATCCGAACGGGCCGTCAATATGATAATCGGCACATTCGACGTCTTGCGGATTCGCCTGCATACGGACCATCCATCCAATTCCGGCAACATGATGTCCAGCAAAATCAAGTCCACCTCATGCTCCTGAAATAACGAGATCGCCTGCTTTCCGTCAATGGCTTCAATCACGCGATATCCCTCTTCCAGCAGATAATCTTTCATAATTTCACGTAGAATATTTTCATCTTCCACAATCAATATTGTTTTTGACATATGATAACCTCACCCTTTTTTTGTAGAACCAGGAACATAAAACGCATAGAACTACCAAAGTATACAATAAGGTTACCCTATACAGATAAAGATCATATGCAGATGAACTGCAGATCAAATAAAAAGACAGCGAGATAAAAAAAGATCCTCCCCAAGTTTCTTGAGAAGGACGATTTAAAGACATTTTTATATATAAAACATGTAATTATCCGCCTGGCTCTCTTCCTTGAAGTTGATCAGGTCGGACAAGGTGGTGGAGTCCAGCACATCGGCGATGCTGTCGCGGATGCGCAGCCAGAGGTCGCGCTTGGCCGGGTCGTCTTCTTCGGTGAAGTCTACCGGGGAGATCGGGCCTTCCAGGACGCGGATGATATCTCCGGCGGTAATGGTGTTGGTCTCGCGGGACAGAATATAACCGCCGTAAGCTCCGCGGATGCTCTTCACCAGGCCTGCATTGCGCAGCGGGGCGATGAGCTGCTCCAGGTAATGCTCGGAGAGTCCGTTTTTCTCGGCGATGCTCTTAAGTGATGTAGGCCCCTCGCCGAATTTCAGGGCAAGCTCCATCATAATGGTTAATCCGTAACGTCCTTTGGTTGAGATTTTCAAAGGGGCACCTCTTTCGGTTTAGTTGCATATCAATGTATTCCGATGTCTGCTCTCAGCTTATGTTATCATATCTATGGACACATTTGAAACAGCAAACGGCAATAATTCACGATTTTGTTCTCCACTGGTGGACAAATTGTCAATTTCGGACCGTTTTTCGCTATATTTCATAGCAGTAGTGTCCTCGTTTGGGGTAGACAGGTATGTTATAATACACAATGAGCCGGGTGTTCAGTGAGAACGCCGGTATTTTGTGTACAGAAAATGGTGATCACGATGACAAAAGCTAATCAGGATATCCGGGTCGTCGTCGGGATGTCGGGCGGAGTGGATTCCTCTGTTACAGCGCTGCTGCTGAAGCAGCAGGGGTATGACGTCATCGGCATCTTCATGAAGAATTGGGATGATACCGACGAGTTCGGCGTATGTACGGCCGAGACCGATGCCGAGGATGTGCGCCGCGTCTGCGAGCAGATCGATATTCCTTACTATACCGTTAATTTCGAGAAGGAATACTTTGATAAAGTCTTTTCCTATTTCCTTGAAGAATATAAGGCTGGCCGGACCCCGAATCCGGATGTGATGTGCAACCGCGAGATCAAGTTCGGCGAATTCCTGAACAAAGCACTGCAGCTTGGTGCAGATTATGTCGCTACGGGGCATTACGCCCGGGTCGTGGAAGAAGACGGCCTGTTCAAGCTGCTGCGCGGCGTGGACAACAACAAGGACCAGACGTATTTCCTAAATGCGCTGAACCAGTACCAGCTCTCGAAGGCCATGTTCCCGATCGGACATCTGCCGAAGCCGGAGGTACGCCGGATTGCCGAGGAAGCCGGACTCTATACCGCGAAGAAAAAAGACAGCACCGGCGTCTGCTTCATCGGAGAACGCAATTTCCGCGAATTCCTCAGCCAATACCTGCCTGCACAGTCAGGCAATATGGTCGATATCGCTACGGGCGAAGTGAAGGGCCGCCATGACGGCCTCATGTACTACACGCTGGGCCAGCGCCAGGGGCTTGGTATCGGCGGCTCGGGGACAGGTGAACCCTGGTTCGTGGCCGAGAAGGATCTGGCAAGCAATACCCTGTATGTGGTGCAAGGTGAGAAGCACATCAGCCTGTACTCGACCAGTCTTATAGCTTCAGGGGTCAACTGGATTGATCCGGACACCCTTGGTGATGAGCCGCTAAAATGTACGGCCAAGTTCCGCTACCGCCAGCCGGATCAGGGAGTTACGCTGACGAAGCAGGCCGATGGAACCGTCCATGTGGCCTTTGATGTTCAGCAAAAGGCGATTACGCCCGGACAAGCCGTGGTCTTCTATCTGGGCGAGACCTGTCTTGGCGGCGGAACCATCGAGACGGCCGACAAAGTCGCGCCGCTGGCGCAGGTCTGACTGCACCCCAGCCAGAGTTCCCCCTACTAAAGAAAAACTTTCTAACGGTTGAACAGTGCTGGTGCTGAGCCCATTGTGTTCGGTTTTCCGACTACATTTGGCCCACGCGCCTTCGCCCAGCCCATTGTGTTCGGTTTTCCGACTACATTTGGCCCACGCGCCTTCGCCCAGTACATTGTGTTCGGTTTTTCGATTACATTCGGCCCACGCGCCTTCGCCCAGCACATTGTGTTCGGTTTTCCGACTACATTTGGCCCATGCGCCTTCGCCCAGCACATTGTGTTCGGTTTTTCGCATACATGTTTCTTATTTCGCTTAAAAAAGAACCTTCAACACCACAGCGCGTGGAGTTGAAGGTTCTTCGTCATTGATGGGTCAGGACACGGAGTCACGCCGGGGCTGACTCACAAGGCTTCAGGCTTATTGCGGCTGAACGCCCCAGACCAGCACACCGTTCAGATACAGCGGCACCCGGTTCCAGTCTGTGAAAGACGTTTTGGTTGCATCATAGGAGTAATCGTCAGCCTCATTGTAATTGCTCCAGTCGGTCTTGTTAATGCGCAGTTGAATCTCGCCGGTATTCGCACCCGGAGCAAGACTGCCCGCGCCCGCACTAAAGGAAATCTCCACATAGTGGTCCGCTCCTGTAACTGCAGGCTCAAGCTTCACGAAGCTGCCCAGCACATTGCTGCCGCCGAGAGCCGCATAATCGACATTGAACTGCTGCGCCCGCTCGCCGTCAATCGTGTAGTAATACCGTACCTTAACCTTGCTGAGGTCTACCGCTGTGGTCCCGTTATTGACAATCCGCAGCTGCGGACGGAACTGCGGGTCTGTGGCGTTCGTATCCGTTGTACGGTATTGAACAACCAGATTCCCTACGGCAGGCGTAGCGGTTGGTGCGACTGTCGGTGTAGCCGTTGGCACTGTTGTCGGCGTAGCCGTTGGTGCGACTGTCGGTGTAGCGGTTGGCACTGTTGTCGGTGTAGCTGTCGGTGCGACTGTCGGTGTGGCTGTTGGCACTGTTGTCGGTGTAGCTGTCGGTGTAGCCGTTGGCGTGGTTGTAGGGGTAGCTGTTGGCATAGGACCGCTGCCGTTATTAATCAGCCGGTCATACTCGGCATAGGCCGTAGCCATGTCCACCTGAGACCAGAAGCGGTGATAGGTGAACTCAGGTGCGCCACCCTCCCAAGTCTTGGTGGTTTTGTTGTAGGAGGTATTGTATTTGTCTTCAAGATAACTCCACTTGGGATCATTTTTGATATCCGGGAGAACATCGGTGTAGCTCGCATACACTCCATTCCCGCCCTTAGCCGGGTCAGATGGAACTGTCGCGTTCCCTGGAATGGTATTGCCCTGGCCGAAGGTACCGCTCCAGCCCGCTGGGAAGTATACCTCTTTGGTGAAGAAACGGAAATAATCCGCACGCTTCTCAAGTGTCGTAATGCCCACCCCGTCATTGTAGCCCCAGGCTGTATCCAGCAAGGATTTAGCCAATTGTGAAGCGGTTCCGCCGAGCGCAGTATTGTTGCCATGCTCTGCTTTGTTCCCTGCGGCGAAGAAGGTGAGGGCTTTGATATAGCTGCCCAGTACGCCGGTATCCTGCCCCGGGTCTTTGGTCACTGCCTTCAGGCTGCTGTTACCGTTAAAAGAGCTGAAGCTGCTCCAGGTATTCGGCTGGCCGGACCACTCCACATTGCCTGGAAGCCAGAACTCGCCAGGTGCGGGAACAGTGGCAACCTGCGCATTGGTTCCGCCCAGAATCCGGTTGCCCTGCTGATCCAGATAATAGCCCGCAGCATCCGATACCGGACGGCTGTCTGCAAAGACATAATCCTTGGACCAGTTAATCCAGTTCTCAATGACCCGTTTGGCCATTTTGAAATTGTCTGAGCTGGTATCCCCGCTGGAAGCCAGGATGTAGTAAAGCTCAGCCATCCGCTCCATACTCCAGGACTGCATCCCGAACCAGTTGTTGGACGGCGGGTCATGATACACAGGGGCCTCTTCGTAGGCCATGCCGTAGAAGGTGCTTTTGCCGGCCGGATAAGCGCTATACGAGCCGCCGTAGCTGTTGGTGGCCCCGCCCGCAATCGCCCCTTCGGCGGATTGCAGCCAGTTGTAGAATTCCAGCTGGCGGGTCAGTGATTTGCCCCAGTCCGTTCCGGCTGTCGCCGAAGACGGAATCAGCCCTCCGGCTGCGGTGGACAGCGCATAGGCTGCAACCACATTCTGATACCCCTGGTGCGCATGGCTGGCGCCAATTCTCCAGGCCCAGTCCCCGCCGGTTCCGAGACCACCGCCCCAGGCCGTATACCAGGCCAGCAGGTATTGGCTGGAATCCTTACCGGTTCCCGGCTGCGGCGAACCGTTAGCAGCACTGCCGATCTTTTGGAAATACTTGTCGTACATGCCGTAACGCAGGAAATCGCCCATTTTTTTGGCTTTGTTCAGATAGACCGTATTGGTATAGCCAAGATCCTTAGCCCAATACATGGCTTGCACAGCGCGTGCATCGGCATCCGTAGCGTTAGTGTAACGCCATTGTGCTGAAGGCACGCTATTTTCCTTGGTGAACAAGCTCATAAAGCCTTCATTGGATTTACCGAACGTCTTGTTATCCTGTGAGGGGTGGCCTACTGCTTCCCAGACCGATTCCTGCACTCCGCGCTGGAAGGTGTTCACATAACTGGCGGTATGGGTAGGGTTCAGCAGGTTGCCGAAGCCATACCAGTTGTCCACATCCACCAGCCAGTGCATCAGATAAGTCTGGTTATTGCCATAGGTGGACTTCAGCTCTGCATCGAGCGGGTCCTTCCCCGGGGTATACTTGCCGTTCAGTGCGCTTGGATACTGATCCGGCTGAGGGAGCTCTGAGGCGTAGGTGGCCGGGCTGTTCGGGTTGTAGCTGCTCATGGTCGGCTGCTCCTGCACGCCGTCGCCTTCATTAATCGGAATAATGTATTTCTCCATGTTGTCCCAGGCTGATTCGAGCTTGCTCCAGTCCCCGGTGTTATGGCCGTACAGCACTTCAAGCCACATCCAGTAGCTATAGGCCTCGGAGGTAGTCATATGCCCATAGTTGGGCGCCTCGCTGAGCAGGGTCTCTACCGCATGATACGGGATACCTTCAGCCGAGAAATACCCGCTGGCCGGGTCCTTCAGCTGGTCATACAATTGCAGAAATCTGGTCTTCTCCACCGATGCCGCCTTGGCGGTTCCCGGATGGAAATTGATGATCCCGCTGGTGAGAGACAAGGTGAGGACAGCACTCAGCGCGATAGAAAGCGGTTTCTTAAATGAACTTAGCTTCATCATTTCGGCATACTTCCTCTCTGGTATGGTTTAGGGTTCGAGGCCCCAGACAAGTGTTCCTGCACGGTACAGCGTGACTTTATCCCAATTCGCGAAGCTTGCTTGGCTTCCTCCATACGAATAGTCATTGCTCTCATTGTAATTGGTCCAATCCGACTTGTTGAAGCGCACCTGAATCTCCCCGCTGTCTGCTCCCGGAGCCAAACTTCCTGCCCCTGCGGCAAAAGAAATCTCCAAATACGAATCAGCCAGTGCCACAGGCGTACTCAGCTTCCCAAAGGTTCCGCTCACATTGCCGCTGCCGACTTGGGCGTAATCACAGTGGAATTCCTGCGGCTTGTCCCCGTCCACGGTGTAATAATAGCGCAGCTTCAGGCCGCTGAGCGGAATGGCCTCGGTTCCCGTATTGACAATCCGGAACTGGCTGCGGATCTGGGAATCCCCGGGACTTGTGTCATTGGTGCGGTACTGCACACGCAGAGCGCCGGCAGGCACAGTAATCTCGCGCGGCTTGGCAGTCACCTGGGCAGACGCTGTACTCTCGCCTACACTGTTCGTTGCAGTCACCACATAATAATAGTCCACACCATTGGTCAGCCCGCTGTCATTGTAGACCGCTGCGGTTGCCGTACCCACTGTAGTGTACGGTCCGCCGCTCACCAGAGAGCGCTTGACCGTATACTTGGTTGCACCGCTGACTGCGTTCCAGCTCAAGGCTACGCTGGCATTGCCGGGTACGGCCTGAAGGCCGGACGGACGGGCCGGAACCTGCGGTTCACCCGGTGTTCCGCCGCCGGAAGGCAGCTCGCCGTACACTTTTACACCTGCATCGTATACCGGGATATACGGGTTCTTCGTTGCCGCTGAAGCATTCGCAGCCACTCCCTTGAAGGAGAAGTCATTGCTGTTGTCCCAGAAGGTAGTATTCAGCGGTCCGGCAATCCGGAACTGTACTTCCTTGCGGTAAGCAGACTGTCCTCCCGGATAGATCGGGGTGCCGGAGAAATCTACTTTGGTATAGTAGATATGGTTCGCTTCATCGTAAGGCAGCAGCTGCGAGACGGTGGCTCCCTGGTTATAGCCGCCTGCCTTGACGGTGATATCGCCGGGGCCATATCCTGCGGCAACAGCCTCACTGATGTCCAGATAGTAGTTGAAGGACAGCTGGCTGCTGGAGCGGGCAGGCCATGCCGAACGGTTATTGAGAACCGCGCGGATCTCCACAAAATTGCTGCCGCTGGCATTCACAGAAGTCTCCGTGAACATCTCATCCTCACGCGTTTCGGCCGGCGGGAAGTTTGCAAGCGGGCTCTGCCCCTGCCCGTGGAGCATCATCATCCGGGCTAGAGAGCCAGTAAAGGCTGAATTGTAATCGGTTGCAACTTCATTAGAGACATAATCGCTGATCGCATCGGTGTAAGCATCGGTCTTGGAGGGTCCGCCAACGAGCGCGCCGTAGAGCACATGCCGGTGGTTGGCAGGAGTGGTCTGGCTGTCGCTCCAGGAGCCGTGTGAGGTGCGGTGGTGAGGATGCTCAGGTGCATTCGCGCCGAAGCCGATGACATAGCTGCTGCTCCGCGGATTATCGCCCAGCATATAGTTAATCTGCCGCTCGGCGAAGGTCTGTGCGGTATTTTTTTTCACCGGATCAGTAACCCAGTCTGCATAGACAAAAGCAAGAAAAGCATGGTTGGCTGCATACCGCAGCGCCCCCCATTGATCCAGATGGGCCAGCCCGCCTGGAGTATACGCTACCCGGTCAGAGGTGCCGTTCACCCCGGTCGTCCAGAACTGCATATTGCGTTCCGTGGACTGGATAAACTTCGGGTCCTCGGTGATGCGGGACAGCAGGAGCTGCGCACCATAATGCTTGTCATCCCAGGATTGGGTCCATTGGTAGCCCCAGTCACCAGCCTGGTTGGTGCCCCACAGATCACTGGCGGCAATCGCCTTATCGAGATAGGTCTGCTCACCGGTCGCCAGGTATAGCCAGATACCGCCCCAGCTTAACTCATCCGCGTAACTACTCCACGAATTGTAATACTGCTTGGCGTCAGTGATGGTATCGGAGTAAGCTCCCCGGTACGTATCGGCAAAATTGTATAATTGCTTGGCATGCAGCAGGAGCTTGTCCGCATAAGCGGCATCTGAATCCCTGAAAATAATGGAAGCCGAGGCAAGGGCGGCGGCAGTCTCACCAGCCAGGTCCGAGCCGGGATGTGCAGCATCAATCTTGTAAGCCGGGCGCGCCATAGGCATGACCTCCGCCGGTCCCCACCAGTTATGGTCCGCCGTGCCGTTACCCACCTGGCCCCACAGCTCGTTCGGTGCAGTATGCGCTTTCACAAAATAGTCTGTGGCCCAGCGGATATTGTCCAGAATCTCATCCAGCTGCCCGGACTGCACGTAACCATCCTTGTATTCATAGACCGACCATGCCAGCATAGTCGCGGTGTACGCCATCGGAAATCCGAATTTGACATGATCCCCTGCGTCATACCAGCCACCCGTCAGGTCATGGCCGACATCAGCACCATCCTGCAGCCCCGAGTCGCCTCTCCATTCCACGCGGTTGTCCGCCGGCAGCTCACCCGAACGCTGGGCCTCGTAGAAATAGATCGATTTCTGCAGTGCCTCTGCATAATTAAATCCGGCGGTTGCCGCTTCGGTGACAGACGGGCGGACAGCCGTCCCTGATACAATGGTGAAGGCTAACATCAGGCTTAGTGAAGCGATACAGCCGGTCTTCCGTTTACTTTGACTCATCCTTACTCATCTCCCTTCGTTTTCTTGCTTGTTCAGTCCTTCAGGACTCAGGCACGCACAAATACCTCCCCAGTGTCCATAATTAGACATAGTATTTGAGCACGTTCCATTTACCACCTCCATATTACAAATTAAGGTAAAATACCCCCACCTACACATATACCACATACAGTAAATTAATTCTATATATTTACATTATATTTTTCTAAGAATACCGGTTTTTTGTCAAAATATTTCCATTTTTATCATATTTACAGCGTCAAAAAGAGCAGCCTCCTCCGATTATGGAGAATGGCTGCTCTCTGTTTGTAAAAATCTATAATTGGCTGGAGCGAACTATCATCGAAGCCCTATTGCCCGCGCCGCAGCTGCTGGTTATGGCGGATCTTGGCCTCGTTGCCCTGCTCGGTGGCCTGATAGAAGACCTTCCGGGAGATGGCCTTCGGCAGATAGTCCTGCTTCACATAATGGCCGGGAAAATTGTGCGGATACTGGTAGCCTTCATGGCCCAGTTGGGCCGCGCCTTTGTAATGCGTATCCCGCAAATGCAGCGGCACCTCAGCCGACTTCAGATCCTCCAGACTGTTCATGACATTCGCGATAGCGGTCACTACCCCGTCTGATTTTGGGCTCTCTACGGCGAACAGAATCGCCTGCGCGATATTCAGCTTCGCCTCTGGCCAGCCGTTATTACGGTAGGCATCCAGCGCACTGACCGCCTGGACCATCGCCTGCGGGTTCGCCAGGCCGATATCCTCACTGCTGGCCGCAATCAGGCGGCGGATGAAGGTCATCGGGTCCATTCCCAGCTTCTCCACCGCGTAGAGGAACCAGAACAGGGCGGCGTCGCTGGAGCCGCGAATGCTTTTGTGAAAAGCGGACAGCACATCGTACTGTGTTGACTCGTCCGCTTTGACAATCGGGCGGCGGATCGACTCCTCCGCTACCTCCAGCGTAATATGCACGCTGCCGTCACGCTCAGGGGCCGTAGTCATCGCCGCCAGCTCCAGGGCGTTCAAGGCGCGGCGGATATCGCCGTTCGCCATCGCGGCGATATGCAGCAGCGCCTCCTCATCCGCCTTCAGATCCATGAATCCGAGGCCCCGCTGTTCATCGGCGAGCGCACGCTTCATGGCCAGCAAGCTGTGCTCGCTGGTCAGCGCCTCCAGCTGAAACAGCGTCGAGCGGCTCATCAAGGCCCCGTTCACATAATGGAACGGATTCTCTGTGGTCGCACCGATGAAGGTAATCGTCCCCTTCTCCACGGCCGGCAGCAGCGCATCCTGGCGGGAGCTGTTGAAGCGGTGTACCTCGTCCAGGAACAGAATCGTCTTCGAGCCGTACAGCGCCTTATTGCTCTGTGCGCGTTCAATGACCTCCCGCACATCCTTAACCGAAGCCTCCACCGCATTCAGCCGCACGAATTCACCTTGGGTGTGATGCGATATGATATGGGCCAGAGTGGTTTTGCCGCAGCCCGGAGGCCCGTACAGCAGGATGGAAGAGACCTGGTCCGCTTCAATCGCTCTGCGCAGCAGCTTGCCCTTGCCTACAATATGCTCCTGTCCGATATATTCATCCAGATTGCCGGGCCGCATCCGGTCTGCAAGCAGCCGTCCGCTCCCGTTGTCTTCACCCTGCGAGAATAAATCCATCCTTACACTTCCTTGCTATCATCTAAGATTTCAATAGAATACATACACTTCTCCTATCATACCATACCTGTCCCAAACGTTAAAAAGAGCATGACCCCGCCGCCACCGGCGGGAGCCATGCTCTTTGTTCTATAATTAGAACTCATATCCGTTCCAGACTAGCGGTTCATCGCCAGCCGCGTTTGCCGCATTTTTGAAATGATCTTGCGGATGCTTTCTTCGGATAAGTGATATCTCTTCTGCAGCTCGTTCACCGAGCAGCCGCTGCTGTGACTACAGAAGATCTCTTCGTTGCGGGCAGCAATCTCTTGCCGGGAGCCGCTGTTCTCGCCCCATCTTACCCGTTCTTCCGCTTTCTTCGGGATGTATAACAGCTCACCCTGTATGTAACCCTGCAGCTCTTCGAGCAGCCCCGGGGGGAGCACATCCTTTCCATTGACGTAACTCACGTTCAATTTCCTCCTTCAACAGGTGTATTCCGTTCAGTCCGATCACTGTACTGTTCTGAATAATCATTCCACCTGCCTCCTTTCTTCTCCTCAAATTTGGTAAATCACCTAAATTCATTATATTAAACCCTACGGTTATCGTCTACATTCATTATGGATCAGCGGTCTGTCAGTGGTTGGTCAGTGTCATTCTTTATATTGTAGTAACCGGAATTACATATCCGCTCGTGTTCGCTCATTATACATAAGGAGGCCTCGCGGCCTCCCGTTTAACAGGTCTCCGTCTTAGACGGAAACCACCTCGTATTCTGAAAACATATCTTCAGCCTCCTTCCAGAAGTAATCTTGCCCGGCCGGACACTTATTATTAAGCCACAGGCCGCCCCGGGTTACAAGTTCAAGAATAGTTATAATCGTTCTCCACCTGAAGGCTGGCACGCGAACTCCTTTGGAAAGAGGGAGAATTGCAGAAATATTGGAGTACATTTTTTGACGAAAAACTAATTATTTAGTCGATCCCTGTCGAAATATATATTAAAATATCTAGTTACTTCGAGATATGGAAATAAATTTTAACGTCCATCCATTCAGAAATACAGGAGGAACTTCCATGCCAACACCGAAAAACCCCCTAAAGCGCCTATTCCGTATCACGAAGCTCAGAACTGAACTGATGCTGCTTATCATTACAGCCATTGTACTGCCCTCGCTGGCTCTGGTGGCCATATCGACACAAACCTCAGAATCGGCTCTGCGCTCCAAAATGGAAGACACCACACGCTCCAGCATCCACCTCCTGGATAAAACACTGTCGCAGCTGATTCTGCTGGAGAGCGCCGGAGTGAATGAGCTGGCATACGAGATGAGCAGCGCGGGGCTAACGAACAATTCTCCACAGCTGCGCAAGCTGATCGACAACTTCAAGCTGGAGCATCCTGAGGTAGATATCGTGGCGATAGGCAACGAGGACGGGAAATACATGTTCGCGCCGGATTCCAAGCTGGACAATTATGATCCCCGCGTACGCGACTGGTACATAGATGCACTTAAGACCCCGGAGACAACATCGGTGATCGATCCCATTTTCTCCAAAGTAACGAACAGCTACATTCTGCCGATCTCCAAGGCTTTTCCGGACGGCAAGGGGGCTGTTACGATCAGCATCAGCATGAAGGAGCTTATGGAGCTGGCGAAGAATGTCAGTCTGGGCGATAGCGGATATGTCTTCATCCTGGACGGCAATAACAAGGTGATCTACCACCCTGCCATGGAGATTGCTTCGGAAGCCACAGGCGCAATGACAGCAGGAATCAAGCAAGGCCCGGCGGGTAAAATATCCTACAAGGATGCTGCAGCCGATACGCAAATGGACGGATACTACATTACCAATGAGCTGACCGGCTTCACCTTGGCCGGAGTGCTTCCAGAGAGTGAATATACGAAGGCGGTCTACCCGATTCTGTACAAATCAGCTATCGTTCTCGTGGTTGCGCTGCTGCTTGCTGCGGTAATTACCTTCCTGATTATCCGCCGGATAACCGGGCCGGTAGAACGCCTGAACCGTTCGGCCAAACGGGTAAGCGAAGGGTATCTGGATGAATTCGTCCAGACCAGCCGCAGGGACGAGATCGGTCAGCTTGCCGGCAATTATAATGAAATGGTCTCTTCGCTGCGCACCATGGTGCAGGAGGTTGCCGAGACCTCCGGCCAGCTCGCCGCTGCCAGTGAACAGCTCACAGCCAGCACGGCCGAGAACAGCAAGGCAGTCGAGTATGTGACGGAGCTGGTGGAGGAATCCACCCGGGGCGTGGAGACCCAGGCTTATGCTTCCGCCGAAGTCGCTACAACGATGGAGGAGATGTCCACCGGCATCCAGAAAATCGCTTCCGCTTCAGAGTCAATTGTGAGCGCCGCTATACTTACGGAAACGGATGTCTCCACCGGCAGCGCCAGAATGGAGCAGGTCGGAGAGCAGATGAAGACGATCCGCGAATCGGTGCAGCAGTCCGGCACCCTGATCGCTGAGCTTAACGGCTTAAGTGCCAGAGTGGCTGAGACCAGCACGGCGATCTCCGCCATTGCCAAGCAGACCAATCTCCTGTCGCTGAATGCCGGCATTGAGGCGGCCCGGGCCGGTGAACACGGCCGAGGATTCGCCGTAGTGGCGGGTGAAGTGCGCAAGCTCTCGGAGGCTACGAATAGCAGTGCCGGGCAGATTCAGGAGACCATCTCCGAGATGGTGGGCCTGATCGCCAGCGCGTATGATGTGATGAAGCATAAGGTGGCAGAGGATGTGGAGCAGGGCATGGCGCTTACCCTGGAGGCGAGCGAAGCCTTCCGGCAGATTGAGCAGTCCACCCGGCAGGTCGGCGAGCAGATCCATGAGGTCTCCGCCATTACGGAGCAAATGTCGGCCAGCAGCTCCGAAGTAGCCGCTTCCGTCCAGGAGATGGCCACAATTGCCCGAGCCGCGCTCGATTCCTTCCAGAGCGTAACCGCAGCTACCGAGGAGCAGCTTGCTTCGATGGAGGAGATCACCTCCTCCGCTGCGGCACTCTCCGGTATGGCTGCGGACATGCAGGGACAGGTGGAGCGTTTCCAGTTCGATGCGAAGGATAAGGCTTAAAAATACAGAACCGCCCAAAATACAAAGCAGCGATCCTACAATAAAGGAAAATCGCTGCTTTTTCTCTTCAATCAGGGGAACTCCGCCTGTCATTACGGACAGAAGGGCGCTTATTTCGGATGAAGGTCATGATTTGGCAAATTTACGGACACCACGGCCCTTATCAGCCGATATTCCGCCCATAAGCATCGCTTACAGAGACAATAAAAGCGCTCCGGTCCGTTACTTCCCAAAAAGTGTCGTTTTCCTGAAAATAAGGGCGCTACGGTCCCTAAGGAGCCGAACTTGTCTTTGCGCTCATTAACGCACGGTGCTTCCGCGGCTCTGTTTCGCTACATCGCCGGATCCGTTGTACCGGATCATAGCCGGATCGCCGCTGGTTCGGTTTCCCGGGGCCGCTTGGCGCTGCCTCTCTGGACCTATTGCTGCTCAGGCTCCGGCCAGCCGGAGACGCTCTCTTCTCCGAGGAGTTGAACGTAAGGTGGTAATTCGCCGCCCCGCAGCAGCCATAGCTCATGCAGGGCACGTGTGCAGCCCACATACATCAGCTTCGCATCCCAGGCCGCCGCTCCATAATGGGCGCTGTCTGCGTCTGCCAGAATGACGGCATCGAACTCCAGTCCCTTGGACAAGTAGACGGGGAGAATCGACAAGCCGCCGCGATATTCCGTGATGCTGCCGTCAATCAGATGAAGATCCTCGAACTGCGTGGCGAGCTCAGCGTACAGTAGAGAGGCTTCCCGCAGGCTGCGGGTCAATACCGCCACCGTGCGGTATTCGCGCCCGGAGAGCTGCGCCAGCGCGCTCTTGACCACGCTGAGCCGCTGGTCCGCCGATGCAGCCGCCGCCGCTCCCGGCAGCACATCCTCCTCATAGGAGATGAGCCGCACAGGATTCCCGCTGCGGAAGACCGGCACAGCCAGCAGCTCGCTGCCGACGCCCGCAGACAGAATGCCATTGGCAAACTCGATGATCTCCATCGTTGAGCGGTAGCTTCGGGTCAGTGCATGGTATGCGGTGTATTCTTCGGCGAACAGCGTCTGCATCTCTCTCCAGGCATGTACTCCCTTGTAGGCGTGGATGCCCTGCGACAGGTCACCCAGAATGGTGAAGGAATGCCCCTTCACATACAGATCCAGTACGGCAATCTGGAACGGGGAGAAATCCTGCGCTTCATCAATCACGATATGGTCAAAGCGTTCCGTACCCTCATTGCCGTTCAGCAGATAATGGATATAGAGCAGCGGAGGAAGATCCTCCTCGCGCAGAATCCCCTTCTTCAGCTCTTTGACGGTCTCCTTCAGCACGGATGGCGGAATCTCCTCCGGTGCCGCCGCCGGCCAGTCCTCCGGCACTTTCGCCGCCCGGAAGATCTGCTTATAGATGGCGAGCGGCTCGTATTTCGGCCACTTGGCGCTGTAGGCCTTCTCGCGGGCCGCGCCCTTCTTCTTGCGCTCCTTCAGCGCAGCCGCTGAAGGGCTCTTCTTCAGCTCCATCTCGATCCAGCGGTGAAGCCGCGCCATGACGCGCTCCTTGCGCTTCGCCGGAGGATACGGTGCGTATTCCTCATTGTGCCAGCGCAGAATCACCTGGCGGCTCAGCACCGCCCCGTCCCAAGGGCTGAAATCGCCCTCCGGCACAGCACTGGTCTCCAGCAGCTTGACGCTGGATTCAATGACGCTCATCAGCACCGTTGAGCCTTTGAAGCGCCCGGGGGTCTCTTCCGTGATGGCCGGCATTGCTCCCGCCGTCTCGAACCAGCGGCTCATGACCTCCGAAGCATCCTGCTCCGGCAGCGTGACATCAAGCACTCCGGCCGCCCAGTCCGGGAACGTGCTCTGGGCAATATTGCCGACGCCCAGCTCCGGCAGCACATCCGAAATATAGTCCAGGAACATGCGGTTCGGGGCGAAAATAATCATTTTCTCCGCCGAGACCTGCTCCTTGTATTGATACAATAAGAACGCCAGCCGGTGCAGCGCAACGGTGGTCTTGCCGCTTCCCGCCACCCCCTGGATGATCAGCGCCGTGTTCTTGGCCGCACGGATAATCTTGTCCTGCTCCTCCTGAATCGTGGAGACGATGTCCCGCAGCCGGTTATCCTTGTTCTCCCCCAGCCGGTAGACCAGGAATTCATCCGATACCGCCGGTGCGTCGCTGTCACGGTTATACGTATCCGCCACCCGCTCCAGGATTTGCTTCCGGATCACCACGTTGCGCTTGAGATAGACCAGCCCTTCGATCAGCCCGTCCGGCGCTTCATACGAGGCGGCTTCCGTTCCTCCGGTAAAAGAATAGAACAGGCTTGCCACCGGTGCCCGCCAGTCAATGACAAGCGGACGGTCGCTAACCTGCTCGCGGTCTACGCCGATTTTGCCGATATACAGTGCCTTGCGGTCTTCCTCGTCATTGCCCTGAAAATCAAGCCGTCCGAAATAAGGCTCCTGCCTAAGCTTGGCAAGATCTTTGCGCTTCTGTTCCCTTGAATCCTCCAGCACCTGTTCGGTATAATCGTGTCCTGTGTACACCGGTGTTGAAAGCAATCGCTCAAGGGTGGAGTCAATCTCTGTCAGCACGTGGTTCAGCCTGTCTTCTTCCTCTTGATAGGCACTTTGAAAGTTGTCTTCCAATTTCAGTTACCTCCTAAAAGTTGTGTGAGCTGTCCATCATAACACAGCAGAGCGGGGAAAGCCATATTTTTCAAACTGCTGTCCACGCGGAGGACAAGCGGATGAGAGAAGGGGTGCTTCCCCCTTCCGCCTTTGCTGTTAGCCCATCAGCGCATGCAGCACGAAGTTCGCGATGAACAGTCCGGCAATACCATACAAGGCAGGAGGAACCTCCTTGCCTTTGCCGGTAGCCAGCTTCACCAGCGGATAGGTGATGAAGCCAAACGCCATGCCGTCCACGATGCTATAGGTGAAGGGAATCATCACCATGACCAGGAACGCCGGAAACAGCTCCGTCATGTCGCCGAGATCCATCTCGCGCACACTCTGCACCATCAGCCCGCCGATCACGATCAGAATCGGCGCAATCGCGCTGTCCGGCACATAAGCCAGCAGCGGGATGAACAGGAAGGTCGCGCCGAACAGCAGGCCGGTGACGAGTGAAGTTAAGCCGGAGCGTCCCCCTGCCGCAATCCCGGCGGTGGATTCGGCAGCGGCGACCACCGGGCTGCTGCCGAACAGACCTGCCGCGATGTTGGCGAGCGAGAGCGCCCGCAGACTGCTTTTGAAGCGTTCCGGGCGTCCTGCCATCAGTGTCTGGGAAGCGATCAGGCCGATATTCTCAAACACCACAATCAGCAGCAGCAGGAAGACGGCAATCCAGAAGACGAGGCTGACGAATCCGCTCCAGTCCATACTGGCGAACACGCTGCCATAACCGCTGAACACATGTCCCGGCTCGGTATTCTTCGGCGCATGAGCGGCTCCCAGCAGATAGGCAAGCCCTGTGCCCACGAGCATACTGATCAGCAGACCGCCGCGTGTGCCGCGGATGAACAGCACCAGCGCCAGCAACAGCGTCACCACCGAGGTAATGACCGCAGGATCACTGAAATGCCCGATCGCGACGAAGGTGGTGGCGTGGGCAATGACAATCCCGCTTTTTTGCAGGCCGATGAAGGTCAGGAACAGTCCGATGCCAACTGTGATCGCATGCTGCAGATTATGGGGAATCGCATCGCTGAGAATGCGGTAGAGCGAGGTGAAGGCCACAATGGCAAACAGCACCCCGGTCACCACTACCACGGCCAGCGCCTCACGCCAGTCCAGCTTCATGGAATGCACCAGCGTATAGGTGAAAAAGGCATTGATCCCCATGCCCGGGACCACGATAATCGGCGTTTTGCCGCCAAACGCCATGAGCAGGCAGCCTGTGATGGCTGTCAGCAGCGTAGCAACCATCCCGGCCCGCAGCGGCATGCCTGCATCTGCCAGGATCGCCGCGTTAACCATTACAATATATACCGAAGCGAAATACGACAGGATGCCGGCCGCCCATTCCTGCTTCCAGTTGTCGCCCGGCTCCATTCCCACACTATTCCGCCAAATATTCGACTTCATGTAACAACCTCCACTTAAGTTCTTCTCATAGGATGTCAAGTATCTCTCCACAAAACATACCGTAAAAATATCCCCGCAAAGTGAGGGTTCGCTTCGATGTTTACTCAGGTACTTTGCGGGGGGGCCCCAAAACATACCGTAATAAAAGGGCATATAGCCGGAAGCCGGCTACACACCCTTTTACCTGATAGAATTCATTCAAATGTAATGCCGCCCGTTTCGAGCAAATCCCGTACCGTTACACTGACCATAATCAGACCGACTACAGGGGGGACAAAAGAAGTACTGGCCGGAGGCTGCTTCGCCTTGCGCCGATCCGGCGCATTCGCGGGCACAATCTGCTCCGTCACATCTTCGCGCGGCTTCACAGGCTTCTCGGTGGAGAAGACCACCTTCACGCCCTTCTTGATGCCTTCCTTACGCAGTCTGGTGCGGATCACCCGGGCAATCGGGTCCATGGTAGTCTTGGAGATGTCGGCGACCTGGAAGCGGGTCGGGTCCATCTTGTTGGCCGCTCCCATGCTGGAGATCAGCGGGATCTTCCGGGCCAGACATTCCTTGATCAGGTGAATCTTATAGATAATCGTATCCGAAGCGTCAATCACATAGTCCAGCTTGTATTTGAACAGCTCCTCATACGTCTCTTCGGTGTAGAACATATTCAGCGCAATCGCTTCGCAGTCCGGATTAATCAGCTTGATGCGGTCCACCATCAGATCGGTTTTGTTCTGGCCGATGGTCGTGGTCAGCGCATGGAGCTGGCGGTTGATGTTGGTAATATCGACCGAATCCTTATCAATCAGGATAATGCGGCCGATTCCGGTCCGGGCCAACGCTTCCGCTGCCATAGCGCCAACTCCGCCGATCCCCAGCACAGCTACTGTGCTGTTCTTCATGATCGCCAGGCCTTCCGGCCCGATCGCCAGCTCCGTACGCGAGAACTGATTCAGCATGATGTCAGCCTCCTTGGGCAAGGCTTCCGGGACGTCCCTCTGCTCTCCTGGAGCGCCCCGTCAGTCCATAGTTAATTTATTTCTTTTCTTTCTCCGGTTTCGGTGCCAGCTTGATGTGCAGCTGCTCCAGTTGTCCGGCATCCACCGGGGATGGGGCATCCATCAGCAGGTCCGTTGCACTTGCTGTCTTAGGGAAGGCAATGGTCTCACGCAGGTTCGTGCGGCCCGCCAGCAGCATAATCAGACGGTCGAAGCCAAACGCGATGCCGCCATGCGGAGGCGTGCCGTATTCAAAGGCATCCATCAGATAGCCGAATTTCTCATAGGCCAGCTCCTGCGAGAAGCCGAGTGCATTGAACATTTTCTCCTGAACTTCACGCTTGTAGATACGCTGGGAACCGCCGCCCACCTCGTAGCCGTTAAGCACCAGGTCATACGCCTGTGCGCGGATGGCGCCAGGATCGGTATCGAAGAGATGCAGGTCTTCGTCCATCGGACGTGTGAACGGGTGATGCTCAGCCACATAACGCTTCTGGTCCTCATCGTAGCCGAGAAGCGGGAATTCCGTTACCCAGGCGAATTTGAACACACTGTCGTCGATCAGACCAAGCTGGCGGCCGATCTTCAGACGCAAGGCGCCAAGTACATCTGCTACCACCTTCTTGGTATCCGCGGAGAAGAGCAGCAGGTCGCCTTCTTCGGCACCTGTGCGCTCCTTCACGGCAGCGATTTCTTCCTCGGAGAAGAACTTCACAATCGGTCCCTTGAACTCGCCGTCTTTGACCTGAATCCAGGCCAGACCCTTGGCGCCGTAGCGTGCAGCGTATGGTCCAAGATCGTCAATCTCCTTACGTGTCCAGGTGCCACAGCCCTTGGCGTTCAGACATTTCACTTCTCCGCCCTTCTCGATCACGGAAGCGAATACCTTCACGCCGCTCTCAGCAACGATATCATTCATCTCTACCAGCTCCAGGCCAAACCGCAGGTCCGGCTTGTCCGAGCCGTATTTGCCGATCGCTTCGGCATAGGTCAGCCGCTGGAACGGTGCGGATACCTCAACCCCAACCGTCTCCTTCAGCAGACGCTGCATGAGCTTCTCCATCATCGACAGCAGCTCATCCTGCGGCATGAACGAGGTCTCAATATCGAACTGCGTGAATTCCGGCTGGCGGTCAGCACGCAGATCCTCATCGCGGAAGCAGCGGGCCATCTGGTAATAACGCTCGATGCCGCCGACCATCAGCAGCTGCTTGTAGATCTGCGGTGACTGTGGAAGCGCGAAGAATTCCCCTTCATGCACACGGCTTGGCACGAGATAGTCACGTGCGCCTTCCGGCGAGCTTTTGGTCAGGATCGGCGTTTCCACATCGATAAAGCCTTCGTTGTCGAGGAAATCGCGGAAGATCTTCGCTGCCTTGGAACGGAGCAGCAGCGTCTTGTGCATCTCCGGACGGCGCAGATCCAGGTAACGGTATTTCATACGCAGGGATTCGTCTACTTCCACTCCGTCTTCGATGAAGAATGGAGGCGTCTTGGCTGCATTCAGCACTTCGATGTCTGTAATCTGCACTTCGATCTCACCGGTCGGCAGGTTGCGGTTAACGGTCTCCTCATCGCGCTTAACCACCGTACCTGTCACGGACAGCACGTATTCACTGCGGACCTTATCGGCAATCTGCAGCGCTTCTCCGGAATAGTCAGGGTTGAATACAATTTGTACAATCCCTGTCCGGTCGCGCAGATCAATGAACAGCACCCCTCCAAGGTCACGGCGGGTCTGCACCCAACCGTTCAATGTTACTGTCTCACCGATGCTCGCTGTCGTTAATTGTCCACAGTTATGGCTTCTGGTCATCTTTTATCCTACCCCTTCATGATTAAAATTACATATACTCGCCTTTTCGCCTAATTCTGAATCAGCGCCTCTGCCAGTTCGTCCAGCTTCACAGTCCGCTGCTCGCCGGTCTCCATCGACTTCAGTGCGATGACGCCGCTATTCAGCTCGTCTTCACCAAGAATCGCCGTATACCGGGCTGACATACGGTCCGCCGACTTCATCTGCGCCTTCATCTTGCGTCCCAGGTAATCGCGCTCCGCAGAGAATCCAAGACTGCGCAGACGGAACAGCTGCTTCGTGATCTCCAGATCTGCCGCTTCACCTAATGCGACGAAGTACACATCCAGCGGCTTCGCCGCTTCCAGCGCCACACCCTGATTCTCCAGAATCAGCAGAATCCGCTCCAGGCCAATCCCGAACCCGATGCCCGGTTGATCCGGCCCGCCGATCTCCTCGACCAGACCGTTGTACCGGCCGCCGCCGCCCACCGTGTCGATAGAGCCAATGCCTGCCGCTTTATACTCAAACGCTGTATGCGTGTAATAATCAAGGCCGCGCACCAGGCGGGGGTTGATGCTGTACTCCACACCCATCACATCCAGATGCCCCTTCACCTTCGTAAAATGCTCTGTACACTCTTCATCCAGGCTGTCCAGAATAGAAGGTGCACCGCCGAACTTGTCCTGATCAACCTTGCAGTCCAGCACGCGCAGCGGGTTGCGTTCCATCCGCCGCTGGCAGTCGCTGCACAGGCTCTCTCTCATCGGTCTCAGGAAATCCAGCAGCTTCTCGCGGTAAGCCGCACGGCTCGGCGCATTGCCGACCGAGTTCAGCTCTACCCGCACATCCCTCAGCCCCAGATCAATGTAGAACTGGTATCCCAGCGAGATGACTTCAGCATCAATCGCCGGGTCCACTGCGCCGAAGGCTTCGATGCCGAACTGATGGAACTGGCGGTATCTGCCGGCCTGCGGACGCTCATAACGGAACATCGGTCCGATATAATACAGCTTGCTGACATCCGGCTCCCCGTACAGCTTGTTCTGGACATACGCGCGTACCACGCCTGCTGTCCCTTCGGGACGAAGCGCCAGATCGCGGTCGCCCTTATCCTTGAAGGTATACATCTCACCTTCTACAATATCCGTTGTTTCGCCGACTCCGCGCTCGAACAGCCCGGTGTGCTCGAACAGCGGGGTGCGGATCTCCCGGTAATTGAAGCGGCGGCACAGCTCTCTGGCCTTAGCCTCCACAACCTGCCATTTCTCTACTGCACCCGGCAGCACATCCTGTGTACCTGTTGGTTTCTCAAATCTTTCTTTAGCCACAGTCTATCCCTCCTGAAAATAACCCCTTAAAACAGCAAAAAACCCCTCATCCCTGTTCAATTACAAACAGGGACGAGGGATTATCATAACCAATAATTCACCCGTGGTACCACCCACATTCCGGGCTTAGCAACTTGCTCTGCGTAAGCTCCGCTCTAAGCGGTTAACGCCCGCCTACGCGCAATCGGCTACTGACTGTAGGCAATCCTGCTGCCTGCGTTCGCCGTGCGTTCTCGGGGAGGTCATTCGTCCGTTCATCAACAGAATCCTTACAGCCTTGCGGATCAGCGTGCGGTCCTCCTTACCTGGACGACAGCCATGATCTGCGGGATTCCTCTCTGGGGTTGTGGGTTACGGATTACTTGGTCCCGTCATCAAAACAATATAAACTTACCTATACTGTTAGATTCTACTGAACCACTGCGCTAAAGTCAAGGATTGAATAAAATAAGCTGCCACGAGCCAGCGTTCCTTCAGCCAAGTGGAATGAAATACCGCTATTGGGGCAAAAACTCCTCATTCTCAGCTTAAGCGGACTCAGATTCCGCTATGCACCTACATATGCCTCGTTATCCGCTCAAATCAGCCTAATAACGGAATGTCAGTCCGCGTCTGCCGCAAAAAAACAGTTTGTGGACAAATAGGCGCTTCTCAGTCCGCTTCATTACTTCACTCTAATGACACTCCATGTTGCTTGAAATCTCCCCAAAAATAAAAAAGTGACCTGCAGCCGATTGCTGCAGGTCCATCATCATATATTATAAAAAAGGGGGTCATGCTTCTATTATAAACACGCTATATTAAGGAATCATGAATGTAGTGTTACAGTTGCATTACAGAAAAGAAAGCGTTTCACCAAGCCGTCCAAATTCCCGCTGTCATGCTAATCCATAGGTTACACCATCCCCCAGCTCCTGTCTATATCTATGACGCTGTCCTCGCCTTTTATTCTCCATATAAAACAGCTCCAGCCTCTCCATAACGGAGGGCTGGAGCTGAAATGTATACCGGCGGGAACCGCGGTCCCTTTTAATCAAAAATCTCCACATAGGCCTGCTTGCCGCGCAGAACCTCTACAACCTCGTTGTAATGATTCTCGGCTACCTTGAGATCCATCACATAATGCAAGTGCTCCAGGTCACTGCTTGTCAGCTCTTCCCCTCTATGCACTTCGCCCTCCGTGCGTACTTCATCGGCGCGTACTTCATCCGTACGTTTCAGATCATCCTCTGCCGCAACTGCCGGAACAATGGCCGCCCCGGACCCCATACCTGTTGCACCTCCGGCAGCGTAAACACCTCCGGCACCTGTTGAAGCGGTATTGGTGGAGCCCAGCGGTATCAGAATGTTGCGCCGGTTATTTACTCCATTATCCAAAGGGTCCGTTAAAGCCGATACCTCAATCCCCTCTACACCGTAAGGAATCAAAGAAGTCTTAGCACCTTCCGCTGCATCTTCTGTACTGAAATAGGCTTGGATTCTTCTAGTCATTGTAAATCCCTCCCATAAAGTTGTATTATGCCAAACGGGTTATGCATGTATTTCTTGTATTACAACACCTTTAGCAGCTCACGCACAAAAGCGGGCTCATCCTTGGGTGTGCGTGAAGTAATGTAATTGCCGTCTACGACGACCTCTTCATCCTTGAACTCCGCACCGGCATTGATCAGATCATCCTTCAGCGGCGGATAGGAGGTAAGTGTGCGGCCTTGCAGCAATTCAGCGCTGATCAGAATCTGCGGGCCGTGGCAGATCGCGGCAATCGGCTTGCCTGCACGGTCAGCATCCTTCACGAATTGCAGAATATCCGGGTCAAGACGAAGATTCTCCGGCGAAGATCCGCCTGGAATGACTATCGCATCATACTCTGCCGCTGTGACCTCGCTGATCGCTTTATCGGCGGCATAGGATACGCTTCCTTTTTTGCCGAGCAGGGTCTCATTTTTCTTCAGACCGATGATTTCTGCCTGATGTCCTGCCTGCAGAACTTCTTCGTAAGGAACCTTCATTTCAGAATCTTCAAAGTCATTGGCGAGTAGAAAAGCTACTTTACTCATGAGATCCATATCTCCTCTCTAGGGCTGCTGTCGTCTCGTCAATCTATTACCCTCATTCCCCCGCTTTATAACGAAGCCTGGCAGGTTCGATGCAAATTCTTATTTCACAACTACAATCTCTATGCGTCGAAAAAAGCAGTCCGCTGCCCTTCGCTTCTTCTAGGTCCGGGGCAGAAGACCGCGGCGCATTCCACGCATTCCCTGCATCTCCTGCATCTCCCGCAGCCCGCCGGCTTCCTTCGCTTCCGCTGAAGCTTCAGCCGCAGACCCCGCCTTATGACCTTGTATCGTGTTCCACATCCATGCTTTCGGTGCTTGTCTCATCGCTTCGGACTCCCCGCAACTTGTGAATAGTCATTCATCCCTAGTCTATCCACCTGCGAGGATGGCTATCCGGCAGGGATTAAATAGAACATATTGACCTTCGTAGCATCAGCACAGTGTGTCCGCTTTTCCGCTTACATCCCTCCCGATCGCCTCTGCTCCAGCACACAGTATGCGCTTTCCCGCTTAGATTATGCCCGATTACCTCCACAGCAAAAAGACCCCACCTTGTGGAGTCCCGTGATGTATCTTATCAAGTGGAAACGGCTTTGCCGTCCTTTAAAGCGGCGTCTGCCCGGCTCTAATACTAACCCTTGCTGTCCAGCAGCAGCGTAACCGGTCCCCAGTTGGTCAGGGCGACATCCATCATCGCTCCGAACACGCCGGTCTCAACCTGTAGCCCTCCGGCACGCAGCATCTGGTTGAAGTAGTCGTAGAGCCGCTCTGCCTCAGCCGGAGCCGCTGCCGCCATGAAGTTGGGGCGTCTGCCCTTGCGGCAGTCCCCGTACAGCGTGAACTGGGAGACGGACAGAATGGCCCCGCCGGCCTCCGTCACACTATGGTTCATTTTACCGGCCGCATCCTCAAAAATCCGCAGTCCGGCAACCTTGTCAGCCAAATACTTGGCATCCTTCTCTGTATCCTCATGGGTTACGCCGACCAGCAGCATCAGGCCCTCTCCAATCGCTCCGGTCACTGCACCGTCCACCGTCACACTGGAGTTCTTGCAGCGCTGCACAACGACTCTCATCTATCCTTCAGCTCCTTGCCTTAGTACCTTATTGCATGATGCGGTTAACGGTATATACATCCTTGACCCGCTTCACTTTGTCGACCACAGACTGCAGGTGATCAGTATTGCGGATCAAAATTGTCATATGGATCATCGCCATCTTGTTCTTGTCGGAGCGCCCCGTGACCGCTGAAATATTGGTCTTGCTCTCCGATACCGCCTGCAGCACCTCATTCAGCAGCCCGTTGCGGTCGTGGCCGGTAATCTCAATATCGACGCTGTAATTAGCCTCCATACTGCCTTCCCACTCCACTTCAATCACGCGGGCTGCTTCCTCCCCGTCCATCTCGTTCGGAATGTTCGGACAATCCTCACGGTGCACCGATACGCCCCGTCCACGGGTCACATATCCGATGATATCGTCGCCCGGCACAGGATTACAACATCGTGCGAAGCGTACCAGCAGATTGTCGATCCCCTTGACACGGACCCCGTTGGTCGGCTGGTTGCGCTTCTCTCCGCTGGATTTGATCGCCTTCATCTCGGAGGTAAGCTCCAGATGGCCTGCGGCCTCCTCCTGGTCTTTACGCAGCTTCTCAGTCAGCTTGGAAGCGATCTGCGCTGCGGTAATCCCGCCGAAGCCGACCGCTGACAGCATATCCTCCACATCATTGAAGGCGAACTTCTTCGCAGCCTCGGACAATTTGTCCTCCGTCAGCCAGTCAGAGACCTCCACGTTCAGGCGCTTCAGCTCGCGTTCGATGGCCTCCCGGCCCTTCTCCACGTTCTCCTCGCGCTTCTCCTTCTTGAACCACTGCTTGATCTTGCTCCGCGCATGTGAGGACTGAGCAATCTTCAGCCAATCGCGGCTCGGGCCGTAAGAATTCTTCGAGGTCAGAATCTCCACGATATCCCCGGTCTTCAGCTTATGGTCAAGCGGAACAATACGCCCGTTCACCTTGGAGCCGATTGTCCGGTTCCCGACCTCGGTATGAATGCGGAACGCGAAATCGAGCGGCACCGAGCCGGCAGGCAGCTCCACTACCTCACCCTTAGGCGTGAATACGAAGACCAAATCAGAGAAAAAGTCCATCTTCAGCGATTCTACAAATTCTTCGGCATCCTTGGCTTCGTGCTGAAGCTCCAGAATCTCGCGGAAGAACGGCATCCGGTTCTCGGGATTGACGTTGTTGTTGCTGCTGCCTTCCTTATACGCCCAGTGGGCGGCGATCCCGAATTCGGCCGTGCGGTGCATCTCCCAGGTGCGGATCTGAACCTCCGTCGGCTCTCCTCCCGGACCTACTACGGTTGTATGCAAAGACTGATACATGTTCGCCTTGGGCATAGCAATATAGTCCTTGAAACGGCCAGGCATCGGCTTCCAAAGCGTATGAATAATGCCCAAAGTGGCATAACAATCCTTAATATTGTCGACGATAATGCGGATAGCCAGCAGATCATAGATCTCGTTAAACTGCTTGTTCTTCGTGTTCATCTTGTTATAGACACTGTAGATATGCTTCGGGCGTCCCGAGAGATCGCCTTCGATGCCCATTTCATCGAGCTTGGCGCGGATGCGGCCGATGACACTGTCAATGAACTGCTCGCGTTCTGCCCGCTTCTTGTGTACAAGATTCGCAATCCGGTAGTACTGCTGCGGGTTCAGGTAACGGAGTGCAATATCCTCCATCTCCCACTTGATCGCAGAGATCCCCAGCCGGTCCGCAATGGGACAAAAGATCTCCAGCGTCTCATAAGAAATCCGGCGCTGACTCTCTTCAGACTGGTATTTGAGCGTACGCATATTATGCAGACGGTCCGCCAGCTTAATCACGATCACCCGGATATCCTGGGCCATAGCGATGAACATCTTGCGGTAGTTCTCGTTCTGCTGCTCTTCCTTGGAGCGGAAGCGGATGCGTTCCAGCTTGGTCAGGCCGTCCACCAGCATGGCGCAGGTATCGCCAAATTTCGTGCGGATCTGCTCCAGGGACACCGTCGTATCTTCCACAACATCATGCAGCAGCGCAGCAATAATGGATATGACATCCATTTGCATATTGACGACAATATCTGCGACCGCCAGCGGATGCAGAATGTATGGCTCCCCCGACTTCCGTACCTGCCCGTGATGAGCCTGATCGGCGAATTCATAAGCTTCACGGATGCGGAGAAGATCTTTTTCTTTTATATAGGCGCCAGCCTTTTCGGTTAGTTGCTCTATGCCCATTCTCGTCGTATCCGTTTCCCTTCTATAATAAAATGAACCTGCAAGCATGCAGAATTTGCAGGTTCCATACGTTCCCGGCTGCATTGCGCTCAGGTTAAAGTTGTCTATAATTATGACGCTTACGAGGGATTCCGTCAACACTTGCCATAGCGTGGTATTCCTGTCAGGGAAAGGGTCAAGAAAAGACAATTTTGTGGCACGGATAAAAATGTTGTTGTAAAAACCCGCTGTTCTATTTAATCTAGTAAAGGCGGTTTTTTAAAAGATAAGAATTGTCAAATCAAATTAGATCAGAAAGAGAAGTGAACTCCATTGCAACGCGAAATTCAAGTTAACGAAAGACTCCCTTGGGGCCCGGGCTTCCTCCTGAGTCTTCAGCATCTGTTCGCCATGTTCGGCAGCACCGTGCTTGTTCCCAACCTGTTCGGGGTAGATCCCGGCATGATCCTGCTGATGAACGGTATCGGCACCTTGCTCTACTCTCTGATCTGCCGCGGCAAAATCCCCGCCTATTTGGGTTCAAGCTTTGCCTTCATCTCTCCGGTGCTGCTTGTGCTGAAAGAGCATGCCGGCGATCATGAGCGCGGATATTCGCTTGCACTGGGCGCTTTTATCGTGACTGGTGTTATCTTCATTCTTGTGGCCTTAATTGTACGTTATGCCGGTACCGGCTGGATTGATATTGTATTCCCTCCGGCAGTTATGGGAGCGATTGTGGCCACGATTGGACTGGAGCTTGTGCCTGTAGCCGCACGCATGGCCGGACTGATTGCTCCAGATGGTGTGGCCACCGCCGACTGGACGCCTGACGGCAAAGCGATTACCCTGTCGCTCGTCACGCTTGGTGTTACCGTGCTCGGCTCCGTGCTGTTCCGCGGCTTCCCCAAAATCATTCATATCCTCATCGGTATTGTTACCGGTTATGTACTCGCTTATATCTTGGGTGAAGTGAATACTGGTGCCATCTCTCAAGCAAGCTTCCTCTCGCATCCCACAATCATTACCCCATCCTTCAACTGGCAGGTCATTCTGACTATTATTCCTGTATCGCTTGTGGTCATTGTGGAGCATATCGGCCATTTGCTGGTCACCAGCAATATCGTCGGCAAGGATCTGACCAAGGACCCGGGACTGGACCGCTCACTGATGGGTAACGGGATTTCAACAGTACTCTCCGGATTCCTGGGGTCTACGCCTAATACAACCTATGGTGAGAATATCGGCGTTATGGCTCTGACCAAGGTGTACTCGGTATATGTTATCGCGGGGGCTGCTGTAATCGCCATCGTGCTGTCGTTCTCCGGAACGTTCTCCTCGGTCATTGCCAACATTCCGCTGCCGGTTATGGGCGGTGTATCCCTGCTGCTGTTCGGTGTCATTGCGGCGTCGGGTCTGCGTATCTTCGTTGAACAGAAAGTCGATTTCTCCAAAGCCACCAACATGATTCTGGCTACGCTCGTCCTGGTGGTCGGCATCAGCGGCATTTCGCTGAAGCTTGGCGGTGTAGAGCTGAAAGGCATGGCACTGGCGACTATCGTCGGTATGGTGCTCGCCCTGCTCTTCAAGCTGATCGAGGTTCTGGGCCTGTCCAATGAACAGGAAGCTGACAAATCGGCACATTAAATAACCCACATCTGTTATTATCCACCCAGCACATCAACAAAAAGCGGACTGCTGTCTTCATTCGACAGCAGTCCGCTTTATATTTCCCGGGAAAAGTTGCCGGGCACGACGATTAATCCTCGTAAGTCAACAAGGTAACCACTTCAATATCCGACAGCTTGTCCCGTCCGGCCAGAGCCGTCAGCTCGATCAGGAATGCAGCGCCGACCACTTGTCCGCCAAGCTGTTCCACCAGGTTTACTGACGTAGCAATCGTCCCTCCGGTAGCCAGCAGATCATCCGCAATCAGCACCTTCTGGCCGGGCTTGATCGCATCGGTATGCACAGCGAGGGTATCCTTGCCGTATTCCAGATCATAGCCCACTTCGATTGTCTCATAAGGAAGCTTGCCGCTTTTGCGGATCGGCACGAAGCCTACACCCAGCGCGTAAGCCAGCGGTGCGCCCACTACAAAGCCACGCGCCTCTGGTCCGGCAATGACATCGATCTCCAGGTGGGCCACGAGAGCTTTAAGCTCATCGATGGCTGCACGGTACGCAGCGCCGTCCTTCAGCAGTGTAGTAATATCTTTGAAGCTGATTCCAGCCTGGGGGAAATCCGGAATTACGCGAATATTGTTTTTGAAATCCAACATCATCATCTCCTAAAAGTAAGCGGGGATCACCCCCGCTGAAGTTACTCAAACCAAATGACCGTGACAGCATGTGTAGCTGTTATGAGGCCCCTAAACGCCGTAACAGCATGAATTCCTGCAATTCACTGCGGCTGCCTTCCATGAAATACTGCTCCATCTCCGCCGTCTTGCCCAGTCTGACGAAATGCTCTGATGTGCTCAGACTCTTGGCGGCAGGCTGCGGGACAAAGGTGATCTTGCCGCCGCTGCGCTCAATGAAGTCAAGCTCATCGAACACATCCAGCATTCTGCTCACCATACGCACACCAAGCGCCGACTGGCGGCTGAGCCGCAGCAGCACTTCTTGCTCAGGAGTTGGAGATGCAGCGATTGCGGCAATCCATTGATATAACGATTTGAAATGATCACGGGTGGGAACCTGCAGCCGGTCACGCCCGTCACGGATTGAATGCAGCAGGGCAATGTTCTCCGCCCCCGGAAAAGCAGTGAACAGTGCTTCCAGCTGCTCCGGAGACTCCGGCATATCAAGCACACAGAGCAGTGACAGTCCCTCTTCGTCACGCGTGCCCTCCGGCTGATGTACAGCCGAGATCCCGGCAGACTCATCGTATACCCAGAGGGACATGTCCTTCAGATCACGCAGCGGCGTTGTCCGGCTGTTCTGGAAGACCGCTGCACTCCGGCCGGGACTGCTGCCGCTATAGGTGCGGAGCAGCTCCTGAATATGCGCCGCTTGCTTGACGGCATCGGCCGCGCCGCGCAGATCGAACAGCTGCGCCTTCGGCACCGCAAGATCCTGCAGCATTAGCTGAGGCTTGCGCGAGCCGTTCCATTCATTGACGGACAGCTCTGCCAGAACATCCACGACTGTACCATCCGGAAGCAGATCAGCCAGCGGCCCCTTGCCGAAGGCTACAGCTTCAATCGTCAGCTTGTCCTGCTGGAGCACAAGCTTCAGGTGCTTGCCCTCCTGACCCATCTTCCGTGTCTCCTTCACAACTGCTCCGCGCAGAATGAATCTCGGCAGCGGATTGGCCATGCCGAACGGCGCAAGCCGCTCCAGCTCAAGCGCAGCCTGGAGGGTCAGATCGGCAATGGATACCTCCCCGTCCGCAGCCGTAACAGCTACGAAGTCCTCCGGTGTCAGAACAGACGCAGCATAGCTATTCAGCGCCGCATCGAAGGCTTCCAGCTTGCCCTGCGGCAGACTCATCCCGGCAGCGGCCGGATGTCCTCCGAAGTGGTCCATCAATTCGGCGCATGAGGATAAGGCTGCATAGATATCCAGACCCGGGATGGAACGGGCAGAGCCCTTGCACATCCCGGTCTCCGGATGAATGTCCAGAATAATAACCGGACGGTAATACCGCTCGAGCAGCTTGGAGGCCACAATGCCGACTACGCCGACATTCCAGCCCTGGTCCGCCAGCACTATAATATCCGGCAGTCCGCTCCGGCTAATTCTCTCCTCCAGCTTGGCTGTGGCTTCGGTGACAATTCGCTCGACAACCAGTTGGCGTTCCTTGTTCAGCAGATCCAGCTCTCCGGCAAATTGCTCAGCTTCTGCCGCATCTTCCGTGGTCAGCAGTGTAACCGCCCGGCCAGCATGATCCAGTCTTCCGCTGGCATTAATACGCGGCGCCATCCCGAAGGCGATATTCACCGCACTGACGGTATTCATCGCAATACCGCCCACCGAGAGCAGCGCACGGATGCCCGGGAACGACGAATTCCGCATGCTGCTGAGGCCTCTGCGCACCAGACTGCGGTTCTCGCCCAGCAGCGGCATCAGATCAGCAACGGTTCCTATAGCGGCAATCTCACACCATTCCTCTGGCACTTCACTGCCAAGGAGCGCCTCAGCCAGCTTGTAAGCCACCCCCACTCCAGCCAGACCCTTGAAGGGATACGGGCAGTCCGGCAGCTTCGGGTTAATCAGGGCATACGCCTCGGGCAGCAGCTCCGGCGGCTCATGATGATCCGTGACAATAACATCAATGCCCAGCTCCGAGGCATAGGCAATCTGATGATAGGCACTGATACCAGTATCAACCGTAATGACGAGAGATACACCCTGCTGGACCGCCCAGTCCAGCGCATGATTATGCAGTCCATAGCCTTCATTGGAGCGATGGGGAATATAAATATCAAAAGAGGCCCCAAGATGACGCAGAAGGTAGATCATCAGCGCAGTGCTGGAAACCCCGTCCGCATCATAATCACCATACACCAGAATATGTTCTTCCTCTTGCAGTGCCTTCTGTATCCGCGGCACCGCTTCAGCCATTCCTTTGAGCAGGAATGGATCATGTCTATCTTCCGCTCCTGAATCCATGAATACCCGTGCCTTGTCGGCGGTATCCATCCCTCTTTGCACCAGCAGTGAAGAAAGGAGCGGAGAAATAGAAAGGCTCCGGGCCAGTTCCGAAATACGCTCGGAATTGGCTGCCGGAGATTGCCAGCTTGTTTTAGAATGAAGCAATACAGTTCACCTTTCTCTCACCTTGCAGACTACTGAAGCAGCGTGGGAATATCGTTGTCCACAAGCTCGTGATTGCTTTTATAAGGATAACCCGGATCATACGGCACAACATCCATATGAACCTCCCCTACATGAACGAACCGGTGCTGCAGCAGCTTGCGGGCACATTCTGAAATATCCTGGGCCTCCATCACGCTGATCCGCGGATTCACACTAATCTTCACATGCAGATTCACATAACTGCCTTCCTCCAGTGCCCGGAGCTGCTCCACCCGGATGACTCCATGCACCCGCTGAACCGTCTCAATGAAGCTGGCTGCTTCCTCGGAAGGAAGCTCCTGAATCTTCTTGCTGTATACAGAGGAAGCAATTAACGAATAGCCTTTGCGGAGAATCAGACATCCGGTCAGCAGAGCTGCAATGGGGTCCATGTAGAGCAGAGGATGCCAGTTCAAGTATCCTCCAGTTATGGCCAGGGCAATTCCGATAAATACAGTTATAGATGTATACAGGCTGAACCGGTGGCTATCGGCATAAGCAGCATGACTGCCGTCACCCTTTTTTTTGAAATAACGGTACTGGTATTGAAATACAGCCTCTTTGAACACAATGCACAGCAGGACAGCAACAAGCGCTGACTCCTCCGGTGCCGACAGATGTCCCCTTGTCAAATCACGGATAGCCGAGAAAGCAACCTGCAGCCCGCCCATAATAATCAGCACAGAGAACAGAATAGCCGCCATCGGCTCCTTGCTTCCTTGCGCAGCCCGGCCGTGTTTCGCTGAGCCTTTTGCCTTGTGACTCTGCTTCAGGTTCCACGGAATTACCTCCGCCAGTCTGGCAGCGGCATCTGCTCCGGAATAGATTGCATCCCCCAACAATGCCTTACTGCCTGACAGATAACCGATACTTCCCTTGGCTAGAGCGAGTAGAACATCACTAAGGATTCCGGTCCAGGCAACAGTTTGTTTCCGGGGTAATGGTTTGTCATTCATAACGAGGCCCTCCTTACCACTAGCAGGTAAACTCATGATGATGAAATCAAGCAAGACGCCCTGACCCGAAGATTCCGAAAAGCCGCGTCGCTACAGACGCGGCTTACAGAATAACCGGGTGTTAGGCTTTGGCCGGGGTCTTCGCCGCCGGCTTCTGACGCTTCTTCAGAAGCAGCCAGAGCGGACTTGCGATGAAGATCGATGAATAGGCTCCGAAGAGCAGGCCAATAACCATGGCCAGCGAGAACATGCGGATCGACTCCCCGCCCATAATCAGCAGGAAGAATGCGGCAATAAATACGGTGAAGGCTGTATACAGCGAGCGCATAAGGGTCTGCGCCACACTTTTGTTAACCAGCTCCTTAAGATCCTCATACGACTTCTGTTTGCCGAAGCGCAGATTCTCGCGGATCCGGTCAAAGATAACGATAGTATCGTTAATCGAGTAACCGATAATGGTCAGCACCGCGACAATGAAGGTTATGTCCACCTCCAGACGGAAGATGGAGAAAATCGCTACAACCATAAAGGCATCATGGAGCAACGCTACAATAGATGCCAGCGCAAAACGCCATTCAAAACGGATACTAACATAAATAATAATCCCGATACTGGCGAGCAGCACCGAATAGATCGCATTGCGGGCCAGCTCCTTAGCCATCTCAGTATCTACGGTGTTAATTTCAAAAGACGCCTTGTCATCAATCTTGTTGATTGACTTCTTGAGGGTCTCACTTTGTGCATCACTCAGCTCTTGATCATAGCGGATGTTGACCCGCTTGTCGCCGATGGTAACGGTTGGTTCATGCTCGATGCCCGCATCCTTCAGAGCCGGCTGCAGCTCAGCCAGCGTGACACTCTTAGAGAGCGCTACGTCCACATTGGACCCGGCCTTGAAGTCAACGCTGTAGTTCAGGCCGAAGGTTGCCAGAAAGACGAGCCCCGCCACAGTAAGGGCAATCGAGAAGATATAGAAGAATTTACTTAAATGTACGAAATCAAGCTCTTTCTTAAAGCGCACTGATGTCACTCTCCTTTACCCCAAATTGCTTCGGCTTTTTGAGTGCGCCGGCTTTAACCAGCACAGTCAGCAGCCAGTGGGCAAAATAAAGGTTTGTTACAATACTAAGTACAATTTCCACGATCAGAATCAGTGCGAAGCCTTTAACCGCACCCGTACCGAAGGCGAACATGACAGCCGCTACGATAATAGTAGTTACATTCGCATCCATAACTGTACGGAAGGAGGTCTTGTTCCCTGCTTTGACGGAAGACATAATGCCCTTCCCGCTGCGCATTTCTTCCCTGATCCGTTCATTGGTAATGATATTGGCATCGACGGCCATCCCTATACCGAGGATGAACGCGGCGATTCCGGGAAGGGTCAGTGTAAAGTCTGCCAGGACAAATACCAGAATCAGCAGCCAGGTGTGCAGGATCAGCGCAAAGCTGGCCAGTACGCCCGGAAGACGGTACATAATCAGCATGAAGATCAAAATAATCACAGAACCGACAATCCCGGCTCTGACGGTCTCATCCAAGGATTGCTTACCCAGTGTAGCCCCTACGCTCTGGGAATATTTCTCTGTCAGCTTCAGCGGCAAAGCACCGAGGTTGATTGTATCGGCAATCTCACGGGCTTCATCCAGTGTATATCCCCCGGAGATCGAAGCCTTACCATCGGTCAGGACAGCTCGTACCGTTGGGGGAGCAGATAACAGGTTCTCATCCAGATAGATGGCGAGTTCCTTACCCAGCAGGCGCTCGGTAATCTCTGCGAATTTCTTCTTGTCTTTGATGGAGATGCTGATTTCGGGCCGGTTCAGTTGATCGCGTTGAACCTCTGCCGCACCTTCAACAAAGTCACTGCCTACAAGCTCAATCTTGCTGTACACCCCGGGAGCATCCCCTTCATTGGCACTGCGGAAGGTCAGAACTGCGGGTTCTTTCATTTTCTTGCGGACCTCTGCTTCGTCGGTTACACCTGCGATCTTCAGACGGATGCGGTCCGTACCTTCGGTGGTCACCTCAGGCTCACTGGTTCCGAGTGCATTCGCCCGCTTCTCGAGGCTCTCTGCAGTCTTCTGCAGCGAAGCGCGGGTCAGAGTTCCTCCCGTATCCATTGGCTCGGCGTGGTACAGAATTTCGAATCCGCCCTTGAGGTCAAGACCCAGACGGACTCTGTCCAGCAGCCCGGGAGTAGTAAATACCATGACGCCCGTTAGAACGACCACGGTAATGATAAAGCTCAACATTCTCTTCATGCTCTAGCTAGTTCCCCTTTCATTACTTCAATATTCCTATTATAGCTACGTGCGAAATGACCGTCAATTCAGAAGGAATGACGGTGTCTTGATTCACACAAAGAAACGGCAGGTTCTGCTGCAAAGCGTGGATACCTCCGTTTGATAGGACAAGTCTGAACACTCTTTACTTACTTTACTGCTTCCTGTACCCGTTTGCAAAAGAAAATCGTTCCTTTTGGCAAATCCCCCCGTTAATTCAATCCCCGGTAGGCCGCCAAGGTCAGATAAGTCATATAACTGCCTGACTTGAGTGAATAAATGTCATTGACCAGCCTGTGCAGGGGAGGTCTTCCCTCTTTGGCATAATTGCGGCTGATGCAATCCCAAATATCCTTACCGGTCACATATTCATAGCCGAGGAGCCGGAATTCCTCCGCTTTGCTGATGCACATGGCTTCGATATCTTCACTAAGCTCGTCATATCTCCATTGTTCCGATTCCACGTGCAGGCACCTCCAAAGATTCCTCAATTACGTATGCTCAGTGGTACGTATTCGACCCTGCGCTCACACTTTCCTGCTTAAGACCAAAAAACTTGTCTACAGAATGCTTGTCATGCAGCGCACCTGTACCGGCATATCCTTATACAAGCCTGGCTTGGTTATGGCGGTAATTCACCTGCAGTTTCATCTCATATGTAGGAAGAAGGAGTGCCCTGTGAGGAAACAGACCTTTATACAAGGAACGATCATCCTGCTGCTCGCCGGTATCATTAACCGGATGCTTGGCTTCATTCCCCGGATTGCCCTGCCCCGGATCATCGGCGCTGAGGGGGTGGGTCTGTATCAGCTCGGATACCCGTTTTTCATTGTGCTCATTACGGTAATTACAGGGGGAATCCCGCTGGCGATTGCCAAGCTGGTTGCCGAAGCCGAAGGAGAGAACCGCCCGGAGCAGTCGCGCAAAATCCTGCAAACCGGCCTCGCTCTCAGCCTGTCGCTCGGCATTGTGTTCACCTTCGTCGCCCTATTCAGCGCCTCCTGGGTATCCAGCGTTCTTCTGACGGACCAGCGTGTCTATTATACCTTCGTCAGCATGACCCCCATGATCGCCATCGTCGCCGTTTCATCCATCTACCGGGGATACTTTCAAGGCAGGCAGAACATGATTCCCTCGGCCTTCTCCTCCGTGCTGGAATCGGTCATCCGGATCTTCTTCATGCTGTGGTTCTCCTGGATGCTGCTGCCGAAGGGCATCGCCTTTGCGGCTGCGGGTGCCATGCTTGGCGTGACTGTGGGGGAGATCGCCGGAATGCTGGCCCTGCTGGGGCAATATTATTTTAACGACAAAAAAGACAGGTCTGAACTCCCGCCTAACGTGGAACCTATGGTTCAGGATACGCAAGGCAGTGCCGGACGCGAACCCGCGCAGACGACTACACCTGTCTTTAAGCGTCTCATCGGCATTTCAATACCGGTAACTGCTGGACGACTGATCGGCTCATTCTCTTACCTTCTGGAATCGATTATTACCGTGCGCAGCCTAGCGCTTGCCGGAATCGCAGCCGCCGCCGCAACCGCACAATATGGTTCCTTGCAGGGAATGGTGATTCCGCTGCTGCTGCTGCCGGGTGTGCTCAGCTCCTCGCTGGCCGTCTCCCTTGTCCCTTCCTTATCCGAGGCCGCAGCCCGCAACGATTTGCCCACGATTCACAAAAGAATGCACCAGGCCCTGCGGCTCGCCATGGTGACCGGTGCCCCGTTTGCTGCTGTTATGTATATTCTTGCCGTACCGCTCTGTACACTAATGTACGGCAATGCTGCGGATACGGCCCCCATGCTTAGGATGATGGCCCCGTTCGCTGTGTTTCTCTACGTCCAGGCCCCGCTGCAGGCTGCCCTTCAGGCCATGGACCGCCCAGGCAAGGCACTGATCAATACGCTGATAGGAGCCGTTGTCAAAATCCTGCTGATTCTCCTGCTGGCCTCCCGGCCTGAGTACGGCATTCTGGGCGCCATCATCGCCATTATGGTCAACAGCTTACTTGTCACGCTTCTGCACGGCTACAGTGTCATCAAGCTCACCGCCATGTCCTTACGTTGGTCGGACCCGCTCAAAATCCTGGCCGCTACGGTCATCATGGCCGCCGGGATGTCGTATGTGTATACGTCCGTTCCGATCTCCCCGTCGCATTGGATACAATTCTTAGCCGCTGCCTTCTGCGGCATGGCCATCTATCTGAGCATCTGCCTGTTATCCGGGCTGATCTCCAGGCGTGACCTGGAACGGGTGCCCTTTTTCAGACGCTGGCGCAGTTAGGTTGGCTTCCCCTTATCCGGGCTGATCGGGGCAATATAGAGTTCTCCCTTATGATCCACGGAGCACAGGAAAACATCCCGGAAATCAGAGACACCCTTCTGCCGGATCTGGGTTCTAAGCCAGAACCGGTTCTTGCCGATCATCTCAAGATTGCCGTCCTGCACCTTCCCGTCCATAATCAGCGGAATTGGCAAGCCTTCATAACGGATCTTATGCTTCGGCAGCTTCACCGAAGCAGAGTCACCGCCGGATGATTCAGCATCGCCGGAGTCCTTCTGGCTATCGCCGTTCTTCTCCTTCCGCTCTGCGCCGGAGCTGCTGTTGCCCGACTGATTGGATGAGGTGACGTTGGCATTCTTCTCAATCACCGTTAACTGCCCGCTTGTCTCCAGGATAGCGAACTCCACATCTGCCGGACTGACAATATTCTGCCCGCGGAGCTGCAGCAGCAGATCATCAATATTATACCGCTGCCTGCGCATTTCGCCCCGGTGAATCTTCCCGTCCGAGATCAGAATGCTGGGCCTGCCATCCACCATTAAGCGCAGCTTCCGGCTCTTCAAGCTGAGCTGTGCGACCAGCACTTGAATCAGCACCAGAGTCGCCATAGGAACAACACCATCATAGATGGGGCGCTCGATATCCTCAATTACAAAGACAGCAATCTCGGCAATCATGATGGAAATGGTCAGGTCAAATACAGACAGCTTGCCGATTTCACGTTTGCCCATGATGCGCATGCTCAGGAAAATGAAGATATACATCAGCACGGTCAGAAAGATATGGGTCGTAATATGCTGGAACATATTCTCTTCGCTCCCCTTCCGCTACTCCCCCATACTGGCGGATTAATGTACCCCTATTCTGACCTGACCGTAAAGGGAACATTCGGAAAGCTGCTGATTAATTACTGGTAAAAGTCATACCGCCTATTCTTGTACTATTGGGGCAAGCCTCCCCATACAATAATTAGTATCCGGTTAACAAACTTTTAGGGGGTTTTACCATGTCTCTGATCAGGCGTCTATTCTCATGGAAAATATCTAGTCCGGTATTATCGGGTTTAATCCGCTCGTTCCTGTGGATGATGCTGGGTGCGTTCATCCTCTCCCTCCTGCTCTGGGGCAGCGGACTTCAGGAACAGGATCTCACCATGTACACCTACATTGTGCACGGCGTCGCTGCCGCATTCGGAGGCTTGACCGCAGGCAGCAGGGCCGTCCGCAGAGGCTGGTACCAAGGAGCACTCACAGGCATGTTATACGGACTGGCTGTACTGCTGATCGGATTTTTGGCGCTTGACAGTTCACCGGGAGGAATGGACTTCCTGTGGGTTCTGGCGGCTGCAGGCATTAGCGCACTTGGAGGAATATTTGGAGTTAATTTACAAAAATCCTAATTAATATAATTTTCAAAAATTGAAACCTTCCCTTGAAAATATGGTACACTACCTATGTCTGACTTCATATGAGCGATTATCAAGGAGGCTTCGAATGCTTTGCTGTATCAGTCCATGAATCTTGTAGTTGTATATACCGTTGCCATTGTTGTGATCTTAATCTGGATCGGCGCACGGCGCAATCCGCTGATGGCCTTAGTTGAAATCGGGAGAGAGCTGCTGAGATCCTATAAATTCACACTCATTATTATAGGCATGTTCAGCATTCTTGCCCTGAATAAATATGAGCTGCAGATCGAAGAAAAGATGCGGCTGACCGCAGATTACACAGGTTTTATCTTCGGCCTGGAGGGGCATTTCGTCCGGATGGTTCAAGAGCTGTTCTACGCTCCCTGGCTGACACCGGTGATTGTCTTCTTCTATATCTTCATGCTGCAGGCCGTGCTGGCAGCCTCACTGGGGATCTATCTGCTGGACAAAAACCGTGTGATCCTCTATGCGACCTGCTACACCATTATTTTAACCTATGCTATCGCTATTCCGTTCTATCTGTACTTTCCGGTCAATGAGGTGTGGTCCTATGCGCCTGCCGGGGTTCGGTTCATCATGCTGGATGTTTTCCCGAAGTTTGAACAGGAATACCGGCCGCTATCCGGCCTCAATAACTGCTTCCCGAGCCTACATACCGCTATCTCCGTATCCATGGCTCTGCTCGCTTACCGCTCAGGCAACCGCCGCTGGATGGTGATCAGTACAATCTCAGCCGTTATTATCGTGTTTGGAATCTTCTATCTCGGCATTCACTGGCTGACCGACATGATTGGCGGCACCCTGCTGGCTGTACTGTCCACGGCTATCGCCGTACCGCTTGCCAGGCTTACCCTGCGCAGCGGGGAACAGGGCTTGAGAGTGCGGGGCCGGGTCACCAATACACGTTAAGGCCCTCAATTCCGTATATGACGTATAAAAAAATCGGCGTTCTCTCGTAAGAGAAACGCCGATTTTTATGTAATTTAGCAGAGAGACTATTACATCTTGTCTTCTACTTCCACAACTGCGTGACTGATCGAGCCCCGGTCAAACGTCAATCGGGTTACATCATTAACCCGCAGAATAACGATGTCATCCGAAATCTCCATGATCGTTCCGTGCAGACCGCCGATGGTAACTACCTTATCGCCCTTCTTCAGCGCTTTGAGCATTCCGTTGCGTGCCTTGGTCTTCTTCTGCTGCGGACGAATCAGCAGGAAGTAGAACACAACAAACATCAGTACAAACGGACCTACCAGACCCAGTATGCTGCCTCCGCCGCCTGTACCTGCCGCCATATAAAACTGTGACATATCATTTCCCCCCTTTCAAGAATAAACATGAACACTCCGTACTCTCTAGAAGCCTTTTAGATTATCATATAATCCGTATTGTGCAAAAAACTCATCGCGAAAATCAAGCAGCCGATCTTCCATGATGGCTTCACGCACTTTACGCATCAATTCCAGCAGGAAGTGTAAGTTATGGTACGTTGTCAGCCGCAAGCCGAAGGTTTCGTCGGCCTTAATCAGATGACGCAGATAAGCACGGGAATAGTTCCGGCAGGTGTAACAGGTACACTCCGGGTCCAGCGGCCCGAAATCACGGGCATACTGCGCATTGCGCACTACGAGTCTTCCCTGACTGGTCATCGTTGTTCCATTACGGGCAATACGCGTAGGCAGAACGCAGTCGAACATGTCTATTCCGCGGATTGAACCTTCCAGCAGCGCATCCGGTGAACCTACGCCCATCAAATAGCGCGGTTTCCCTTGCGGCAGCAGCGGAACCGTGTAATCCAGCACCTCATACATAAGCTGCTTGGACTCTCCGACGCTGAGTCCCCCAATAGCATACCCCGGGAAATCCATGGAAGTCAAATCAGCCGCGCTCTGGCGGCGGAGATCCTCATGCATGCCTCCCTGTACGATAGCGAACAGTCCCTGATCATTCGGACGGGCATGGCTTTTGAGGCAGCGTTCGGCCCAGCGGGTGGTACGTTCAAGCGATTTTTTCACATACTCATATTCAGCCGGATAAGGCGGGCATTCATCGAAGGCCATCATAATATCGGAACCGAGCGCATTCTGGATCTCCATAGCGACTTCGGGAGACAGAAACTTCTTGTCCCCGTTCAGATGGGAGCGGAAATGAACCCCTTCTTCGGTGATCTTACGCATGTCGCTCAGGGAGAATACCTGGAAGCCGCCGCTGTCGGTCAAGATCGGGCGGTCCCAGTTCATGAACTTATGCAAGCCGCCCGCTTCGCCGATGATCTCATGACCCGGACGAAGGAACAGATGGTACGTATTACTCAGAATAATCTGTGCTTCCATCTGCTTAAGCTCTTCAGGACTCATCGTCTTGACAGTAGCCTGGGTGCCTACAGGCATGAAGGTTGGTGTCTCAATAATTCCGTGCGGGGTGTGGACTCTTCCGAGCCGTGCCCCGGATTGCTTACAGGTCTTAATGTGTTCGTAAGTGATTGCTGCCATTGGTTTAACCCTTCCTCTTGCTTAATAAATGAACATTGCATCGCCAAAGCTGAAGAACCGGTACTGCTGCTTAATCGCTTCTTCATATGCGGCGAGAATCAGCTCCCGGCCAGCCAAAGCGCTTACCAGCATGACCAAGGTTGACTTGGGCAGATGGAAATTGGTGATCAGTGCATTAACGACAGTGAATTCATAACCCGGATAGATAAAAATATCCGTCCAGCCACTGCATGCCTCAATCGGCCCGCCCTGGTATTGTCTGCCAACGGTCTCCAGGGTCCGGCATGAGGTTGTGCCTACAGCTATTATTCTTCCGCCCCTTGCTCTGGCTTCATTAAGCACATCCGCCGTTGCCTGGGACAGCTCGAAATACTCGGCATGCATGACATGCTCTTCCACAGTCTCGACAGACATCGGACGGAAGGTCCCGAGACCAACATGAAGTGTGACATAGACGATATTCACACCGATGGCTGCAATCTGCTCCAGCAGCTCGGTGGTGAAATGCAGTCCGGCTGTCGGCGCTGCCGCCGAGCCTTCATGCCGGGCATACACGGTCTGATACCGCTCACGGTCATCCAGGGTTTCCTTGATATAAGGAGGAAGCGGCATGGAGCCGAGCCTGTCCAGAATCTCCTGGAAAATCCCCTGATAGATGAAGCGGAGTGTCCGCCCGCCCATATCTGCTTCATCTTCAATCACGGCACGAAGCTCTTCACTGAAGACAATGACCGCGCCGGTCTTCAGCTTCTTGCCGGGCTTCACCAGCGCCTCCCAGCGGTCCCCTTCGAGATTCTTAAGCAGCAGGACCTCCGCCTTGGCTCCGGTATCTTCCTTGACTCCGAACAGTCTGGCGGGAATAACCCGTGTATCATTAAGTACTAGCGTATCGCCCGGGCGGAACTGCCCCAGTATATCCGTGAAATGACCGTGGTCCAGTTGCCCGCTCTCCTTGTCTACCAGCAGCAGTCTGGATGAACTGCGGTCGGCAAGCGGAGTCTGGGCAATCAGCTCCTCCGGCAGATTGAAATCATAAAGTTCAACATTCATAATAGGATCTTCATTCCTTAATTCTTAATTATAGTAACGTTATTAAAATAGTGTTGCAATATTTGCTTATAATCATACCCTTTGTCGGCCATTCCCTTCACGCCCCATTGAGACATGCCGAGTCCGTGCCCGTAACCCCAGCCGATGAAATAGAAGCCCGGACTGCCGGTCACGACTCTTGCGGTCTGATCCGCGCCCATCACGACCGTACCGCTGCCGCTGGACGTCACTTGGCCCGAGGCAGACAGCACTCCGGCTGAGCTGGTGCTGCCGATAGCAGCTGTAGAGCCGTCAGCGCCTAATACAGTATAACTTCCGGCAGGTACAATATCAAACAAGGTGCTAGGCAATCCTCCGAAGGAGGAACGGAACAGATCCGGGTACTTCACCTGCAGGATCTGGCCGTTCGCCTTGACCTCCACTGCTCTTCCTGATGGCCCGCGCCGGGTAACCTCCAGAGTGGTTATAGAAGAGGGCAGAGTGCCGCTGGTCTTGCCGGCCAGGCTCTTCAGCAGTTCGGCTGAAGAATACGGACCTTTGATCCAGCTGTAGCTGCCGGATTCATAGACCTGATTCAGCACTACGGCGTTCTGTCCGGGATTCAGCTTGCCTGCCGGAGCAGCACTGCTGTCAACGACAGGCAGCGGCCGGATATTCACATCCTTGGCAGTGGCTGTGGCAATGGGGAGCCCTGCGGCTGTCTTGCTGCCTGTTAATTTGATGTTATCTTCCCGGGCATAGCCGGAGACGCCGCTGTCCAGCAGTACATAGTACCACTTCTTAGCAGAGCCCACCGCAGCCACATCCTCTGCGCTGGCCACACTGGCATAGTTGCCGCCGCTGTTCCATACTTCCGACGGGTCAGCCGTAACGCCGCCGCTGTTCGAGGAGAATACCGCCTCTACGACCTTGCCGCCGCTCTGCAGCACTTCACCTGCAGTGGCATCGACCGCCTTGATGATTGTGGGTGCTTCTGCACCGATTCCGTTATAGACCTGACTGAGCGTTGTATCCACCACATTGGCAACATCGAAGCGGTTCCCTTGGGACAGCGCGTAGCTGCGCGCCGCTACAGCCTGAGCCTTCAGCGCTTCTTCCGGCCAGCCGGAGGATACCTCTCCCCCCACAACCGCATACAAATATTGCTCCAGCGGAACCACGTTAATGACAGACAATGAACCATTCAGATTTCCAAGCTCCATATCGCCCCGATAGATCCGCTTGGATCGCTCGGTTAGCATAATTCCCTTCTCATTGCCGGATAGGATGAACTTTGCGTCACTTCCGGATAACAGATAATGGAATGCCTGGACTTCGCTGTTGAAATCGAGCCCTGCGTCCATACGGATCATTACTCCGGGTGCACCCGGAGCCACAGGCGTTAGAGCAAGCTGAGGAAGCAGCACAGCTGCCGAAGCAGAGACCGCCGCAAGCTCGCTGTCACTTGACGCCTCGCCTACCCATACCTCGGTACGCGCACTGCCGCCCTCACCGGATATGAATACCGGCCAGGCATCTAAGCCGGCAGTGGTCAGGCTGCCCACTACCGCCTGGGCTTCCTCGAGTGTAGCGTAGGTGCCCGCAGACAGATGCTTGGTTCCGGCCACCGCAGGGGTCTGCCCCTCAGGAATTGCCAGACCGGCCTTGAGGACTGCGTTCAGCCCGTTATTGGCTGCACTCTCACTGGCGTAACCTCCGGTATATAGCTGATATACCTTGGCACCGCCTCTGGCAGCCATGAAGATCTGCGGCTTATTGGAAGAAGACTGGAGCTTCTTCGCCGCATCCGCAGCGGTCTGCCAGCTTGGCGTCTCCAGCACCTTCACCCGGTACCCGTCGAGACTGACACGGACCTTGTTCTGGGCCGGAACCGACAATAACGGGCTGCCGCCGGCTGCCGGAAGCAGGCTGAAGCTCTGCTCGGACTGCAGGGTTACCAGCGGTACGGTAGATTTATATTTGCTGCCAATATCGGCATACAGTGCAACCCGGATCGACCCGCCGGAATCGGCGCGGGCGTGATCTGCCGGAATGAGCAGACTGCCTGCTGCAAGCAATGCAGCCAGCGCCCCCCGGCCCAGCAGCCCGATTCCTGTTGTTGTCCACTTCGCAAGTTTCATTGTAGGCCTCCTAAAAAGTATTAATGATACATCCACTTCGGTTTGTAGCCCAAACAATACGTAAGATGTTGTACTATGGGCAGGATTCTCAATAATCAGTTCTGCTGCGGGGGAAGCGGAAGGCCAAGATGATGATACGCTGCAGGCGTAACAATACGCCCGCGAGGCGTGCGCTGCAGGAAACCGATCTGCAGCAGATAAGGCTCGTATACATCCTCAATGGTCTGGCTCTCTTCGCCTATCGTAGCGGCGATGGTATCCAGTCCGACAGGCCCGCCCCGGAAGGAGCTGATCATGGATTGCAGCATCTTATGGTCGATGCTGTCCAGTCCCCGGGGGTCCACCTGGAGCATCTTCAGCGATTCAGCAGCAATCTCCGGGGTGATGATTCCGTCGCCCCGGACCTGGGCATAATCGCGTACCCGCTTCAGAAGACGGTTGGCAATCCGCGGTGTACCCCGGGCCCGCAAGGCAATCTCTTCCGCTGCATCGCCCAGAATCTCGATGCCCAGCAGTTCAGCGTTGCGCGCCACGATGAAGCTCAGTTCATCGATGGTGTAATACTCCAGCCGGCTGACCACTCCGAAGCGGTCACGCAGCGGAGCAGACAGCAGTCCCGCACGTGTCGTCGCCCCAATAAGCGTGAAGGGCGGCAGGTCCAGCCGGACTGACCGTGCGCTTGGCCCCTTGCCGATCATGATATCCAGCGCGAAATCCTCCATTGCCGGATACATGACCTCCTCCACCGTCCGGTGCAGACGGTGAATCTCGTCAATGAACAGCACATCGCCTTCCTGAAGGTTCGTCAGCAGCGCCGCTAGATCTCCGGGCCGTTCAATGGCCGGGCCGGAGGTGGTCCGCAGATTCACTCCCAGCTCGTTGGCAATAATATTGGCCAGCGTCGTCTTGCCGAGACCCGGAGGCCCGTACAGCAGGACATGATCCAGTGCTTCACTGCGCATCTTGGCCGCTTCTATATATATTTTCAGGTTCTCTTTCACCTGGTTCTGGCCGATATATTCACCCAGATAACGGGGACGCAGACTTAATTCCACCGCCTGCTCGTCCATCATCAGATTAGCCGATATAATCCGGTCATCCATTCTTCCTCACTCCGTTCTTCAGGGACCTATTTGGCGGTATACAGCAGCCCCAGCGCCTTCTTCATCAGCACATCCACCGGTCCGGTATCCGTGCCTTCCTGCTTCATCTTCAAGTGCACCCGGTCCAGCTCAGTATCGGTGTAACCGAGCGCCTTCAGCGCATCTCTGGCTTCTTCCCACGGGAGCGCCTCCGCCTTGCTCTGCGCTTCAGCCGCTACTGCGAACAATCCCGTCTGCAGGGCCGCCCCGCCGAATCCGTCCAGCTTGTCCTTCAGATCCAGAATCATCCGCTGCGCCGTCTTCTTGCCAATCCCCGGCAGCTTCGTCAGGAAGGTGATATTCTCCTGATAGATGGCCGCGATCAGCTGATCCGGCGTTCCGCCGGTCAGAATGCCCAGCGCAACGCGCGGGCCGATGCCGGATACCTCAATCAGCTTGCGGAACAGGCGCTGCTCCTCGCGTGAAGGGAATCCGAACAGAAGCGTAGCATCCTCGCGGGTCTGATAATGAATGAACACAGTCACCGGACCCTCAGTCTTGGCAAAAGCGTACGGATTCGGGCAGAATACCCGGTACCCCACGCCCTGCACATCCAGCACAACGTATTCCGGCTCCAAATGTGCAACCGGTCCTCTAAGAAAATCTATCATTTTCGCAATACCTCATTTAATTTGGAATTAAGACTCACGGAATGGGCATGGCATACCGCCACCGCCAGCGCATCCGCCACATCATCGGGCTTCGGCACAGCCGTCAGCTTCAGCAGCAGCTTAACCATCTCCTGCACCTGCTTCTTCTCTGCCTTGCCGTAACCGACTACAGCCTGCTTCACCATCATCGGGGTGTATTCTGCCACCGGAAGCCCGCGCTGCACGGCTGCCAGAATCAGCACCCCGCGTGCCTGCGCCACCGGTAAGGCTGTAGTCACATTGCGGCTGAAGAACAGCTTCTCTACCGCTACTGCGTCCGGCTTATATTTATCAATCAGCTGCACCATGCCTTCATAGACATGCAGCAGACGCTCTTCTTCCGGGGTATGTGCCTCTGTCTGGATGCAGCCGTATTGGACCGGTGTTAATTTGTTGCCGACCTTATCGACAAAGCCAAAACCGACAATCGCCAGCCCCGGATCAATCCCCAAAATACGCAAAGTCCTTCTCTCTCCTCTATGCCCGGGCGGATACTCCGGCCCTAAAGCGAACATATGTATTCCTTCCACCCATTATAGCAAAAAAAATTCCCCGGGAGACAAAAAGTTTGTCCCCGGGGAAATGAAACATGCATAACACAACAAAGACCCGCAGGCCACCTTCGCGCCCGCGAGTCCTCATGCTGCTAACTCTATAGTCTCTCCCTCACTCCGCATGCATCACCTGTTCAGAGGAATCACGAGCATAGTCACTGAAGGTGGAGAGTACGCTGTTGTACTCCTCCAGATCCTGCACCCGGATGCCCTGATGAAGCTGCTCCCAGATGCCCTTGGGCAGAGAGGATTTGATGGAGCCCATGTCCATCTGGAAAAAGGTCTTCATGACCCGCTCCGCCTCGGGCGGGCCTTGGAACAAGGTCAGATTGCCCTGCTCGTCCACCCCGAAGTAGGCTTCTTTTTTGGTTAGCGGCGACAGATCATTGACCCGCTGCTCCAGCCACAGGTCCCCTTCCCGGCTGAGCCAGCCGCTCCAGCCTGCATGCCGGACAATCAGCTCGCTAAGCTGAGCCGGAGTCTGCTTGCCGGGCAGGGTCTGCACCTCTTCACCGGCTACATAGAGGGTCTTAAGATGCACCGTTCTGCTGACGGCTTCCTTGCCCACAGCCTTCAGCAGCTCTTGACTGTTCATCACGGCGGCATCCTCTTCAGCATCATCGTCTGTATGGTTATATACGGCGGTTACAGCCGGTAAGCTGCTTCCGGGTTCCAGATTCTGCACTGCGCTTCCGCTCAGGAATGACGAAGATTTAAGCAGCGTACTGATCTCTTCCGGAACCTGCATGCCGCGCCAGGCGAGCAACGTCAGCACGAGGCATGCCGCACCTACCCAGGGAGCTTTTTTCCAGCGTCTCCACCGCCGCCACAGTTGTTTTTTCAGGCGAAAAGCATTCACGTTAATCCCTTCATTCTGGTTTTTTCCTATTGTGACCTGTGAAGGGATCATTTATGCGTAAATGCTTGAAATTCATCCCAGCATGGATTCAATCCGTGAGCTGGGGATTCTCAATGGCCCCAAGGAACAGCACGACTCCGCTCTGCGTGTCCCGGATCATGAACAGGAAGGGCCGATTGACGTTCATTTCAAAGGGCGGGTCTACAGGGGGCGCCGATCCGGCACGCATAGCAATTACAGTGGAAGCCGCCGCCTCCGTTCCCCGCTCGTTCACATCGATATAGGTTTTGTGGATGACCTGTTCAAAATAGATCGGGCTGTCCAGATCCGACATAAGAGAGAAATCACCATGGCTCGGATCAAAAGCAAGCTTCACCCCCAGCGCCTGCAGCGCCTTGGAGAGCTCTGTACCATAGCTGGCCGTGAACCTTGGCAGCAGCAGCATCCCCCGGGAACTGGAGAAACCCTTATCCAGCAGCAGGGTCCCCTGCTCCAGTTGACCCACAAGCTCCGCGAGCGACGATTGCTCACCCGGAAGGGCCACTACCATCTCCATCTGTCCCTCTCCGTAGGGAAGCTTAACCGCCTGCCAACCCTCATGAGCTGCATACTCGAACATACCGCTCCGCTTCATCATCATCACCTGCACTGCCGGTCCGTCCGGAGGATAAAAGTCCGCCTGCTTCGTAGCCTGTTCCTCGAACACATCTCTCCAGGCACCTTGGAAATACAGCGCATTGACAAGGACAGCAACAGCCTGAGGTCCGGGCGGCTCCGTGAGCATCTCCTGAATCTTGTCCCCCGTATGGTCTGCCACCCATCCGTTAATCTCCTTCACAGACTTCTGTGCCGCCAGGTCCGTAGTCTTAATCTGCGCATCATAGAAATCCTTACCGGTCTTGAGATAGTTCCTGCGCAGCGGCAGGCCCTTCATACCCCAGACTGAATTCGCGATCTTCAGCTCCACGCCTGCTCCCCCATCATTCAAGAGCTTCATTAATGACTGCTGGCCGGTATTCAGCTGCTGCCGTTCGTCCGGGGTATAGCCGAGCAGCTTCCCCAGCTCCTCTGCCGTCTCTCCGGCACTGCCGTTATAGGCCAGGGCCAGAGCGGCAGCGGCACTGTACGGGGATATCGTCAGGTTCCCGCTCCCCTGCTTCCATAACTGGCTGAACAGCTTCACGCCCAGCCCGTTGCTGCTGTCAGCCAGACCTGAATCGAGCTTAGCTGCCGCAGCCTGTCTCTCCGCGTAATTCATGCCCGAACCTCCTTCACTGCAGCCGCCCAAGAGCAGCACGGCCAGTATAAGTGTCGATAATCTTTTGCCCATGCTAAGCCCTCCCTAAATTTCTCCGTAGCCTCTCTACCAAATGACGCTGCAGATTGGGAAAAGTTGCAAATTCTTAGCGGCAGGCTTACAAAATTGCTATTCATTATATTGAAGGCTTATCTTTCTATGCCATCATTTGCTATACTCTATATTAACGAAAAAAGTTAAAAACTAAAACAAAGGGGATATCCTTGATGATTATTCAGCCAAAAACACGCGGCTTTATCTGTACAACAGCTCACCCGGAGGGATGTGCCGGACAAATACAGGAACAAATCGATTATGTACGGTCCCAAAAGAAGCTTACCGGCCCGGTGAACGTGCTGGTCATCGGCGCTTCCACAGGCTATGGACTGGCTTCGCGGATTGCCGCTGCCTTTGGCGCAGGCGCGAACACCATCGGCGTCTTCTTTGACAAGGCTGCTGAAGGCACCCGCACCGCTTCCGCAGGCTGGTACAATTCTGCTGCCTTTGAACGTGAAGCGGCCAAGCAGGGGCTGAAATCCTTCAGCATCGTCGGCGATGCCTTCTCGAATGAAATCAAGACCAAAACAATCGAGCTGATCAAGGCCGAATTCGGCACCGTTGATCTGGTTGTGTACAGCGTAGCCTCCCCGCGCCGCACCCATCCGGTAACCGGAGAAGTGTTCTCCTCGGTGATTAAGCCGGTAGGCCAAGCCTATTCGAACAAGACGATGAACTTCCACACCGGAGAGGTCTCCACCGTTACCATTGAACCGGCTACAGAGGATGAAGTCCGCCAGACCATCGCCGTGATGGGCGGGGAAGACTGGGGCATGTGGATCAGCCAGATGCAGGAGGCCGGTGTGCTTGCTGAGGGAGCAACTACCGTAGCGTACTCTTATATCGGACCCAAGATTACGCATCCTATCTACAAGGACGGAACTATCGGCCAGGCGAAGAACCATCTGGAGCAGACCGCCATTGCCTTGAACGAGCAGCTATCCGCCACCGGCGGCCGGGCCTTCGTATCCGTGAATAAGGCACTGGTTACCCAATCCAGCTCTGCGATCCCGGTGGTGCCGCTGTATATCTCCGCCCTGTACAGAGTCATGAAGGAGAAAGAGCTGCACGAGAACTGCATCCAGCAGATGTACCGTCTGTTCGCAGACCATTTGTATAACGGCGGTGAAGCGGCTGCGGACGGCAGCCACCTGATCCGTATTGACGACTGGGAGATGCGCGAGGATGTGCAGATCGAGGTCATGAGACGCTGGAATGAGCTGGAGACGGATAATGTGCCTGAGCTGGCGGATCTGGCAGGCTATCAGGACGACTTCTTCCATCTGTTCGGCTTCCGTACCGAAGGCGTAGACTATGAAGCTGAGACAGACCCTGCCGTAGAGATTCCTAATATGGTATAAAAGCTTGACGTTTGCTGTACGCAGCGCAAGAAAGCCGCCCCCTCCCGGGAGCGGCTTCCTTTGCGTTCTATCCAGCCTGTGGCGCGGCCTGCGCCACGAATTGTCACAGCCGCGCCAGCCTATTCGTCCCGGAGCCGCTTCTGGTACAGCACCACAGACACAAGCGTCAGCACGGCTGTCCACGCCGCAATAATCAGAAGAGGCGGCCACACCTCTCCCGCCGAATAACCGGCTGGGCTCAGGTTCAGCAAGTGCACCAGCTGGCTGCTTGGCATGTAATCCAGCACCCCGAACACCGGATAATCCTTCGCCAGTACGGCACCCCAAGGTGCGCCCATGAAGATGAAGGCTACCGGGATGATCGATAAGGACGCATCCAGTAAGGTTTTGGAATAGAGACCGCAGATCGTCCCGGCTGCCGTGTAGAGAACAATGGAAAGAACGATCGCAGCTACGAATACCCCTATATTTGCAGGCTCATAGCCAAACAATAGTGTAGAAATGGCGAGAACCACCGTCGACATGACAAAGACCAGACTGCTTTTACCCATCAGCACATCCATTGTTGTAGCCGGTGTCAGCATGAGTGTACGCAGCGTGTTGCGCTCCTTCTCTTCCGCAATCAGGCAAGCTTGGGCGAAGCAGGTCAGTAGAACAAACGAGCTGTTGAACAGAAATCCGGCAGCTCCCGGCAAGGATGCACCTGCGCTTTTGAACAGCACCGCAAACAGAATCGGAAACAGCAGCATAATGGACAGCGCATAATTGCGCGAGAATTCCTTATAATCCTTCACAAAGATCGCGCTGGCCCGCTTATAGGAGATGTTCATAGCAGCTCACTTCCCGTCATTTTGATAAAAATATCACCCAGGCTAGGTTCCTTCGTCTCTACCCGTTCAATGAGTCCCCGCTTCATCCAATCCGCGATCCGGTCCGCCGTGTCCCCATCCACCGGAAGCTCATAAGCCTCTCCGCTGGTCAGCTCCACCCGGATCAGGTTCTCGCGGTGCTGCCGCTTCAGCTCCCTTGGTGAGCCGATGGTCTGGATGCGTCCCTGATAGAGAATTGCTACACGGTTACAGAGCAGCTCCGCCTCCGCCATATCATGCGTGGTGATGAAGATGGTGGTCCCCTTCTCATTCAGATAACGTAAGCCTTTATAGATATGCGCTGAATTCACAGGGTCCAGTGCCGAGGTCGGCTCATCCAGGAACAACAGCTCCGGCTCATGGATAATGGCGCAGGCCAGCATCACCCGCTGACGCATCCCTTTGGACAGCGTATTTGTTTTCTTCTTGCGATCACTGCTTAAATTAACGAATTGCAGCACCTGCTCCACCGCAGAGCGGGGAAGATCGTACAGCTTCCGGTACAGCTCCAGATTCTCCTCGATGGACAACCGCTCGTACAGGCCGCTGTTATCGGTCAGAATGCCAAAACGCATCTTCTGGGCCGACTGCTGCATCTCCTCCGCCGGCTGATCGAATACTTTGGCCACTCCGCCTGTCGGCTTCAGCTGTGCAGTCAGAATCTTAATCAAGGTGGTTTTGCCTGCACCACTCGGACCGAGGAACCCAAAAATCTCCCCTTTTGGAATACTGAAGGACACCTCTGTCAGCGCATCTCTCGCCCCGAAGGTCTTGCGGACCTGTTCTACCTGAATAACCGCCATCTCACCACATCCTTATGTTGTTGATGACTTAACGTTATCCAGAATTCAGCCTTTCAGCCACCAAAACCGGGTGAATTGTACCCATTCCGGCCTGAACGGTACCTCTTACAGCTTAAGCAGCGCCTTAAGTTCCTGCAATTTGGAGCGGGATAACGGAACCACGGCCTCCTTGCCGGTGTTCAGCCGCAGACTGTAGCTGTTCTTCGTCCAGGTAATGATCTCACGTACCTTTTGCAGATTGACGATGTAGGAACGGTGGCACCGGAAGAAGCCGAAATTCAGCAGCCGCGCTTCAAGCTGGGTCAAGGTCAGGGCACAGTCATAATGCTCGCCGCCGACATGTACCAGGATTGAGCCTTCTACACTTTCAATAAAATCAATCTCGGGCGGATCAAATAAAATCACCTTATCCTCCCGTTTGGTCGAGACCTTCTGCAAGGTGATGTTGGCCTCATCCTGCTTCACTGCCTCCTGCTTCTCCTCTTCCGAATCGCGGATATCCAGCTGATGAAGCCCGGACCCGCTCAGCCGGTAAATGACATCACACGAGATCAGCGCATCCTCCAGATTCGAGGTCAGAATGAGTATCCTTTTCTGCTGCGACAGGTCATCCAGTATCCGCTTCAGCTGGCGGCGGTCCTGCTCCTCCAGATAGAAATACGGCTCCTCCAATACGAGCGTGGACTGATGGGCGAAAAAGGCCCGCAGCAGGGTCACATACACCCTTTTCGAAGAGCTGAGCTGCATCAATCTGACCTTACGTTCCTCCTTCAGCGCAAAATAATCAGTTAACACAGCCGCCCGCTCCTCCCGTCCCGACATTCGGATCAGAAACGAGATTAGCTCCTCTACCGTCAACCGCATATATTCGTTCTGCCCGGCCCACGACAAATAATTGCCGGATTCCCGGGACAATTGCTCCATTAATAACTGCTTGCGCCTCAAATCTGTGATAATACCAACCGAAGGGCTCGCAGACAGATCAAGCTCAAGCTTCGGCATAATTAATTCTCCGTCTTCATATATAGGTTGAAATTGCATATCTTCCTCCCGCTCCAGACTCTCTAGGATATATAATGCAATTATAGAGTTATGCTATGTATTTGTCAGGTACGGCCACTATCAATGCTCAGGAAGGCGGATTTCTGCGATGGGACTGCATGCTCAAGGTTTTATCATCTCTTTACTCGTATTACTGCCGAATCTAATATTCATATTCTTCCCGCCCCGGAGTGTTCCCGGCTCCCTGGACTCCGTCCCGCTGGTCTTCACGCTCCTGGAGCGGGCAGGTCAGATCACCTGCTTCATGATGCCCATTCTTTTCGGCCGAATGATTGCTGCTGAGCCCCTGGGAGTATCCGCCATACTGATGGCACTCTGCATGCTGGTGTACTATGGCTGCTGGGTGCGCTATTACCGGAGCGGGAGAGCTTTTGCGGTGCTGTTCAAGCCCTGGCTGGGTATCCCCGTTCCGATGGCCGTCTTCCCGGCCCTCTACTTCCTGCTGCTTGGCGTATGGCTCCAGTCCTGGTTATTCGTTGTTCCGGCCTGTCTGTTCGCCACCGGTCATTTAGTCAACAGCTGGAGCGTCTACGGGCAGGTCCGTTCATAGCAGATCCGCAATATAACTATAGTTCTGTGCAACAAACCTACAGCTTGATCGGCTTATAATATGGTTAAGCACACTATAGCGATATGATGGAGGTTATGGCGGGTATGATGAACTGGGAGCAGACGATTGAGCAGACGCTTACGACTACGCGGCTTAATGTGAAGCGATTTGGAGAGGGTTATCCGATTGTAAGTATGGGGGACGGCAAATACCATCTGACCGACCACACCAACTGGACGGAGGGCTTCTGGTCCGGCATTCTGTGGCTAAGCTATGAATACAGCCAGGACCCGGAGATTCATGCCGCCGCCATCCAGGCGACAGATTCCTTCAGCGGGCGCATGCTGGACGGGCAGGCGCTGGATCACCACGATATCGGCTTCCTGTACTCGCTCTCGGCCAAGGCCCGCTGGATTGCAGACAAGGATGAAGCCTCGCGTCTGCTCGCTCTTCAGGCAGCGGACCAGCTGATGAAGCGCTGGCGCCCCGGTCCGCAGCTGTTACAGGCTTGGGGACCCGAGGGCGATGAAGACAACGGCGGGCGGATCATCATCGACTGCCTGATGAATCTTCCGCTCCTCTGCTGGGCCAGCGAACAGACCGGCGACCCGGTCTATGCCAGGGCTGCCCGTATTCACGCCGAGACAAGCCGCCGCTTCCTGGTGAGGGGCGACGACTCTTCTTACCATACCTTTTATTTCGACCAGCAGACGGGGGATGCCCTTCGCGGGGGGACGGCGCAGGGGTATCAGGACGGCTCCACCTGGACACGGGGCCAGGCCTGGGGCGTCTACGGCTTCGCTCTCGCTTACCGCAGCTTCCAAGATCCGCATTATCTTGAAACCTCCAAAAGAATGGCCCGCTACTTCGTGGAGCATCTCCCCGCCGATCATGTGGCCTATTGGGATTTCGATGCCCCGCAGCAGGAAGGCACCCCGCGCGACAGCTCCGCTTCCGCCATCACCGTATGCGGTCTCTTGGAGCTGCTGGAGCATCTGCCGGAGAATGATCCGGACCGGGACTATTTCAGGGACGCCGTGAACAAATCCATGGACTCGCTGATCAATCACTACTTCACCGCAGGCCACCCATTAGAAGAGGGATTTCTGCGGCACGGCTCCTATTCCGTCAGAGGCAACGCCTCCCCGGATGACTTCATGATCTGGGGCGATTATTTCTTCCTGGAGGCGCTGCTGCGTCTTGCGCGGGGTGTACCGGGGTATTGGTATGAGCGGGGGGACAGTTGAAACGAAGCAGCATCCGCTGATTCATATTGCCAGAAGCCCGGGGTCTATAAAAAATTCCGGTCTCCGATTAGTCCCAGTTGCTTGGCCTTCACTGTAGCCTCGGAACGGGAATGGACGCCGAGCTTCTCGAACACCCGGGTCAGATTATACTCTACGGTACGCTGGCTCATCAGCAGCTTACTGGCAATGTCCTTATTGCTGCGGCCTTCCGCCACCTCCTGCAGAATCTCCTGCTCCCGCTCGTTAATAGAGATGTCTTCCATCTGCTGCTCATCATGGGAGGCAGACACCCGCATGTCACTGCGGCGAAGCTGCCTGAGCAGGCTGACAGGAATGACGGATTCTCCCCGGAGCGCACAGCGGATGGCGGTAAGCAGCTGTTCTCTGCTCGCTGTTTTACTGACGATGCCAGAGACCCCGGCTTCCACCAGAATGTTGAAGTTCGAGCTGATTTCGTAGCCCGTATAGATCAGAATCCGAAATTCCGGGTTGATGCCGATCAGTCTCTTGGTCAGCTCAAGTCCGCTCAGCACAGGGATATTCAGATCAAACAGCATCAGGTCGTATTCCCCCGATGCAGCCATTTCCAGCGCCTCCGGTGAACTGTACGACACGGTTACGTCCATTTCGGGGTCCTGCTCGATCATAGTTTTGGTCCCTTCGCAGACCGATGGATGATCGTCAACCAGTAATATACGAATCATCATCATAACCTCCCTCTTCAATGCCGGCTGCCAGCGGAAGCACAAGCCGTACTTCAAATCCCTGATCCGGCGCCGATACAAATTTGATCTCGCCGTCCAGACTCCGCACACGCTCCTGAATACCGGATATCCCCATATGGCCGAATGAATCCTTAAGCTCCTTGAGATCCAGCCCTCTCCCGTTATCCTTATAATAGAAGTATAATCTCCCGCTATGGGATTCCAGCGACAATATGATATGTGAGGCCTTGGCATGTTTGTCAGCATTTCTGAGCAGCTCCTGAACGATGCGGTACACCGCCAGAATCTGGACATCATCCATTTCTATGGTATCAGGTTCCGTCTGAAGCTCCACCGTGTAGTCGGAACGGATCTGCTCCTGCTGAATCAACTGCTTCAAGGCTTCCACAATGCCCATCTCCATTAACAGCGGCGGCCTAAGCTCATTACAGGTCTGCCGGATCTGGTGTATGACATCCAGCAGCCCCTCCTTAATCTGATCGAGCTGCACGAGAAGGCCCGGCTCCATCGGATAATCCAGCATCAGCGACTCCAGCTTGCGGTACCAGATCAATTGGTCCTGAAGCGCTGCATCATGCAGGTCGGAGGCCAGCCGGCGGCGTTCGTTCTCGGACAAGGTGAAGATCAGACGCAGCACCCATGGCGGCGCCAGCGCATTACGGTTCTTGATTTCACCCTCCAGATTCTCAATCAGTCCCGCTACGAGATACAGATTCTCATAGATTATACTGCTGTAATGCGCTATGGTTTTCAGCCAGTTTTTTTCAGCATAGTTAAAGCTCGTGTAATTGGTTTTGTCATCGATCCAGAGAATATGCCGGGCGGGGCCATAATTTCCAATCACCAGGCAGATCCCCCGGTACATCCGGGTCATTTCACCAACAGCAAGACCATTTACCGCCTGCTCCAGGTCCCGCTCAATCTGGGGATCGGCTCTCCCGTCACTGGTAACACTAACCTGACTCTGCTCATCCCCGCGCGTAATCTCCAAAAAAGAAACATTGCGGACCGGCAGCACCAGTAGGGTCTCCCGCTCCAGAATCTGCTCCAGATCCGAGCGCTTCATCACCTTCGAGATCCGTTTGGCGAAACGGTCAATGCTCCCCTGGAAATCCTGCAAATCCTTCATGAAATACGGGCGCAGCCGGTAATCCATCAGTTCCTTGAAGAACAGGAACAGCGTAATCATCAGATAGATAGCCAGAAAAATTTGAACCCAGACAATCCAGCCGTACGGATTCTGGTGAATCAGCAGCCCCATCACCCCAAGGATCAGCAGCGCGGGAACCAGCGAAAGCGCCGTATAATAAAATAGCCGGTTAAGCAGAAAATCAATATCAAACAGTCTATGGGTAACAAAAAGATAGAAGTATACGACAGGAATCGCATATACAAAGATCGCGGTCATTTCTGCAGAAATAAACGTCACGCCAAACAGCCCCGGCAGAGCGTTAAACAGCAGGAACGGTGAAAAAGCTACGGTATGCGCCGTCAAGGCAAACTTGAACAAGGTATGCAGCTCACCCGTCCGGTGCTTGCGGAAGCCAGAGATCAGCTTATAGACAATCAGGAAATTGGCGGCTACAAAAAAGATCAGCAGCGTCTGGGTTTCGAGCGGATGAATCCGCCGCGTCAGCGCCACATCCAGAAACATCAGCACACTCACCAGAGCTGCACAGGCATACATCACTTTCAGAACGGCTCTGGACAGGAACGGCTCCTTGAACCGCATAAGATAGACCTGCATAAAGTGGACGAAAAAAACGGGAACGACAGCGAAGCTGGTACCCAGGCATACTCTCCCTACCTTATCCGCCATCCCCGAGGGCGTTGAGCTGAAGTAGCTTAACCCGATACTGAGAAAGAACAGGATAAGCTGCAGCGCAGCCCGGTCATTCCGCTTTTTGCGGTATACGTATACGGAGAACCCGAAGAGCAGCAGCAAAGAAATGCCGGGGATCAGCAGGCGGAAGATCAGCTCATGCGCAGACAAGCCCGGCTCCACTTCCATGCTGGTGGTCACCGAATTTCCCTCCGGTCCCGTATGCTCAATAACGAGTGAATCCACATTCTCAATACTGTTATATTTGCGGATCGTCTCCAGAAGCAGCGGATCCTCCCCATTAGCCTGAAGAACCGTATCTCCGGGGTGAATTTTTTGCTCGCTCCAGCTGCCTGCTGCAACGCTGGTTACCGTAACCCTGCCTTGCGGCGTTAACTTCACATCGATGCCTATCACAGGACGGGATAGAATCACATAGGCCAAATACATGGCCAGAAGGATAAACAGGGACAGGCCCGCTATAATTTTGGGATGATGGCTAGATAGTTTAGGCAATGAGACAAGCCTCCAGGAATATATTGTAAGCTCTTAACACCAGTACATCTCTCTAAGAAGAGTCTGGCCATGATCTTTATCGCGGCTGTTCATCACATCCATCAGCGCCCGCTCTTCCAGCGCAGACATTCCGGCAAGCTGGAACTGTCCGCTCTGTAGCTGCATCAGGGACCCCGGCTCTTGTACCAACTTGCGAATGATTTCTTGTAACATAATCTGCTCCCCCTTATTATTGGCTCGTTTCTTCTTCCTGCAACCAATATATCAGGTTCTCTCCCTGAGCAAAACGACATTGTGGCCCGTAATTACCGCCAATCTGTTACGGTATTCCGCATGCGGTATTACGGGGTTCCGTGAGCTACATTGCGGCCTCAATAATGAGATCCCGCCATTTGGAGTCCAGCTCCATACGGTTAATGACATCCAGGAACCGGTAATAATGCGAACGCATCCGCACCGAGGTATACAGTTGGGTGCCCGTACGTTCCACAGCCTCGCCGAATTCGGCGAACCGGTGCAGCACATCCTCCGGCTCCAGGCCGCCGGCAAAGTATTCTGCAATCCACCTATCGTTCTCCCCGATCTCCGCAAGCAGGAACAGCAGAGGCAACGTCCGCTTGCGGCGGATGAAATCATTTTTGCCTTCCCAGTTCAACAGATCCCGGTAGTCATTCTTAATCTGGGCAGCAATTCCGATCTCTTCGGCATATTCGGCTACGCGCTGATCCGCACTTCCTGTAGCCAGAATTACACCGGTCATACAGGCACACACAAGGAGCGCCGCTGACTTCTGCCGCACCATGATGAGGTAATCCTCTTCGGTCTCCATTTCATTCAACAGGTCAAGCGTCTGTCCGTTAATCGCTGCGAGTAGCTGATTATTGAATAATGCTGCAATGCTCCTGGCGTGTTCGTCAGGCATGTCGCTATCCATCAGCACTTCCTGGGAGAGGCTGAGGAAGCCGAGGGCTAGATTAAGAGCGATCTCCTTTGGCATCTGGCACCACGGCATATCCGCATGATCCTCATCCTGTATATCATCGATGATATCAAGCGCCAGAATCATCATTTCCACGGCGGCAGCCGCTTTATAGATCCCGGAATCCTCCCCGCCGAACATCCGGTAGTGCAGAAGGGTCATTTTGCCAAACAGCAATGATTCTGAACACTTCATATTGATGGCCGCCTGGGCAGCTTCGTGCAGCAGCTTCACCCGGAAATACCGGTCGATCTGAGTCTGAAATTCGGACATGACATTTCCCATAAAATACTCCATGAACCGTCCCCCGCATCTGCGTCTATCATCTTCTGCTTCTCATGGTTCATTTTAATAGATACCGTCCGAGAATTCCATTGTTTTCCTGTAAAAGAAACCCTCTCATTCTCTATTTTTGACATTGGCAGTGAGCGGAACGCGGGGAAATGAGGCTGGTATAATGCTTTGCACTGGCATCTAATATCATTTTACGCTCATGTACATTAGAGAGGAGCGTAATGTAGGAGCTGTAATGATCGACGAGCGCGCGCAGGAATTCGTCCTCCAGCACAGCAGACCGTTCCCCTGCCAGGGGGCCTGTCCACCGGATATGATAGGTCTCAAGCCTGTCGATCAGGCAGTCGAAGCAAAAGGAGGGATGCAGCGCATACACCGGCCCGATCTCCGTAATCTCCCCTTCGGCCACCCGGCAGAGAAATATAGTATCCCTGCGTGTCAAGTCAACCTCCTCTCGCAATCTCCGCAGCTGCGAGGGATCACTGTACATGACGAGATGATGCTGCGGGGCATTCTCATCCTTGATTAACGGTGCCGCAGCATAAGCAAAGGGGACAGCTGCTCCGGCATAACGGATGACCCGAATCTCGGAGCGCAGATACCCGCGGGTCAGTACGAGTGATAATGCATACGGGTCAACGTCGGCATCCACACCCGCGAACATCTCTTTGAAGCGCTCAAGCACCGCCAGATGGACAGGGTCCACCAGGATGCCATTCTCATACAGCCGCCCCGCTCCCTTGGAATCGGCAGAGAGCTGACGGTCTTCAAGCACCCGCTTCAGCCGCACCGGATCACGGTGGGAGATCGTGTAGAGCGGGCTGGTCCGGCGGTAGCAGTTCATGACCTGAAGCGTATCTTCTGCTGCCTGCAGCTCAAAAAAAGCATTCAACATGTCCTTCTCCTCCTTCGTTTAGCCTAGCACTATGCCATACACACAGTGCTGGTATTTATGCTCCCTTAGCAGCAGAAGCTCCTCTACCTTGTCCGCAAAATACCCGCAGATCGGCAGCGTATTCTTGTCCATTGCGGTGCTGATCAGCTGTACATTCTGGGCAATATGGCCGGCTTCGAGCAAGGCAAGCTTATAGGCCAGACGGCCGTATTTCTTGAAGCTGTATGTTAAATCCGCCATGAAGAACAGCAGAATGGACGCGCCCTCCAGCGCCAGACTTCTCGCATCCGTCTTGTACAGGGTCATGGGGAACAGATGCTCCAGTTCTTCCGGCGGCAGTGCGCTGCGGAAACGGTACAGCTCTTGCTGCAGCGGCGCATAATAATACACACCGTCCTCAAGCCCTTCCACTCCACGGATATACATGTACAGCTTGATAGAATACATCGCACCGCCCGAAGGGTAGGTCCGCATGGAGATCTGCTTGCCTGCATGATGACTTCCCATATGCCGGTCCTCACCGCGCGGTCCGGCGGACCAGCTCAGCATGGCAGCCAGCTCGTCCAGCGACCAGGACGCCCCCATCTGGCCCAGCAGTGTAGATCTGCGCTTCAGCAGCAGCTTGTCGAGCCGTACCTCATATTTCTCCGGCAGGGACGGGCCGCGCTCCAGACTGACCATGTCCAGGTATTCCTCCAGCGGGACTTCATTGCCGGGGAACTCGTAGTTGTCCAGCGGCCGCTGGTTGAATCGCCAGGCCACAGAGCGTGGCTCCTCCCCGGCTATTTCCTCGAACAGCAGATCATAATCATAGAACTCGGATATCTGATTATGGGATGGTAACATTTGAACCCACCTCCTGATTGATTGTGAGACTCCAGAGCGTCCGGTACAGCGCATATTCATATTCAGGACTAATTCCGCAGCGGTTGTTCAGCATATGCAGGTGCGAATACAGGATGGATCTTATCCGCTGTTCATTCTGCTCCGCTGCTGCAATGGCAGCATAGCCGTCCAGCAGAGCATTCCGCAGGCAACGGTAATTACCCTGGCTCCATAGCAGACTATCCACTGAATCCCGCCAGTCGGGGTGCGCCGTACACCAGCGGGCAAGCTTGGATGTAAGCTCCATGTCGCCGAGCTGATACAGCCGCTGCCAGCTCTCCGCACTCTTGCGGTAGAAGGAATGGACCTCCCCCAGGCGGGGAATTCGGGTAAAGAAACTCTCCGCAAGCTCTTCCAGCACCCGCATTCCCGTAAGCAGGCGCCGGGTGAAGGTGCTGCCTGCCGTCAGCTCCAAGATACCGGCGGCCAGCCTGCTGGACTCCATGAACAGAGATTCCGTCAGCGGCATCAGTGAAGCACCGCCGTATCGCTCAACTTCCGGTTCATACAGCTTACTGATGATCTCGCCTTCCTCATACCAGTCCAGATTCTGCAGCTCAAGCGGCTCCCCGTCGAATTTATGGCCCTGGAAATATTCTTCCTTGCTCAGCTTGCGGATCGAGGGATAGCGCTGAATATATGCTCTCACCTTGTCAAACAGCTCTTCTTCGCCAAGCTCTCCATCCATCAGATACCGCACCCGGATATGCGGGCCGTCTTCCCAATATCTCAGAAAGAACCATTTCGAGATTCTTCCCCTGGCCGCGAGCCGCTCAAGCTGTTCGGCCAGCAGCAGAATCAGTCCGTCATAGCCCGGCTGGAACTGATAATACACCCTGTAGCTTTTCCACGTTTGCATAAATACCCCTCCTTATGGAAAAGGATGCGGGTCGGGGTTGACCGTAAAATCCTTGTCCAGCCCCCGCCGCTCTCTTTCCCGGATTAGCCTTTCCTTAATCACGCGTCTATGCTGCTCTCCGAACGTCATGGGCATCATGCCGGGAACCAGCACCTTGGCCGCACGGTAACCGAAGTCCGCCACTTCATCCGGAGTCACGTCGGCTATATACAGCTCCCCGTAACGGTCAATGACAGCAGCGGCCAGCTCCTCCAGATCACCGGCCAGATCATCATGAGTGAACCGGCCTCCAGGATCATAGGCATCGGGGTACAGCTCCTCCAGGGATGCCTTCTGCCGCCCATCTCCCCGCAGTACAAAGTCCAGCGCCTGGACACAGTTGCTCTCGCTGGCATAATACAGAACATGGTCTTCGAATTCAGTAACCGCCCCGGGATTGTTCACAAGCTGCTGCGCCCGTGTGTATGCACTGCCGCCTTCCTTCAGCTCCGCCGCATAGATAGGCAGCGAGGTGATAACCTCCATCGCTGCGGATTCCACCGCCTTGCCGGGAATGACATGGGCGGCGGCGGCATTATAGGCCTTCATGACAGCCCCCTCGCGCGTATCGTACGCCAGCGCCCATACACTGGGCACCTTAAGCTCCATTGAAATATCGAAGAAGCGGATCTGAATACCTTCCAGCTCCAGGAAATATATAAGCTGCTTCAGCGCCTCCAGCGGACTGCCGGAAATATCGATCTCCCGCAGGGGAAGCCGGTTATACCAGGCGCAGAGGAAGTTATCTCGTTCAATGACCTCGAATAGACCATGCAAGGCCGCCTCCTCCCAGGTGCTGCCCAGTGCCAGGCCGTTAGAGCTGTCATAGACGAACCGGTTGGTTCCTATTCTGAAATGTCCGTCCGCGAAGTACACCAGCTGCTCCGGCACCAGTACTTCCCTGTGCTCCCTCATTGAGAACACCGGTGTCCAGTACACAGGCAGACTCTCCTTGTAATGTTGCAGTCTGTAGGCCGGATGCGCCATGGTCTCAGCATCGTGAAGACCGAACACAGCAGGGTTCACCGCCTGCCCTGAGAGCTGCTCATAGGAGAATCTCTCTGCCGCAGGCGCGGTCCGGTCACACATTCCGCAATACCGCTCCAGGGCTTCAAGCACCGCCAGCTTCATGGCCTCCGGCCTCCGGTAGGCCCGGCCGAATCCGGTCTCAACATAAGCTGGTCCTATCCGCAGCTCCATTCCGCCGGCTTCAATATAGGAGGAGCGCAGTTCACGGTAGCGGTGGGTGATCGTTCCGCCATCGGGATCATACCACTTGCGCAGGATAGCCTCTGTATCCAGCTCTGAGCGCAGCCGGTAGGTGCGTCTGCCCTGCTTCACCGTATCTGCCGTCTGCCGATGACGCGGGGCAGCCACGGATGGAGCTGCCGCCGAGCATACGGGACAGCCTTTATGCTTCCGCAACAGATAACCTTCCGCGCGCAGAGCATCCCAGTGGATATGCTCAACATGGCCTATGTAGCGGTGAAGACGGTCCGCCGCAAGGAGGGCGCCGCGGATACAATCGGCAGCGAATCCGGCTGCCTGCGGTTGAGCCACGTACTCTGTCTTCTCGCCATACAGCAGCGGCAACAGTCCCTCCCTTCCGGTATCCTTATATTTCTGCTGCAGGCAGGCCATGCAGCCCCCGGTGTCTGCCTCATGATACAGAGGACCCACAAGCAGCGTGTCCAGCAGAAGATGGAAGAAGAAGACGCCGCCCGGACCGGGAACCTCCCGGTAGAAGGGACTAAGGTCCTCCTCCAGCAAATGATCCAGGATGACGAACAGCACGGAGCTGTCTGCTACAACCCGCTCATCCGTCAAGCGGTAAGGGATCTTCTGCTTCTCCAGCTCAAGAACAACTTCCCGCAGAAACAGACTGTCCGTCCGGTATAACATGGCTTCCTTCATCGCCTCTCTCCTCCTTTCGCTGCACATGCAAGATGGTTATTCCCGTATTCTCCAGAACCGGAATCAACAGCTCCATGCTGCTATACTTGTCCCGGAATGCTTCTGTCAGCTCCTGCTCCGGCGGCTCCACCGGTGCAGCGCTCTTCCGCTCATCTGCGGCATATGGGCTGGAAACGCGGATACCATTCTGCTGCACCTGAGCGTAGAACCGGATTAACACTGCCTGAATGGCCTCCTGCTGAGAGGAAGCGCAGCAGCCGTCTGTCCAGGCGCTTCCTGCCCTCCCGGCAGCAGCACGATATGCGCCGACTCCGGGAATCCGCTCTACATAGATCTCAAGCTGCTCCGCTTGTGGGACGAAACGGCGGATCATAGCCTGAATCCGCGTATTCCCCGCGAGCTCCGCGAAGGCAAGCTTCCGGCCTTCCAGCACTGCCGGGCCTCCCGCAGCTTCCCATGCCGTGAAGAGCTGCTCGGTCTGCCGTTCTAATCTGTGCTGCCGCCCTGCCGTAACCAGCCATTCTCCGGGCGGGCCGGAATGAACCTGATTCAGCAGCCGCTCCAGATTGCGGCAGGAGGCGCGGACGATCTGCTCTGCATTCCCCTCGCCGCTATAGTAGCTTCCGTCAGAAGCGGTGGCTATTTTATAGGGAATCTGCAAAAGATCATTTCCATGATACACAAAGCTGTGCACAAGCTGATTCTCCAGACGCTCCAGGGCATCCAGGCATGAAGTCCAGTCCACAGCCTCCGCCGGCTCCGCAGGATCACTCCGCGTTTCTCTGACTGCTGTCCGCAGAACATCGGTGAGCAGCCGCTTGGGCTCAACCACAGTTTTGGCCCCGCCGAGGTCAATCTGAATGACGCGTTTGGCTGCCTGTGCTTCCTCGTCCTGAAGGCCGTCGCAGGCCGCAGCTATACTTTCTGCATAGCTAAGCAGAAGGGGCTGAGCCATTGCACTTTTCCACTGCGGATTGCCTTCCTCCACGGCAGCAGTGATCTCCAGTTCGTCACCTGGCGTCAGATTGCGCAGCAGCAGCGCTTTGTCGGGAGTGATCACCCGCAGCTGCCATTCCCCGCGAGGCGTAAGAGTACCGTCCGAATTCCCGCCAGAAGACGCAGAGCGCTGCTCACCGGGAAGCAGCCGCGCCGCCAGCGCCTCGTCAACCGGCATCCAGTTTGCGGAGCGGTCACCGAACACGGCCTCCTTAAGCTTACGGGCGGTTTGCGGGTTCGCTTTTAGCTGGTGCAGCCCTTGCTTGCCATATAGATACAGCCGCTCCTCCCGTCTAATGAACCAGTGTGTCATGTTCACTCTCTCCCGCCATCTTCATCTCCAGATAACTGTAAGCATCCTTCCAATCCATCCCGTAGCCTGATTCCACACTCTCGGAGGCCACGCCGGTGATGCGCTGCTTGCGCAGAGGTGAGATTTCCAGCATCGGCATTAAGGAATACAGGACAGCGGCTACGAACCGGTAGACGACGAACCCTTTATCGTGATAATGCTTCAGGAAATCGGGGTTGGAGAAAAAGGTCTGATGAAACGTACTGACCTGATCATGGCGTTCGAAGAAATCATCGCCGTAATACAGCTTGTCATGCACCAGCTCTCCCCGTTCATACGCCTGCTCCAGCATCGTCCACAATGAACTGATGAAGATCCGCAGCCGCCCAAAAATAAACTCCCGCTCAAACCGGCCCTCGGTAAAGCTCTGCACTCCGCTTGCTATAAATTTCTTTTCGGTATCCGTCCGGCCATGCAGAGCTTCGTGTATTCTGGACTCCATCCTTTCATCTTTTCTGAATTCGGCCAGCTGGGTTTTGAAATATTCAAAATTGGAGCGGAGCGACAGATATCCTATCTTTAGCCCCCCTGGACTGTTGCTGCCGGTAATAAAAAACATCTTGGCCGCCTCCACGTTCTGCCTGTCTTCAGGCAGCTCCACCCAGGACTCATAAATATCCGCAATCAGCCGGCTCTTGAGCAGCTCAATGCTGTAATTCACCTTGGCGCTGCACAGCGGATTGCCGTGGGTCAGCATGCTTCCCTCCTCTACCGTCACCTCACCGTCACGGCGAAGCGGCAGGAACGTCCCGGAATACTCCTCCATTAGGGCAAGCTTATTCACCATACGCTCGTATTTCACGTATTCATCCTCAGATCGTTCTCTGGAATACCGCTCCGCATGACGGCGGATCATATCCTCAAGCTGCGGATTGGCATTAGAGGCGTCCAGCGTAACTTTAAGATGGAACCCATAGACCCAGCTTTTCTGCAGAATGAGATTCTCCAGCTTCGAGGTCTGGACGAACGACAGGATGGACCGGACCAGTAAGGCAGTCGCTTTGCTGTCGTATAAATAACAATTAATAGTTCGCAGCTGCATATTCCTCTTCCCCTCCGCATGTAATTTCGTAGGTATACTCCAGCACATGATCAAGCTCCGTGTCCGCGACCGGATACTCCTCTTCGATTAAGAGATGTTCTCCCTTGGCCGCAAGCTGCAGGAATACCTGGAAGAGCAGCGGCGAGGATAAATTAATGAATTGCGGCTTGCGTTCTGTCGCCTCTGAAGCCGGTTCTGTGCTTGTGCTGAACGGCCTGGCGAAGAACCGGGTAGGAATACCGTTACTATCACAATAATCAATGGTGCGCTTCCAGGCTGTGAAGCGTTCCTTCTCACTGAGCGCTCCCGATAAGGCTGAAGTGCTGAGCAGCCACTTCTCCCGGGAAACCATCAGTTCATGTTCGCCCAGCCAAATCCGGGGAACATGGATGACCGTCTCATCCGTTCCTCCTGCCGGCTTCAGCCTCTCACGCAGAACCAGCTCCCCAAGGTCAAAATAACTGGTCCCATGCGAGGACAGGATATCGAAGGTCGTCAGAATTGCCGGGGCGGCTACCAGCACCAGTGTACCCAGAAATTGCGGACGCACGGTGTTACCTGTCGTAGGATCAAAGAACTCAGGGCTTTCCGTGGAGGGATTGTACCGGAAACCCAAATCCAGCCATGAGAGGGACTGCCCGCTCTCGGTCATAGACTGAATGGGCAAGGCGATCTCTTTTTGCACCGTTCTCTTGCGGATATTGGCATTGAAGCCGAAGGTATTGCGGATATCTGCCACCTGATTCCCATCGAAGCATTCCCGCAGATAAGCGGCGTATTCGCTGCCGGAGTCCTCCAGATACTTCAGAAACCGGGCGAAATAAATCGAGAACCCCTTATACATATGGTTCAGTACCATACGTTCCCCGCTCTCCTGTACAAAAAACGAGTGTGAGAGCAGGCGGTCCCCGAGCACCTCCTGAATCTCACGCTGCCAGGCTGCTGTCTGTGTATCAGAGAGGACAATCTCATCCTGCGCGGCGGCTTCGTTCAGGAATCCCGTCAAGCGGCTGGCGATATTGTGCAGACGCTGAGTCTTCTTATGGCTGAATGCTTTATCCCAGTTGAACAGTCCGGAGGTCTCCTTCAATAACTCCGGGTCCGAGAAGAACACCTGGGCCATATCCCGGAGTACCCTTGAAGCCTCCTGCGAGTTCGCGGGAATGTAACTTGTACCGTAATGGCTCTTGAAGAACTCACCTGCGGCGAACTGCATCTTAACGACCGTGTCGAAGCACATCATCAGCCATTGGTAACGGGATAACTGGGCCAGCCGCCCTTGCCGGCCTGCATAGTCCTGGGTCTGCACCGTCTCATCAATGCCGTCAATATACAGCAGGCTGCGGCGGGGCATCGGCTCCAGGCCGAACAATGCAGCCAGCGCTTCGGCACACTCATACAGGCGATCCGTAGCTTCCATATCCAGCGAGTCACTGAATTGTCCGGTCAAGGCGTTCAATTCGTGCAGCAGCGGAATACACGGGTGATCTACACCGTAGCGTTCCAGCTTCCGCAGCAGCTCTTCAGGCAGATTGCCTGCTTGCTCGTTCAGATAGTCAGTCCGCTCCAGCACCCCATTGCTGATCAGCTGGCGCAGGGTATTGTCTGCCTGTTCGCCGGAGACACCAAGAGTGTTGAAGAGCTCCCGCATGGCCGGATAGGAGAGCACCTCCACCTCCTTAAGTCTCCCGAACAGCTTATGCAGTGCTTCACTGGCGCGCAGTGTAACAAGCCCCTGTCTCGATTTATACAATTGGCGTTCACCTTTGGTGTTCTGCAGCACAGTAATATAATATTTCCCCTCGAGCTCCACGCAAGTGGCATTCAGGCGGTATTTGAGCCGCGTAATCCACTCCGGCTCAAGAAACAGCTTGTCGTAGATTTGCAGGATCAGCGAATCATTCAGTCGGGGATAGAGCCGCTTGGCGCCTGTCTTCCTCACACCGCTGAAGTTTCCGATCCCGGAGTAGGTGAGATTAGCGAAGGGACTGGTCTTCATGCTGGCCCGGGTCAGAAATTTAACCAGGGTATAATCGAGCTTGCGCAGATTCCGGTCATGCTCCTCAGCCGGAGTCCGCAAGTATTTAGCCAGCTTGGCTGTTATCGCACTGTTCACAAACGTCAGGGCATCCCGCAGCTCCCGGTCCTCCAGATAAATTCCCTGCAGCCAGCGGCGGTCCGCTGCGGCAAGCGCCTCGAATTCCTTCTGTACCTCTTCCATCCGTTCCCGTTGCTGCTGCCGCAAGGCGAATACCTGCCGGGTCTCGCCGCGCAGCTCTTCGGTGAACAGGGCTTCCACTTGGCTGTACCGCTTCTCGGCGCTGGCTCGCTCATTGAAGAAGTCACGCTTGAACCGGATCGCCTCCATCCGCTCGTCATCCCGCTCCAGGCTGCCGATCTGCCGCTGCATTTCTTCCGTGATATCAGCCAGCCGCAGCGCTGGTTCGCCCGCGCTTTGCCGCACCGCTGTATACCGCCCGCTAAGATTCCCCATATACTGGGCTACATATCTAAGCGGGAAATTGGTTTGTCTGTACACATAAAGGGGTGCTACCCGCATCTTTCCCACTCCTGTCTATTTATTCGGGGACCCTCCGGGACCGGCCGGCCTGCCCGAACATTTGAATAATGGCCTGATAACTGTTGAGTCCAAACAGCAATGCATTCTCGTCAATGTCAAAAGCTCCGGTGTGAACGTTGTTATTCTCCCGCACATAAGCCCCGATGAAATAATAGCAGGTCTTGACGCCGGGCAGTTCCCTGGCATAGAAGGCGAAGTCATCGCTGGAGAACAGGAACGGCGCCTCCAGCACCTGCTCCCTGCCAAACCTGGTACCCAGCAGCCGGGCCGTAAGCCTGGTCAGCGCCGGATCATTCAAGCAGCAGGGATACTCGGAAATAATCCGGCTGTCCAGAATCCCCCGCACCTGAGAGGATGCGGTTAGGGCATCCATTAGCTGCCGATACCCGTCCCGGAGTGCGTCCGCTTCCGCAGAGCGGATTGTAAGATACAGCTTCAGCCGGTCCGGAATCACATTATAGTAGCCATTCGTTTCCACATGCGTGATCTTGCAGAACTGCCCGGCTGTTTTATAGGCCTCCTGGAAATGCTGCACCTCGGCGATCACCCGGAGAACATCCGGCTGGTCAGAAGCATGGCCGGAGGCCAGCTCCAGCAGCAGCTCCGCGTTCAGGCAGCCTGCCAGGGCAAGGCCGGGCCGCAGGGAGAAATACCCGGCATACAGATCCGGTGTGACATGAAGCGAATACAGGTATTCCAGCTTCTGCGCCCGGAGCAGGGGAATGAGCTCCCGCGCTCCCGCCATCACTTCCTCGGCCGCCTGAAAGATAAAGCGGCAGTTCACAGCCGGTGCGCTCCGGTCCACCCAACGGATGAGCTGCAGCAGAATGGACATATGGGCATCATGTCCGCACGCATGGCTTAGCCCGGGATGCACGCTTCGATAAGGAGCATCCGCTTTGGTATCCTCAACCGGCAGGGCATCCAGCTCTGCCCGGAAGCCGATGACCGGTAATCCGGCGCCGCCCTGATAGGAAGCGATGATCCCTTTTTCCGACGAATGCTCGATTCTGATCCGGGTGGTATACCTAACAATGTAATCCTCAATGTATGCCCTCGTCTTCTTCTCCTGCCCGGCAAGCTCAGGGATGCGGTGCAGTTCCCTGCGGGTCCTCCGCAGCTCCTCCAGCTCACCGGAGCCTTGCTTAAGCGACGATTGCATTCTTTTTGTAGCGGTAGACTACGAGAGTTACGATCAGCAGCAGCCCGATGTTCAGCGTCATCATCAGAATACTTTGAAGGGCATCGCCTCCGGTATAAAGGGTCTTAACCGCTTTGCTCAGATAATAGCCCGGGAAGAAGCGCTGGATATGGGTCATGAAGCCCGGAACCGAGAATCCCAGATCATTCGTGATGTTCATGGACATGAAGCCCAGGTACAGCGGGAAGGAGATCGATTGCAGCGACACAATGTCCAGCAGGAAGCCGAGAATCAGGCCGAGGAAAATATAATATAGACTGGAGTACAGCGCCAGCAGCTCCATCTTCAGCAGCACCGTGTCCATTCTCAGGTGGAAGACAGCGGCGCCAAACGTGATGATTACCGCCGCGATCACCACATTCAGGATCAGTTGAACCAGAGCGGTGACGAAGATGAACTTGCCTGGCGAGTAAGGGGTGACGGTGTAGATGCTGCCGATATAAGACTTCTCTTTGGCCACCCGGGTGCTCAGCGTATTCAGTCCGCTGCCCGCTGTTCCGAACAGGGTACAGAATACCGCAAGATAAGTAATAAACTCCCCTTGGCCGTGATCAGGCTTCACGAAGGCATTCAGAGCAAGGAAGAACCCAAGCGGCATCACGAGTGTGAAAAATACAAACCTCTTGTTACGCAGCACCTTGAGAATTTCATAGCGGATAATTGTAATCATGCCTGCATCACTCCTTCTTCATAGTGGTCATAGATTTCACGGTAGCAATCCTTCACTTCCTTAAGCCGTTCTTCATAAGGAATCTGCTGCTCCTTCAAGACATCCACAAGCCAGGATTGCTCCGCCGGATGAAAGACATACAGCCTTCCATCCTCCACCAGACCGCCGAACCGGCGCTGTAGCTCCTCTGCTTCCTCTGCTTGCGCGGGATGGACAACGAGGATTTTTTGAGCATTCAGATCCTCCTTGCTTACAACCGCAGCGACCTTCCCTTCTTTGAGAAAAATAAACCGGCGGCAAAAGTCGTTCAGCTCATCCAGATGATGTGAGGTTACGAATATGGATTTGCCCTGCCCCTGCAGCTCCTTGATCTTGCTCCAGAACATTCTGCAGGCGGTAACATCCATGCCGACCGTCGGTTCGTCCAGGAACAGCAATTTCGGATTGGCTACCAGAGAGAGTGCGAAAGACAGTCTGCGCTTCTGCCCGCCGGACAGGCTCTGGACCATACTGCGCGTCTCTTGCACCAGATCCCCGGCCTTAAGCAGCTCATTCGTATCCACCTTGGATTTGCTATAGCTCTTATGCAGTTCAATCAGCTCCTTGACCCGCAGTCCATCGGGGAAAAGATCCTTTTGCAGCATCATTCCGACATCCTTGTGGTTATCGAAATGCCGCTCTATGACCCCGGCATCGATACTGGTAAGCCCTAGAATAGAGCGGATCATCGTCGTCTTGCCCGCCCCGTTCGGTCCGATTAAGGCGATACTCTCGCCTTCCGCCACATCAAAGCTCACTCCGGCCAGCACCTGCTTATCCTTGAACCGCTTCTCTACAGCTTCTAATTTCAGCAGCATTTGCAAGTTATTCTCCTTCTTTCTGTTATCGTTTATAGTGTTCAGGGAAAGGGATGGGGCGCCTGGTTGACCTCCGCCGAATCCATCCCCCAGTACTGTGCAGCCTGCCGGATGCGCCGTCCGCAGAGCATCCGGCCTGGTTCACCGAACCACATCGGCTGCATCTGAGGTACAAGCACTTTGACCGCCTCCAGTCCAAGCGCCTTGTAGCCCTCTGGTGTCTGACGGACGATGAACGCCTCGCCGTAATGGTCCGTCATCCGGTTCAGCAGCGCTGAGGTTTCTTCCGCCAGATCAATCACCGTATGCTGAAGCTCCCCGTAGAACCGGGCAAACCGCTCGCGGATGCTGTATTGACCGCCGCCATTCAGGAAGCTGAAGTGATGCCGTTCTTCCTGAAGGAAATAGAGAATGGGATGATCCTCGACCCGCCGTACCCCTTCATGGCGGATGCGCCGGGCTTTCTCACGGATCTCTGCGGCATGAGTGCCGTAGTATTCCAGCGCCAGCAGCATTTCTTCCAGCGCCGAGAGGATGGCCTTCTCCGGATGGGGGTGGGCACCCGCCGTACTGTAGGCAGCGAACTGGTTCTCAGTCTGTCCCAGACAGAGGGCCCAAATGACAGGAATCTCTGTCTCCATCGTGATGTCGAACAGCTGCACGGTATACCCGAGCGCCGTAAGCCGTCCGGTCATATAACGGATCTGTGCATTCTCTACCGAATCCGGCAAGATCTCGGGCGGTGAACGCCGCAGGTACCAGTGGTTCAGGAAGGCATCCCGCTCAATCAGCTCCAGACAGGCATAATAGATACCGTCCAGCAGGGTTATGCCCAGGGCATTTCCGTTGGAATTGCCTTTGTAAATCCTCGGCCCGGCTGAATACCCGTCATCCGGCTTATAATAGGCCAGGCATTCCGGGACATACACTGTGCCTTGCCGCTTCCAGTCAAAGGCAGGTATCCAATTCAAGGGCAGCTCCTCCTGGTAAGCTGCTATCTGTCCGCTTCCCTTCACCGCATCGGTGAACAGCAGCGGATCGATGACTGTCTCCCGTTGCTGCAGGCTCCGGGTGCCGGATCTGACACTCAGCCCTTCCCGGCCGCGCGGGTGCATTCCCGCATAACGTTCCAGCGCCTCACACCTCGACTTTAGCTCGCTGGCTCTATAATCCGTTGAGCTGCCTATGCCAAGCTCATATTTCTCCTCCCTATAGATTCTGAAGAAGCTGGTCAGCGAAAAGAAGGAACGGGTATTTCTATCCCTGTAGATCATAAAATTGGAATCTGCATTGCCTGGCGCGAATACGGCATCGCATACCGCAGTAGGCTGAGCCCGGTATGAATCGCCATACCGGAACATCGGTTGCCGTTCAAACGCCTGGCGGATTAGGGCGGTGTCGTCCTCCGGTTCAGCTGCGTCACAGTGCTTACAACGGTGTGCAGGCCAGAAGGAGTACCTGCGGACATTGCCGCCGGGTTCCAGCCGGTAATAGTCGAGCACGCCGGGCACCCCGGTCTGCCGGAGCAGCAGAGCCAGACATTCCTGTACCAGCTCTCCATCCACGCTGTAGCTTCCAATGAGCTCACTCCGGCCTTCATCCCCGGGCAGCCGCTCATTCGCCCTAAGGTTCTCGTTCCTCCGTTGCCCGAAGCAGGACGGACAGCCTATCCCGCCCGGATTGAATATAGGCCCGGCAAGCACTTCATGAACATCCACCTGCAGTAGCGCAAATCTCTCCTCGCGGGGCCAGACCCGCTCCCTGCCCGTCTGGTGAGCGTAGGCTATGAAGCATAGCAGCCGTTCCCCGCCGAGCTCAAGAACCACCTGTTCCTCCAGGCGGTGCACCGCCTGATCCAATGTCGTTACTGCTGTCTTCATCGCCGTTCACCTCCTAAGAGAGAGAAGCCGTATCTGCGGGACAGACCGTCCTCATACCGGCAAAGCGCACCATAGCCCGCTTCAGGAAAAGGGGACGGGTAAGGACCGGCGGGATCACTATCTCCTCTACGAATCTGGTTCCATACCCGGAATACCGCGTCTTCCAGGTCTTCACCGATTGCGTTATACCGCTTCCCCTCGTATTCAGCCTCTATGAGATACACAATCATGAGGGCTTGTAACTTCTTATATCTGACCTGTGAAGGAAGCGGCGGCTCCGTATCCGGCCAGAAGGCAAGGCGGCCTGAAGCCAAATCCCCCTGCTCCAGTTCTTCGGCATCCCCGGCTCCCTGGCGGTTCAGGTAATGCAGGTAGGCGGCCTGGTCGGTTAACCCCGGCGATAGCTGACGATAGCTGTAGCAGTGCTCCAGCAGATAGGCATACAGATCCTCCAGTACCCGGCGTTTGCTGGGTCCGGCGAAGCTCACCGCCCGGCCGCCGGCATCAGCGTCCAGCCTCCAATAACGGTCGAAGCGGAAATCGATGCTCTTGACCACTGCGCTTACCAGCTCCTGTGAAAGAACCCCCTCGTCAAAGGCCGCCTCCTGCAGATGCTCCAGCAGACTGCATTGAAGCGGGCAACATTCGGCATGAGCTACTTCAGGCAGAGACTGGATGGACTGAAGTCCGAAGGCATCTAATCTGACCAGCTTATTACCGGTATACTTCCCGGCTCTCATAAAGGCAGGAAGCGGGAATCTGAACCGGCTTGCTGCAGGATACTGTAAGCCCAGACAGCGTGGACAGACTCCGGCGGACAGAATGACCCGGTCACCCAGTTCATACGCATCTGCCTCTGTGGCCATCTGCTCTGCTCCGTTCAGCTTGTGCCGGAGATCCGCCAGCCGCTGTGCTGCGGCAGGAGACGGCTGCGGATGTGTGAATAACCCGACAAGCTGCTCATAACCTGCCGTTTTGAGCCTGATCCTCCTTTTGCGGCCAATGACTTCAGTACCCTCTTTAGCTTCCAGAATACGTACCGGTTGCTCGCCCATCGCTTTATCCCCCCCTTCTGAGCGGTTCTTTATGCATTTCGTACACAAACTCAGCGGTATATTCATTGTCATACGGATCGGGTAGCGCCTCTTCGAACACAACGGCCAATTCCCCGTGCTGCCTGCGGCAGCGTTCCCTGTGCTTAAGCCATTCCATACAATACTGCGGCTCCTCTGCGTCCAGAAAAATAGGCTTATGCAGCCCGGATTCGCCATATTCGATGTGTAGCCTGTTGTAGCGGACAGGAAACAGCCGGACGAATGAATGCAGCGGAACATGATAGGTCTCAAGCAGCTCATGAAGCCGCAGATATCCGTCGAAATCCGGGGTTACCCCGGCAAACAGCTTCTCGTGAAGAATGGTTTGCCTTCTGTGCAGGATCAGCTTCCCGTAGCTGATTCTGCCGATATGCAGGCATTCATCAACGGCGAGCTCATCATAGTCCAGTCCAGTTCCAGTGAGGAAACCGGATTGGGTGAGTAAGGCAAGATTCCTGTATTCCTCGGGCAGACAAGCCGGGGCAAGCATACCTGTATATAGGGGAACCACCCGCTGCTCCCCGGACTGCAGCTCGAAGCTGGTGCGTTCGGCATTCCATATCAGTACGGCATCCCGCAGCTCCGCAGCCAGGCTACTGCCCTCTGCAAAACCATTCATATTGGGATTGAACCCGCAGGAGGGCGAGTAGGTGATTAGCTGCGCCTCCTCTCCGCAGTGGAGCACTTCTTTGATCCGTTCAGCGATAGCCTCATGGCTCTCCGGCAAATGATACATGGAATAAGCCAGATAGCTGTTCTTGCAATCATTCAATACAAGCTCTCCGGCGCCGCTCTGCTGAAGCCAGAAGCCTGCTGTGGCAGGCTGGCGGATATGGAGGGCCTGCAGCCCTGCCTTCAGTGAAGCCAGATCCGCACGCTCTAGTGCAACATCCTCTCCCGATGCTGCGGCAGCCAGCTTCATCCGGTACTGATCTCTCAGCTCCTCCAGATGCGCTACTGCGGGAGCATTCTCGAATACACTTCCCCTGCAGGTTCTGTTCAGCGCTACATGCTGCTCATACTCTGCGGCATACCTGGACAGGCTTGGCTGAAGAGAGGCATAGGCCACAGGGAGCGTATCGTGCAGATGATGCTCCATATAGAGCCGGAACTTCAGGCGGTTATCGAACACCGGCAGCACTTCAGCCCACTCTGCAAGCGGATCACGAAGCGGCTCCACTTCCACTTCCAAAGACGGACCGGCTGGTGCATCTGTGTAGCTGTCCTCATTAAACGGGTTGGCCGGATATCTGCCTTCCCATCTAAGCCATTCACAGCAGCGGTTCACATGCTTTTGGGCGATTTCCAGCAACCTCTCCCTTTGCGCAACCTCATGGGTCAGTTCGAGCTGACCGGACAACAGACGGATGGCTTCCAGATGCTGAGCCAGGGACTGTATCCTGCTGCTTGCGGGACGAAACGCAGAAACGGTCTCGATGAATACCTCCAGTGTAAGCGGCCCGCTCTCCCTGTGGATCGTATTCTTGAGGTAGCCGCAGCGCAGCAGCTGAACCGCCTTGGCTGTCATAGCTTCTAGGCTTTCGTTCCAGATCAGCGCCAGTTCATCCAGGGTGACGATACTGCCCGGTTGGATTTTGGCGGCAGCCGGTGTCTTCAGGCGGTAACTTCGCTTCGTTCTAATATAGAGTCCAGGCTCTGCCGCCTGCGGTCCAGTGCTTCCCTCCGTAAGAAGGGTTCCCTCTTGCTCCCTGTACTCCACCTTATAGCGGCTGGCCCGTATCACCTCGGGAAGCAGCAGCCATAGCTCATACCAGTGAAGGAGAATCCATTGTGCGAAGCTGATCCGGCTCTCCCTTCCTGTCCCCGGCCCCCGGCAGATTGAAGTGAAGGAAGAGAGCGGTGCTGTTTTGGCAAAAGAACGCATCATCATTTTCCATACCTTTCCGCTTTTTTTCGAGCTATACGATTTGTTCAATGAACAATACATTTCATAGTTAGTTAGCAGCAGTGCATTCTGCACACTCGGTTGTTGCCGGAACAGCTTATACAGCTCCTGTTCCTGCATTTGGCATTCGTTCTTGAAGCGGATGCTTAATTCCTGATGCCGCTCCAGCAGCCCGCTGCCGGTCTGCTCCAGAGAGAGCGCCTCAGCCATAAGCGCCGGTGCCACTCGGTTTGCCTTCGGAATCTTTCCGGGCTGAATTCGCCCTTTGCGGACTCCCTGTTGCAGCCGGATATAGGCAATCCGTACCTCCGGCTCTTGTTCTATGCGCTCGGACAGCCGCTGCTGCAGCAATTCCTTACGCTGATTGAATCCTTTACGTTCTTCACAATAAGCTAGAAGCTCCTGGTAGAAGCCATGCTTAATCTGCATCAGGTCACTGGAAGGAACATGATTCCGTCTTTCAAACAGGAAGGTTCGACTCAACACGGCTCCCCCTTCTGGGATTGTTTATTGGATGGGCACGGCTTATGCCGTCCCATCCATGGTTTAGCTAACAATTAGGCACAGGAGGAGGAGCACGACGAACATGATGACGAGCCGCAGGTGGAAGAGCTGCCGCTGCCGCTGGATGCCGCCGTTGACGGAATAGCCTCCACTTGATCAAGTTCAATCAGTTCCAGGTCCAGTGCTTCCAGTTCTTTATTTAAATCTTTCATTATTTATCATCCTTTTCATAATTAGTATTTTATTATCATTGCGATACTGTTACTCTTAAGCACAGGAAGAAGAGCACGACGAGCATGAGGACGAACCGCAGGTAGAGGAGCTGCCGCTGCCGCTGGTTGCGGCTGTTGACGGAATAGCTTCCACTTGCTCAAGTTCAATCAGTTCCAGGTCCAGATCTTCCAGTTCTTTGTTTAAATCCTTCATTTTTTCATCATCCTTTTCATAAAATTAGTGGTTAAGTATTCTTGTGAATCTGTCTGTCTTACGCGCAGGAAGAGGAACACGACGAACATGACGATGATCCGCAAGTGGATGAACTGCCGCTGCCGCTGGTTGCGGCTGTCGATGGAATAGCTTCCACCTGATCGAGTTCAATCAGCTCCAGGTCGAGATCTTCAAGCTCTTTATCGAATGATTTCATAGGTTACTTCACCTCCTTCAGTCCGTCCGGAATGCTGCTTACAGGCGCTCCGTTTCAGTGGTTATTGTCTTTCTGAAGTAAGAGTATCACAGCTTATTCAAGCCTTCACCGACTACCATTCCAGTAATTCCCACAAATAAATTGCGGTACGGCTGCAGGTTTTTTGCGGGTTAACCTGCTGATTCAGGTGTCAATACTGATAAAGCTCAACAAAAATATCCATAAGGGGAAGAAGACAATGAAGGAAGACGGAAGACAAGTACGGGGCAGAAGCTATCTGAATAAAAGAGTGTGCGGATTGTGGCTGATCTGGGTGGCCGCCATCCTGTTTGCGGGGCTGCTTGCGGGGGGAGCGCAGCTGATCTCCATGCCGGTATTTTCACTTGGGTATATGGCCGGGTTTTTCTGGATCTTGACCGGTAAAGCGGTCAGCCGCAAGCTGTCCTACGGACCACAAACCGCCTTTCAGGGCAAAATGACGCTCTACTCTATCATTCTAATGTTCGTGATTATGGTGCTGGTAGGCGGTCCTCACTTCGGAGACGGCAATTACCGGATGGTCTGGCTGGGGGCTTTTTTGGCAATAGGTCTCCATTTCATTCCGATGGCCTGGGTGCATGGACGTTCCATGTTTCTGCTGGCTGTTCTGCTAAGCACTAATGCTGTGGCCGGTATGGTCTGGCCGGAGCTGTCTTTTCACGCCTTGGTCTATGCGGATCTTGCTGTCAAAGTGCTCTGGGGGACTCTACTCCTCTTGTCTGGCCGCCCGGCTGCTGCTGAACCGTTCGCAAGCTCTTCGAATATCGCCAATTAGCGGAAATAAAGTGGAGATTAAGTTAAAAGTTGTCTAGTGAACTCAGATAGCGTATAGTATATTCCCATGTTGGAAGGGAGAGATTACTATGCTGAACAGGATTGAATCATTTCAAGGCTCCAGGCATTTCCGTCTGCAATATGTTGCAGATAGCACCGTTGCAGCGGTTGCGGTTCCAGGCACAGGCTCACTCGCAAACGCGGCCATTATTGATCTGGGGGGACTCACTCTGGTGGTGGATACATTCGCTACGCTGGAGGCGGCTCAGGATTTGAAGGCTGCTGCTGAGCATCTCACAGGGAACCCTGTATCCTATGTAATCAACACACACTGGCACAGCGATCATACCACTGGCAATCAGGTGTTTGCGCCTGACGCTCAGCTTATTGCAACATCGGGCACTCATGAGACGATGAATACATTTGCCAGAGACCGGGTAGCCCAGTACCAGAACAACAGAGAGAAGATGCTAGAGGCGATCGAAGAAGCTGAATTGCAAAGTCAGCAGGAGACGGATACTAAGCTACAGCAGGAAATGGCCTGGGAGAGTGCAACGGACCGTGAATTTGTGAATATGCTGCCGCAGCTGGTGCATACGGTGCCGACGATAACTTTTGACCGGCAAATGACCATTCACGGCAGCAACCGCAGCGCGCAGCTCATTACATATGGCGGAGGACACACACAAAGTGATGCCATTGTGTACCTCCCGGAAGATAAAATTGTCATCATCGGGGACCTCGTGCTCTCGAACCACCATCCGGTTCTGGCCAATGCCAACCCTCAGGAGTGGCTGCATATTCTGGAGCAGATTGAGCGGTTGGATGTGGAGACGATTATACCGGGGCATGGTGAAGTATGCTCCCTGCAACAGCTTCATGAGGTGAAGGGATACATAAGCAGAATGATCGCCATCGTGACCGAAGCCGTTCAGAATCAGCAGAGTATTGAAGAGATTGAAATACCCGAAGAATACCGGGCTTGGTACTTCACAACCTATTTCAAGACAAATTTGAATAAGCTGTATGACCTGATTACTGCATCAGGGGAGTAACAGAGAGTATTCGATGTACATCTTATAACCAGACGAGGCAAGAAAAGAGAGCATATCTCTTCTTTTCTTGCTTTTCTCTATGCAGGCTGTCCCTTCTTGAATACAAAACAGAGTGTATCTGCTTCCCCTATATATGTACTTAACTGAACAAGACAAGGAGAGCCGTGAAGATGTCCAGAATCATGATTGTGGAAGATGATCCGAAGATTGCAGATCTGCTGCACTCGGCTATTGAGAAATATGGCTATGAGGCCGTAAGGGTCAGGGACTTTCGCCTGGTGCTGCAGGAATTCGAGGAAATGAGACCGGAGCTGGTTCTGCTTGATGTGAATCTGCCCAGCTATGACGGGTATTACTGGTGCCGGCAGATCCGCAGGGTCTCCACCTGTCCTGTGCTGTTCATCTCGGCGCGCGACGGTGAGATGGACCAGATCATGGCGCTTGAGAACGGCGGGGATGATTATATCACCAAGCCGTTCCATTCCGGAATTGTGCTCGCTAAGATCCACAGCCATCTCCGGCGGGCCTACGGGGAATATGCGGCTAAACGCGAGGAGCTGGTGCTCGAGAAGGAAGGGCTGATGCTGTATCCTGAAAGGCTTGAACTGCAGTACGGGCAGGCGGTCGTGCCCCTTACCCGCAAGGAATCGGATCTCATCGAGAGTCTGATGGAGCGTTACCCGAGGGTTGCCAGCCGGGAAGCGCTGCTGGAGAAGCTATGGGACCCGCAGGCTTTTGTGGATGAGAATACGCTGAATGTGAATATCGCACGGGTGCGCAAGAAATTCCAGGAGCTGGGGATGGAGGATGCCGTGCTTACCGTCAGGGGTTCGGGATACCGGCTCAACAACAGCTGGTCAGAGGGGGAGTCATGAGGCTGTTTCTCCGTGAGCATGCGTTGTTATTGGCTGTGCAGATCGTGCAATTCGGCGCTATGCTGTCCATTTACTGGCTGGACGGCTACCGCGATCTGCCGACCGCGCTCTATGCGGTCTTCATAGGCTTCTTCTTCCTCAGCTGCTACTTAATCTACCAATATATCAGCAGGCGCCGTTATTATCTCCGCCTCAGCAGACCTCTGGAGACACTGGACGAATCCTTTCAGAAGCTGGAGAACCACCCTGTATCCACTGCGCTGGAGCAGCTGCTGCACACCCAGTACGGCTACTATCAGCAGCAGCTGACGGCGGTGAAGCAGCAGCAGGAGCAGCATCTGACTTTCATCGACCAATGGGTCCATCAGATGAAGACGCCGTTGTCGGTCATAGAGCTGACCGTGCAGAATATGGACGAGCCGGAGTTTGCCAGCATCCGCGAGGAGCTGGAGCGTATGCGCAGCGGACTGCATACCGTGCTGTATATGGCCAGGCTGCGGGCTTTTGAGAAGGATTTCCACATCAAGCCTGTCGTCCTGCCGAAGCTGGTGAACGAGGTTGTCCATGATCACAGACGCCTGTTCATCCGCAGCCATATCTACCCCGAGGTCCGCGCCTCCGCTCCGGACATTACCGCCCAGACGGATGAGAAATGGCTGTTCTTCATGCTGTCGCAGATTATGAACAATGCCATCAAATATTCAGCGGCGGCTAACACGGAGAACGGCCGGAAAATCACTGTAGACTGTTATCTCAGAGGAACGGATGCGGTCATTGAGGTCAAGGACCGGGGAATCGGGATTCAGGCGTCTGATCTCAAACGAGTATTCGACCCTTTCTTCACCGGCGACAACGGGCGCGGACTGCGGGAGTCTACCGGAATGGGGCTGTATCTGACGAAGGAGTCCGCAGACCGTCTCGGACACCGGCTTGAGCTGGAATCGGCGACCTGCGAGGGAACGGTGGTGCGGATTATTTTGACGGCGAATCCTTAGCTTAGCTTACAGGCATGTAATAAAAGTGAAATCTAAATCGATGGCTGAGCTGCTGCCGTCTCCGGTATATTGGTTACAGAACAAGTGTGTTGCACACATAGAGGGGGAGTACAGCCATATGCTGGAGGTAAAAAAGGTCAGTAAAATCTATGAAGGAAACGTCGCCTACCGGGCATTGACCGACATTGATTTAACCATTGCAGCCGGAGAATTCGTGGGGATAATGGGACCCTCGGGCAGCGGAAAAACCACTCTGCTGAATCTGATTGCCACAGTGGACGTTCCGACTACCGGAAGCATTAGGATTGATAACAAGGACACGGGCAAGCTGGACAAAAATGAGCTGGCGGTCTTCCGCCGCCGGGAGCTGGGGTTTGTGTTTCAGGATTTCAATCTGCTGAACACCCTGACTGTGGAGGAGAATATCGTGCTTCCGCTGACACTGGATGGAACCCGGGTCAGTGAAATGAAGCATAAGGCCCGGGAGATTGCCGGTAAGCTGGGGATCAGCGCCATTATGAAAAAACGCACCTACGAGATCTCCGGCGGACAGGCCCAGCGGACAGCAATCGCCAGAGCCATGATTCATTCGCCGAAGCTGCTGCTGGCGGATGAACCTACCGGCAATCTCGATTCCAAAGCCGCCAGGGATGTGATGGATCTGCTGGAAACGCTCAACCGTGAGCAGTCCGCGACGATGATGCTTGTTACCCATGATGCTGTAGCCGCCAGCTATTGTCACCGGGTCGTCTTCATTAAGGATGGCAGATTCTATACGGAGATTCACTGCGGGGATAACCGCCAGAGCTTTTTCCAGAAAATCATCGACACACTTTCGCTGTTAGGGGGATATAGCCATGACATTCCGCCAGTTCGCATTCCGTAATGTCACCCGGAACATGAGGCTATACACCGCCTATTTTCTCAGCAGCATGTTTACCGTGATGATCTTCTTTACCTTTTCCATCTTTGCCTACCATCCGGTGCTGAGCGGGGACAATATTCAATCCAGTGCGGCTCTTGCGCTCTCGGTCTCCAAATGGGTGATCTATGTGTTCTCCTTCTTCTTCGTGCTCTATTCCATGAGTGCATTTCTGCAATCGCGGAAACGGGAATTCGGGCTGATGATGATGCATGGCATGACGGTCCGGCAGCTCCGGCGGATGATCTTTCTGGAGAATATGATCGTCGGGTCAGGCGCCACGCTCAGCGGCATCGGACTCGGCGTTATTTTTGCCAAGGGGATTCTGCTTGCCGGGGAGAATGTGCTTGCGCTGAACGAGCCGCTGCAATTCTATTTCCCCTTCAAGGCGATAGTGCTGACGCTGATCTCCTTCCTGCTGCTGTTCGTCCTGATCTCCCTGTTCATCTCTACGGTGCTGCGCAGCGGCAAGCTGATCACGCTCATCCATTCCAACCGTCAGCCCAAGCCGGAGCCGAAGGCCTCGCTTCTACTGTCGTTGCTGGTGGTAACACTGCTGGGAATCAGCTACTTCCTGTCTCTTCGGGCGAGCGGTCTGAGTGTGGTGCTGCTGCTCGCGCCGGTGGTCATTATGGTGTCAATCGGAACCTATCTGCTGTTCACACAGCTCAGTGTGTACCTGATCCGTAAGCTGAAGGCGCGTGAGCAGCTATTCTGGCGCAGAACCAATATGCTGCTGCTCTCTGATCTGGCCTACCGGATGAAGGACAACGCGCGTTCCTTTTTCCTGGTCGCGATCATCTCTACTGTGTCCTTCAGCGCGATAGGAGCCTTATACGGCTTCCAGTCGATGATCAACGGAGCGCTGACACAGAAGAATCCCTATCTGTTCACCTATCAGTCCTTGGATGGAGACAGCAAGGTACAGGCCCATATACAGCTGATTGACGAGAGCCTGGGCAGAGCCGGGATTGCCGCCGAGAAAACAGGTCTGGAGCTTAACTACTATAAGGCTATGGAGGGCCGGACAATGGTTCTGGTGAAGCAATCCGAATATAACCATGTAGCCGAGCTGCTGGGGCTAAATCCCATCCGGCTTACCGCAGGGAAAGCAGCCGTTGTAGATTTCGGCCTGTCCCGCGAGGGAGAAGAAATGCTCAACCAGCCAGTCGAGCTGCAGTCAGGAATCATCATCGAGGCGGACCAGGCTATCGTATCTTGGGCGGTGCGGGGAGTCAGCGGTTATTACGTCGTCCCCGATGAATGGATCGGCAAGCTTGGACAGCCGCTCAAAGTGAGCCGGTATTATGCATGGCACGGAGCGATTGGACAGCCGGGTGCAGAGAAGGCAGGAGCAAAGCTGACGAATGAGCTTCCCTATGATGAGCAGTATACTTTCTATGCACTCGAGTATTTAACCTCCAAGACGAATGACGGCTTTGGCCCCGTGATGTTCATCGGTTTTTTTGTCGGGATCGTATTTTTTGTCTCTGCCGGCAGCTTTCTCTATTTCCGGCTGTACAGCGATCTGGATGAGGACAAACAGAAGTTCAGGGCCATCTCCAAGCTGGGGCTAAGTGACAAAGAGCTTCGCCGGATATTGAACCGCCAGCTCAGCCTGCTCTTCTTCGCGCCGATCGTGGTCGCCCTTATCCATGGAGCCGTTGCCCTTACAGCGTTGTCGCATATGTTCCAGTACTCCATATTCAGGGAGTCCCTGCTTGTGCTGGGCCTGTTCTTCGTCATTCAGGTAATCTACTTCTTCATTGTCCGCCTGTTCTACACGAGGCAGATCCGGTCCGCGCTGGCCGGATAAGACCGGTAGCGCAAGGCAAAGAAGCCGCCCCGTAAGGGAGCGGCTTCTTGCTGTATACATGGTCTATTCCAGCTGGACCCGTGGTTATTCTAACTGCACCCGTTCGGATTCTGCGCAAGCAGCGCCCGCCCTCCGTTACGGCAGAACCGAGAAGGTGATATCGTCGAACAGCATATAAGCGAAGCCGCTGGTATAGAAGCCGACCTTGCCGGACGGGCGGTGGTTCGGATCGCTGCCGGAGAGCCTTGGCGAACCATTCACAGATACGGCGATATCTCCGCCTCTCACCGTTACCTTCACATCATATTCCGTATCCGGCAGCAGGTCATGCCCCGGCAGTACACTCTCGGTAAGCTTCTGCCACGCTGTATCATACAGGATCCAGGAGGAAGATCCGTCTGCCCGGGTCCGGTAGCCGATCCGGGTGGAGCCGGAGCTGTCCTGGCGGTCGAAGATGTACAGGATGCCGTTATCCGGCATCACGGACGGCGTCTTCAGCTTGAACTCCAGCTGATAATCCGTGAAGCTGCGGTCCAGCAGGCCTGACGCGCCGTTCAGCAGCTTATAGCGGCGGTTGCCGTCCGGATCAGCGGCGATGCTGCGGTTAGGGTCCACCGGCCAGCCGTTGCCCCCGTTCTCGAAGTCCGTCTCATGCATAATATTAGAGACGGTGACGGTAATATCCGCCTTGATGAGCGGATTCACCGTAGACACCGCCGAGATGACCGTCTGCCCCTCGTATACGGCATGCACAACGCCCGTATTGTCCACCGTAGCGACCGCCGGGTTGGCCGACTGCCAGGTCACGCCTGTATCCGGCGTATCCGCAGGGTCGAAGGCCACCTGCAACGGCCGCTGCTCCCCTGCGGCCAGACGCACCGCGCTCTCCGCCGGAATAATCCCGGTCAGCGTAGTCGTCAGAGCCTTGAACTGAATGTCATCGAAGTGCATCTGGCTGACATTGCTGACGTAGAAGCCGACTTTGCCCTCTGCATTGTGTCCCGGATCATTGCCCTTCAAGCGGAAGGCTCCGTCCAGATAGACGCTGATATCGCCGCCCTTCACAAGCATTTTGACACTGTATTCTGTATCCGGCTGCAGGTCATGCCCCGGCAGCTTGACTTCCTTCAGCACCGTCCAGGCCGAATTGTACAGCAGCCACGCAGAGCTGCCGTCCGCCCGGGTCTTGTAGCCGACCCGGCTGGAGCCGCTCCCGGCCTGACGGTCGAAGATATACAGGGTCGCATTATTCCCCATCACCTCCGGCGTCTTCAGCCTGAAGCTCAGCTCATAGTCGGAGAAGGTCTTGGCACTGAGCGATGAGGCCCCGTTCAGTACCTTGTACCAGCGGTTCGTGCCAATCTTCTCAATGCTGCGGTTGGCATCCTGCAGCCAGCCGTTCGCACCGGATTCAAAGTCCGTGAAATCCATCACGCCGTCGCCGGCCTCCACATGAACCGTGACCGTGGCGGTCAGCAGCGGATTCTCTGCCGAGGCTACCGTAATGACCGTGCTGCCGACCGACTGGCCAGTAACATTACCTGCGCCGTCCACTGCCGCGATGGCGGGATCAGCCGAAGTGAAGGTCAGGGCGGGATGATCCGCATTCCACGGAAGCACTGCCGTGCGCAGCTTCACCGTTTTCCAGCGGTCCACGGTTATTTCATTGTCATAGACGGCAACTCCCTGCACGGGATAGCTGTCCGGACTGGTTGTCGTGCCCGCCCTGCCGTCAACGCCGATATCGTTAAACGGAATGTCAGGGAAGCCGGGAATGGCACCAAAGACATCCGCATCCGGCCGCAGCGACAGATCGCCTCCCGCCAGGTCGGTGAAGCCGGGATCTGCGGCAGTCACCCAGTTATTCGCATACTGGACCAGTCCGAACTTGTCGTAGGCCCCGTACACATTGGTCGTTACGCTGCGTGGAACCGACGGGTTGTAGACGACATTCCCCTGGAACGTATTGGTGTCGGGATAATACCGGTTCTCCGTGAAGAAATCCGCCAGCTCGGGATACTTGGTCATATAAGGGGTGCCGGTGAAATTATTGTTCGCCGCGAACAGCGCCTGCCACTTCGGCATGTAGTTGAGCGGCACCTGATCATCCGGCTCGTCGCCCAGGAACATATCCGCATAATCATAAGGAATCTTGCTGTCGATGAAGATATTGTTGCGGGTCAGGATATGGGATCCGCCGTTATTTTTAATGGCCGAATTGCCCATCTTGTAGAAAATATTCTCGTCAATGGTCAGTCCCATCGTGAAGTTGTCGGGGTATACCCCTTCTACTCCGGCTTTGCTCTCACCGATGTTATGGAAATAATTGCGCCGGATGACCGTCCCACGCTCATGGGGCTGCTCCCCCGCATTCATATAGATCGCGCCGAGATCCGAGAAGGTGGTGCATACGTCATAGATCTCGTTATACTCCACGGTATGGTCATTGCCGAAGATCAGCACACCGGGATGGGGCGCGTCATGCAGCTCATTGTTCGACATGCGGTTACCGACGCCGGACAGCAATACACCGGGATTATAGGCTTTGTGGTAGTAGGCAAAATCGTGGATATGCGAGTTCTCCACCACATTGTTCCCGGGCGCAAGCGTTGTCTTGTTGCCTCCCGCCAGCGTGACGGCAGTGCCGCCGATATGATGGATATGGCTGCTGATAATGGCATGGTCCGTACCCGGCGCCCCTTCGAAATTGTTGTAGTAGAACCGGCTCTGCGTATTGACCAGCACCCCGCTGTTGGTGAAGTTACGGATCTCGCTGTTCAGGATACGCATATGACTGCCGCCCATGAATACGGCTGCCGAATCACGGCCGTTCTCCAGAATAAGCTCGGAGAAGTCGATGTACGAAGCATTCAGTGCGTTAATCATCGGACTCTTCAGCATTGTGATTTCAATATCGGGATTCGCGGCAGCGAACTCGGCGTTCGGCAGGAAATACAGCTTGCCGGCCGGGCGGTCGATATAATATTCGCCGGGCATATCGATTTCCTCCAGCAGATTCTGCGCGAAGTGGAAGTCAGGGTACCAGTTCTTGAAGATGCCGCTCATCTCCCCGTAGCGGAGGGTGATGCTCTTAGCGGCCGTATCGATGGAAGCAATCTTATTGTACGACCATTCCCAGCTGTAGCCGAAAATCCCGTCCAGCCAGATATCGTCTGCCTGCGTCCAGTACTGGGGCCGGTCATACGTATAGGTGAAGGTGCCCCCGCGCGTATGCACTTCCCCGTTCGGGTCCTTCCGGGTCGGACCGGGATCAAGGATTTCATCCATCTGGACGGTGCTCTCATTGGGCCAGCGGGCCAGGGTCATGCCCTGCCCGGCCACATACAGCTCCATCGGCGGCACCTCGCTGAGATCATTGGCCAGATAATAGCCGTGGCGGCTGAGCTGGCCGTAATCGGTGATGCCCAGTGCTCCCAGATCTGCGGCCAGCACCTTCGTTCTCGCCTCCGGGCTGATGATCCGGCCGAGAATGGCCGGATCCGTGACCGGAACGAATGCCGATTTGGCCAGCTGGCGGGAGCCTGACAGCGTAACCGACTCCCCCGGATAGGCCGTGTACGTGACCGGCTTGCCGGCTTCGCCCGAATCCTGCTCCCGCAGCTCGAAGCTGGACGTCCGTTCATACCTGCCTCCACGCAGATACACCGTAACGCCGCCTTCCGGCAGTCCCTCCTCCGCTTTGAGCGTCCGGATGGTATCGCGTGCTTTCTCAAGCGTCAGAAATGGGGCATTCAGCGTCCCGGCATTGGAATCGCTTCCATTATTGGCCACATAAAAAGCGGTCCCGGACAATACCTCCTCCGCATGTACAGGGGACGCAAACGGAGTAGAGGGATTGAGCGTGAACAGCAGACTGGCCGCAAGTGCCGCAAGCAAACGTTTTTTCACCAAGGCTCCTCTTCCTTTCAACGTGGGATGTAGGGGCTTACTTCTTCAGACCTTTATCCTTAAGGAATTGTTCAAATTGTTTGGTGACTTCAGCCACGTATTTTTCTTCGCCCGCTTCCTTCAGCTTGCCGTACAGCGCAGGCCAGGTTTCTTCGAAATCAAGCGTTCCGGTCACGAGTCCGCGTTTGTATTCTCCCCACACGGCATTCAGGTTGGCAATCTCCGTATTCACCGGCTCGGAATTAAATTTGAAGGCACCTACAGGATTAACCTCGGAACTCGAGTTGATCTTCTTGGTCTCTTCCCAGACATTCTCCGGCTGTCCTTCCTTCAGATACGAGTTGAATACGCTGCCGAATACCCAGTCCATGTTCGGCAGATAACGGGAGTCCGCTTTGGCCTTGATGTACTCCCCGTCCGCCTTGTCATAATGTTCACCGGCAATCCCGTTACAGAGCAGATTGTACAGCTCCTTGTCGGTATTCACCAGATTCAGGAACATCATGGCACGCTCCGGATTAGGGGCGGTACGGCTGATCGACTGGTTGGTGGTCGCCGAATAGCCGTTGGAGAACCAGTCGCTGAGCGGAACCGTAATGACCTCGTTGCCGCCGTTTTTGGCCTTGACCTCCGCTTCCACGCCCGGCTTCAGCGTCACGTTGAAATCGACGGCAATTTGGCCTTTGGCGAGGTAATCATTCGCTTTTTCGGTAGCGGCATCCTTGTAAATATAGCCCTCCTTATACCATTTGCTGGCCAGCCGGAAATTGTCCAGCTCTTCTTCCGGATAGCGCTGAAGCGTATACGTCGGATCATCGGTTTTGATATAAAAATGGTCATCCAGACCGGGAACTACCCAGTACTTGTCGTCATGCGACTGCGGATTGATGAAGGAAGTGCCGAATACGCCAAACGGAATGATATCCGGCTCGTTCTGCTTAATCTGGGCCAGGAACGGCTCGATGTCTTCTATTTTTTTGATGGAAGCGGTATCAAGATTATACTTGTCGGCAAAACGCTTCTGGATGATAAATCCGTAACGGGAGCCGTTGATCTGCTGGTTCGGGATACCGTAAATCTCCCCGTCCACCGAGAGGCCGTCCCACATCACCTGCGGCACCTCCGCCTTCAGCTCCGGCGCGTATTCCTCCAGCAGCTTATCCATCGGCTGAATCGCGCCCTTGCGCACCAGCTCTTCCGGCTTCAGCATGTAGCCGGTCCAGAGAATGTCGAACTTCTCGCCTGCCGCAAGCACCGTGTTCATCTTCTGCACATAATCCCCAATCGCTACAGGCATCAGCTTGACGGTGGCATTGATCTTCGCCTTCGTAATCTTGTTGACTTCCTCCTGCACCTTATCCTGGTCTGCCTGAAGCTGGGACAGCGGATAATACCAGGTCAGCTCGACCGGCTTCAGCTCGCCATCCTTCCCGCCTTCCGCAGCCGCACTTTGCGTTGCCTCCGCTCCGCTTCCTTCCGTGCCCTTAGCGGCATTACCGTTGCCGCCGTTATTGTTCCCTCCGCAGCCTGACAGCACGGATGCAGCCAGCAATACGGATGCCAAAACGCCAACCAGCCCTTTTTTCATGTAAGTGACCTCCTGTACTTAGTACATGTAATGTATGTTAACCCTTTAGGGAGCCAACCGTAAGCCCTTTGACGAAAAACCGCTGAAAAAACGGGAAAATCACCAGCATCGGCCCGCCGGCCAGTACGGCAATTGCCATCCGTGCCGAACTGTTGGGGAAGCTGCTCAGATCAATGCCAAGCTGCCCGGTAAATTCAGAGTTCGTCGTGAGAAACTCGATGCTGTTGAGCGTCCGCACCAGCAGAAGCTGCAGCGGCACCTTGTTCGGATCATCAATGTAGAGCATCGCGTTAAACCATTCGTTCCAGTAGGTGAAGGAAATCAGCAGGCCCAGAGTAGCCAGCGCAGGCGTTGAGAGCGGCAGGATGATCCGGAAGAAAATACGGAATTCCCGTGCGCCGTCGATTTTGGCCGATTCGATGATCTCCAGCGGGATCTTGGACATGAAGCCCTTCATGACCATAATGTTGAACGGCGACAACAGAATAGGCAGAATCAGCGCCAGCAGGCTGTCCTTCAGATGCAGATATTGCGTAATCAGAATGTAGGAAGGAACGAGCCCCCCGCTGAACAGCATGGTGAAAAATACATAAAAGGTCGTCGCCCGGTTATACCGGTAATCCTGCCTTGAAATCACGTATGCCGTCATCGCGGTCAGCAGCAGCCCGGTCAGCGCGCCGATGATGGTTATCGTGAAGGTCACGCCATAGGCCCGGAGCAGGATGTCAGGCGCGTCCAGCAGATAGCGGTAGGCATCCAGACTGAAGGACTCGGGGATGAACTGGTAGCCGTTTGCAGTCAGCGACTTTTCATCCGTCAGCGAGACTGCGATGACCAGCACAAACGGCAGAATGACCACCAGCGACAGCACCGTAAACAGCAGATTAATGAACAGCTTGGAAAATTCGAATGTTTTGCCCATGCTCAGGGCACCTCCTTACCACAGGGAATTATCGGGATCGACCTTGCGCACAATTCCGTTGGCCGTCAGCACCAGCACCAGACCGACCACCGACTGGTAGAAGCCTGTAGCCGCAGACATGCTTACATTGCCGACTTCACGCAGCGCGCGGTACACATAGGTATCAATGATGTCAGTAGAGCCGTAGAGAAAGCCCGAGTTGTTCGGGATGAAATAATGCAGGCCGAAGTCGCCGCGGAACATATTGCCGATAGACAGGATCAGCATAATGATGATGATCGGGGCCATCAGGGGAATCGTGATTTTGAAGGCCATCTGCCGCTTGGTCGCCCCGTCGATCCGCGCCGCTTCGTAATATTCGCTGTTAATGCCGATAATGCCGGCAAAATAAATCAGCGTGTTGAACCCCACCACCTTCCATAGCTGGACCAGAATAAGTATCACCGGCCACGGCCCGGCATCCTGGTACCAGCTCACCGGGTTCAGCCCGAAGGATTCGAGGGTGCGGTTGATAAATCCGTCCGAATGGTTCAGGAAGGCGTACGCCACATAACCTACAAGCACCCAGGACAGGAAATGCGGCAGAAACAGGGCCGTCTGGTAGAACTTGCTCCATTTCGCCTTGATTTCGTTCATCAGAATCGCCAGCAGCAGCGCTGCCGAGGTCCCCACCAGAATGTACGCGGTATTATATAGAACCGTATTACGGGTGATCCGCCACGCCGTATCCGTAGTGAATAAGTAACGGAAATTGTCCAGTCCCACCCACTTGCTGCCGAAGATCCCGAGATCGTACCTGTAGTTCTTGAAGGCGATAATCAGGCCGATCATTGGAATATAGGCAAAAATCAATTTGTACAGCAGTCCCGGCAGCGAGAGCAGAAACAGCTCCCGGTTGTTCCGGAAATGGTGAAGCTCCCTTCCGATCCAGGTCTTTTTGCGCGTTGCCGCAGGCGCACCCGGACTTGCTTGTTGTTCCGCCAGTGGAACCTTATTCAACATAACCAAAGCCCCTTCCTTTCCTTCCTTAGCTGCAGCTGTGTGCCTGTGTCCCAGGCTTTGCACGACTAACATAGCGCAGAACCAGGCCACTGCGTTACTGTACAATTGCAAGATTGCTGTAGATCCGGGCTGTATTGTTGCCAGATTCCTGCTCCGGCCGGGCCGTGGCATGCATCGCGCAGCAAAAAGCCCGCTATAGGAACAATGTCCATTAGCGGGCCTGGCTTAAGGCTGAAAACCCTGTTTATTGGCTTTGTTTATTTGCTGCGGTCAATGGCCGATTTCAGGCGGTATTCCTTCGGCGTGGTGCCGTAGCGGCGTTTGAACAGGCGGTAGAAATAGCTTTCATTCCCGAACCCGACCTTCTCCATAATCTCTGTCACGGTCAGGTCCTTCTGCTCCAGATACTCTCTGGCGCAGGCCAGGCGGGCTGCGTTGATCTGATCAACCACCGTCGTTCCTTCCTGCGCCTTAAATACCTGACCCAGATAGACGGAGCTCATCTTGAGCATGTCGGCGATGCGCTGCACATTAAGGTCAGGATCGGCGTAATGCTTATCAATAATTTCCTTCACGGTCTCCGCCAGCAGCCTGTTCTTGTCCTCGCGCCCGCTCCGCCGCTGCTCAGCGACCTCACGCACCACCTCCAGGAGCACAGCCTCGATCTCATCCAGCGTTTCCTTTTCCAGAATACGGCGGTTGACGGCCTGCAGGTTGACCGAGACCGGGTTGACGTTGCGGCTGTTCATCTCGCCAAGCGTGTTGCTTAGCGTAACTGCAAGATGAAGCACCGCAGAGAACATATTCTCGTAGCTGAAGCTGCCCAGCAGCTCTCTCCATTTGCGGATCGTCTGCTCCGTCTCTGCCAGATCCCCGCCCTTCAGTCCCTCCGTCAGCTGCCGTTCCAGCTCCTGCGGGATGCGCAGGGATTCATTTGCCTCATTCTCCCGGAGCATCCCCGGCTCAAGCACTGCCCCCTTGCCGTAGATCATCCGGTAGCCGGAGTGGCGGATGGCCAGATTGTAATGCCGGGTGATGTCGCGGTAATCCGTGAACACTTCGCTCAGCGTAACCGTGAAGGTAATATGGTAATAGCCTTCAATCGTCTGCTGCAGCCCTCTGAAGCGCTCCTCCAGCTGTGCAAGGCTCTCTGCTGTACTGCCGAATATAAAGACCAGATGGCCGCTCTTCATATCGGCCGCTTCACAAGTGCCTTCCAGCCGCAGCTGCTCCTGGCCGATGTTGGCAATGGCGAAATACAGCAGGGACTCCATCGGCAGCCCCGGTTCGGCGGCAAGCCCCTGCAGATTATCAATCTGCACCAGCGCCAGACGGAGCGGAGACGGATAAGCGATGTCAATGCCATGCTGCTCCCTGAGCTGCCTGAAGGCAGCCTCATCCATGCTGTGGCTGGACCCGATCAGGCTGCGCAGCTGATAGAGCTTGGCAATATTCGACTGCGAGGCCCGCTCCAGCTCAAGCCCCTTCAGCTTGCTGATCATCTCGGTCACATTAGCCGCAATCAGCGACAGCTCATCCTTCGCCTGCGGAGTGCCGTGCGCCTTCTGCGGCACCAGCGTCAGCAGCTGGCCGACCGGCTTATACAGCCGCACCGCAAAGAACACGGACAACAGCACGGCCAGCAGAACAACAGACAGCGTAACCGCGATTTCCGTCCATTTCATCTGCCGGACGCTGCCCAGCACAACATCGTAATCCTGCATGCTGACAATCTGCCAGTTGTTCAGCGCTTTGCTCAGATAAGTGACCTTATACTTCCTGTCTTCATGTGTATAATTGAAGGAATCCAGCGGCTTGCCCGAGGCGCTGATCCGCGGCAGCAGCTCACCCCTGATATTCAGCCCGGCAGGAAGCAGGCCGTCCGTAGAAATAAGCACCTCACCCTCGCTGTCCGTTACGAACAGGACATCATTCTGCCGCTCGGCCACCTGGTTAAGCGCTTTCATATTATCCAGCATCCACCCCGGCTTCACCGTCAATATCAGCACGTTGTCATTGATTGAACCCAGCGACTCCCCGTCATACAGGAAGAAGGCAAAGACATCTATGCCCCCGCCCCTTCTGTCAAGGTCCAGGGGAATTAGCTGCAGCTTGGGCAGATCCGCCCGTGAGCCCATGTAACCCTTCAGGGAATCGTACAGAACACGGTTATCAATCTCATGATTCAGCGACGAGAAGAACCGGTGCTGGGCGCCGTTATAGAACACGGCAGCGTGCAGATAAGGGGAAGCCGCCACGGTATGATTCAGGCGCTCGATCTTGAGAATGCTCTGCCTGTAATCCGCACCTGACTTCAGGGCCAGCAGCTCCTCATCATTGTATAGAGATACGGCCAAATCCTTAACGATGCCGTTCATGTTCTCTATGTTGTAATTAATCTGGGTCAGCAGCTTGCGGTCTGCCTCGTTCTGCAGGCTGAGCACCTTGCTGCGGGCACCCGAGTTCACAAACAGCGAAGCGGCCGCCAGTGTGGCGACAACAAGCATGAAGCTGAGCAGAATCCGCTGTAAATATTTGCGCGAGCGGATTGTCTGAAGTATATTCATGGTCCTCTCTCCCGGCTCTTAGGGTGACACTACTATAATCCCGCGCTATTTTGCTTGTCAATCAGGGTTTTGGGAGCAGGGCTGCTCCAAGAGGGCATCCGGCTCCTCATGGAATAACTCCCGCAGCAGCACCTGCGCCATGATCTTGTGGCCGGACAGATTCGGGTGGATACCGTCCCCGTAGCGGTAAGAGGCATGAAGCAGCCGCTCATGCCGGATATGCTCCAGCAGCGGTGTACGTATGTCGATGACGCCGTCTGCAGGACAGCCGCCGGAGATCAGCCAGTCCGCATAACGCTCCAATACACGGTCATAATCCCGGTAAGGCGCGAGATAGCTGAAATCAGCCGCCTCTGCGGGCTGCAGCGGACCGTCCATCGAGGCGGCGTGAAACGGCTGCGGTGTCAGCAGCACGGCAGCGGCTCCCGCTTCACGGATAAGTGCGCTCAGACGCTTCATCCCGGACTGATAGGCTGCAAAGCGCGCTTCCGAGAAGGGATGATAGATCCCGTCATTCATCCCGTAACAGGCAACGGCCACATCGGGACTGGCCGCCGCCAGCTCGCCTGCCAGCCGGTCATGGACACAGGGCCGCGGAAATGGATGCGCGGCTTCGCTGAGCCCCGAGACGGTCTCGCTGGGAACCCCGCACGCAAGCAGTTCCACCGCCAGCTCCGGGCGGTGCCTGCTTAAGCCTTCCCGGACCAGGCTGATATACCTGCCGTCTGCCGTAATACTGTCCCCGAGGAACAGTATCCGCAGATTACTTGGTTTTTCTTTATGATTCAGTACGCTGTGATTTAGTAAATGAAGCATTCTTTTCCCTCCTGACCATTACGCAGGTCCCCCCGGCTGTCCCCAGCCAGGCAAATATGCCCGCAATCTAATGGTAGCGCCGCCCGCCGTTCTCCGCCTTGACGATCCCGACCTTCTTTAGCATAATATTGCCATGACAACCAAAATACTAGCGCGGGACATTGGACTTGAGCCTGGCTTCACCTTCAGAATCCAGAAGTGCCCGCTGACCCATGATTACTACGTCCACAGCCATGACTTCTCCGAGCTGGTCGTCATTCTGTCGGGAAACGCCGTGCATATCATTGAAGGGAGAGAGTATCCGGTTACCGCCGGGCAGGTTTTTCTGATCCACAGCAACGTTTCCCATGGCTACAAGAATGTCGAGGGCATCGAATACGTCAATGTGATGTTCCAGCCTGAACAGCTGCTCCAGCAGTCCGAGCTCAGACTGCTGCCGGGGTTCCAGGCATTATTCTATATCGAGCCGTTCTACCGGAAGGAGATGTACTTCAAGGGCATGCTCTCCCTGGAAGCCGGGCAGCTCCAGGAGGCGACACGGCTGCTGGATGACATTCTGGAAGAGCATGACCGTCAGCCTGAAGGATACCGGCTGATGATCCGCACCTATTTCACCGCCTTGGTAGGCATGCTCTCACGTTATTATCAGAACAGCAGCGGCCACGAGGATAACAAGGCGCTGCGGATCGGTGAGACGGTCACCTATATCGAGGAGCATTTCCTGCAGCCGGTCACCCTGCAGTCCATGGCGGATATGGCCTATATGTCCACCCGCCAGTTCCTGAGAGTGTTCACCCGCAACTACCAGACCACGCCGATGGATTATGTGATCCGCAAGCGGCTGGATTATTCCTGCACGCTGCTGCGCAGCCCCGGCCTGAGCGTCTCCCAGGTGGCGATGGACAGCGGCTTCCATGACCAGAATTACTACTCACGCCAGTTCCGCAAAGTATTCAACTGCACCCCCACCCAGTACCGCGAGCGAATCCTGAATTCCTGACCTTATCCCCGGCCATTGCTCAGATTTCCTCCGTATCGGCGGCGGCCTCATCCCGCATGCGCAGCCGCCGCCGGTATGCCCCGGGGGTGACACCGTACCTCATGCTGAACAGGCGTGTCATATAGTTCGGATCCTGAATACCGACCCGTTCGGCAATTTCAGCAATGTCCAGCACCGTACCGCCAAGCAGCTTCCTCGCTTCCTCCAGGCGCCGCTGCAGCACATACTGCAGCGGCGTCGTGCCGATATGCTGCTTCATGCACCTCGTAATATAATCCGCCTGGAAATGCAGCTCCTCCGCAAGCCCGGCCAGATGAAACGGCTGTCTCCAGTGAACATCCAGATAGGCAGCGGCAGCCCGGGCCAGCCGGGCCGCCGGCTCCGGCTGGCCCGTCCGCTGGCATTCCGCCTGCAGCGCCGCCAGCAGACCGGCCAGCAGCAGCTGGAGCCGGAGCGCGTTCTCTGCGCTCAGCCGGCTGTGAATCTCGTTCATCTCCTGCAGTACCGGCTCCAATGCCTCTATATCAACCGGGGCGAATTTGGGCAGGTACAGGCGCTGCTGCACAGACGGCTCCTCATCCTCCACCGTTCCCTTAGCCAGCAGTGAAGACCAGGGGATCTCCCCGCGCCGGATATATCCCGGCTTATGCTCATGGATGAAGTGCACCCAGTAAATTTCCGTATCTTCCGCACAGGCCCGGTACCCGTCATGCGGCCTTCCCGCCTCCAGCACCAGCAGTTGTCCCGCACCCACTGCGTATTCCTTGCCTTCCTCTGCCATATAGAGCGTTCCCCGCTTGACCAGCAGCAGATCGTACACACCGAACGTGCGGGCGAAATGCCGGTCCCCCGGAGACCAGACCGCATGTCCCACCGTAACCAGCTGCGGCAGCGGGGGAATCGCAAATTCCAGGCACAGCATCATAGCTCCCCCTTGTCTCAGGTCGATTTTGTGCTATTCAAAGTCTATATTATCACTGGCTGCCACGGCGGAAAAGAGGTACATTGACTGGGAATCCGCTTTTCATCCAATTCTCTAAGGGGTTGTGTATCCATGCGTTTCCGTCAGATTCATCTTGATTTCCATACTTCCGAAGCCATTCCCGGCATCGGGCAGGCCTTCTCCAAATCCCAGTTCCAGTCCATGCTGCGCTCAGGTCACGTCGACTCGGTCACCGTATTCTCCAAATGCCATCACGGCTGGGCCTATCATCCCAGCGACGCCAATGAGATTCATCCCGGCCTCTCCTTTGACCTGCTGGGCGAGATGATTGAAGCCGCTCATGAAATCGGGGTCAAGACCCCGGTCTATCTGTCAGCCGGTCTTGATGAGAAGCTGGCCCGCCGTCATCCGGAGTGGCTGATCCGCGATGCCGAGGACCGTACACGCTGGGTAAAAGACTTCATGACCCCGGGCTACCATGAGTTCTGCCTGAACACGCCTTACCTGGACATCCTGCTGGCCCAGATTCATGAAGCCGTCTCCCGGTACGAGGCAGACGGTATCTTCCTCGACATTGTCGGCGTCCGCAAGTGCCGCTGTCAATACTGCATCGCCGCCCTGCGGGCAGCCGGCCGGGACCCCCGCGACGAAGCAGCCGTCATCGCCCTCGGCGAGCAGACCTACCTGAATTATGCCCGCCGTGTGCGGGAGACGATTGATGCCGTGAAGCCCGGCCTGCCGGTCTATCACAACAACGGCCATCAGCAGCGGGGACGCCGCGATCTGGTACAGGTCAACAGCCATCTGGAGCTGGAGTCGCTTCCTACCGGAGGCTGGGGGTATGACCATTTCCCGCTGTCGGCAAGGTACGCCCAGACGCTCGGCATGGAATTCCTCGGCATGACCGGCAAATTCCATACCTCCTGGGGCGAATTCGGCGGGTATAAGCATCCGAACGCGCTGCGGTTCGAAGCCGCGCTCAGCCTCGCCCATGGCGCCCGATGCTCCATCGGCGACCAGCTTCACCCTTCCGGCTGGATGGATGAAGCGACCTATGCCCTGATCGGCGCCGCCTACAGCGAGGTGGAGGCGAAGGAGGAGTGGTGCAGCGGGGTTACGTCCGTTGCAGATATTGCCGTCCTGTCCCTGGAGGCTGCACGTGAAGCCAGCTCCGGCGGACAGGCACGCAGGGGGGAACGCAATCTGGCCGATGCCGGTGCGGTACGCATACTGACAGAAGGCCATTACCTGTATGACATCGTAGATACGTTCAGCGACTTCACCGCCTACAAAGTGCTGGTGCTGCCCGATGAGGTGCCCGTATGGCCGGAGCTGGCCGACGCGATCGGGGCCTTTACCGCCGGAGGCGGCAAGGTGCTGGCCACCGGACGCTCCGGCCTGAATCCGGAAGGCGATGCTTTTGCACTGAACCTGGGGATCAGCTGGCTGGGGGCCAACCCTTACCGGCCGTCTTACTTCAAGCCCCATTTCACGCCCGGCGCCCTGCTGCCCGCCTCCTATGTAATGTACGGCGAGGGTCAGCTGGTGGAACTCTTGGAAGGACAATCGCTCGGTCATCTGGAGAATCCTTATTTCAACCGTGATGTCTTCACCTTCTGCTCGCACCAGCATACGCCGGGTGCACAGGAGGATAACGGGCCGGGGATGGTGGAGAGCAGCAGCGGGATCTATATTGCCTGGGATGTATTCAGCGAATATGCGGATGCCGGCCATCTTATCCTGAAGGAAATGGTGCTGCATGCACTGTCGCGGCTGCTTCCGCTTCCTTCCCTTCGCACTACTCTGCCGGCCCGGGGCATAACGACCTTGCAGTACCAGCAGGCAGAGCAGCGCTATGTGCACCATCTGCTCTATGCCGCTCCCGCCCTCAAAGGCCGGATCGAAGTCATCGAGGATATTGTGCCGCTGCGGGACATTTCCGTCAGCCTGCGCCTCCCCTCCTCTGACCCCGTCCACCGGGTCTATCTGGCCCCGTCGATGACAGAGCTGCCGTTCACCGTCAGCAGCGGGGGCGGGATCACCTACACGATTCCTTACCTGGAGAATCATCAGATGGCGGTAATCGAGCTGGTGTAGATTAGGTCCATTTATAGTAGAATAATAAGAGCTATACCATTGCCTAGAATGAGAGGATGACCGGGATGCTTCAGTCCATTGTGCACATTGCTCTAGTCGTTAAGGATTATGATGAAGCTATAGAATTTTATACCAACAAGCTGAATTTCACATTAGTTGAAGATCTCTATCAGCCCGAGCAGGATAAAAGATGGGTCGTAGTCTCCCCTCCCGGATCATCAGGCACTACCCTTCTGCTGGCCCGGGCGTCGAAGCCTGAACAGGAGTTCTTTATCGGCAATCAGGCAGGCAGACGAGTATTCCTCTTTCTGAACACCGATAACTTCTGGCGAGATTATCATGAAATGGTCTCCAGGGGGATTGAATTCGTTAGAGAACCCAAAGAAGAAGCTTATGGAATCGTTGCGGTATTCAAGGATTTGTACGGCAACCTGTGGGAGCTGCTGCAGATGAACGCAGACCACCCGATTTCCAAGCGGATACAATGATTGCACAGCACTGCGGCCAAGTCATTGGACTCCAAATGTATCTCGCAGATAGTTATCAAGAATCTGAAGGGGCTCGTGTAACGCCTGGTTTGGAAACTTATGAGTTACCTTATAGCCTACTCTAGGGGGCACTGACACCGCCAGCTTCTGAAGAACAAATTCTCCCATCCCCTTCATATGGGCGCCAATCGAAGCGGGCACAATCGTCCATTGTCTGGCATTCGTCAAAAAAGTAGTGATGAGTCCCGCTGAGTCCAGATGTACACGGGACGGACACAGCGGGTCCCACCACTGGTCATGTCTGAATTGAAACTCCCGATTCCAATTGACGAGGACTTCATGCTCTGCCGCCAATTCTTCCATTTCCACCGTATCTCCAGCCTGCCGCCCTGGTACAGCCAAGCGCAACAGCACCATTTCTTCAGTGAAAAACGGTTGAACAGTAACGCTAGGCGACACAATTTCCCGTACCACAAACGCCACATCCATCTCACGCCGCTCAATACTATCAAAAGCCTCCTGAGTATGCTGCGTACGAATCTGCAATCGGATGGACGGAGTATGCTGATTAAGCATTCTATATACCGGAGGCAAGACAAAGTGGCTTATACTTTCGGCAGCGCTTATGGCCAGACTTAACTGCGAACCATTCGCCTTTAAAATTTGAGTTTCCCTCCAGAGCGCCTCCCATCTTTCCGCAATACTAAAAAAGTTCTCCCCTTTTGGGGTCAGGCTGATTTTGGCTGCCCCTTTTCTTCGCTCCACCAACAGGCCGCCCATCCCTTGCTCTAATGTCTTTAAGCGGTAACTTACCGTTGCTTGTGACAGATGCAGCAGATCGGCCGCTTTACTTATACTCCCAGTCCGTACGATAGCTAAAAACGCTTCTATCCCAGGAAAATACATAGAATACCTCCTCAATATATAGAAAATATTAATATAGTTCACAAAATATTTGCGTTTTACAACATTATTCTTTATGTCTAAAATTATCATTAACACAGACAAGGGGTCAAATAGTCCAGGTTATGAAAAGGTGGTTTAGCTATGAAGGTTCTCATCGTTGGTCATTTTAACGAAACTGCACAATCAAAGATTACCGGGTATTTTCCGCAAGACTGGAACGTTATCATTGTCCCGCCCGGACAAGATATGCTGCAGCATATTGAAGATTGCCAGGTCCTCATTCCTGAACATATCCAAGTGGACCCTAGCCTGCTGGCTAGCGCCAAAAAATTAAAATTGGTACAGACAGGTGCAGGTTATGATAATGTCGATATCCCTGCCTGCACACAGCTTGGCATTTGGGTGGCCAATGCGGCAGGAGTGAATGCACAGGCCGTGGCCGAGCACGTAATGGCACTAATGCTGGCTTATTATAAAAACATCCCGTTTCTTGATCATTTCATGAAAAACAGGATGGATGAACATCACTTGGAGTACACAGGAAGTGAATTAGAGGGCAAAACCATGGGGATTATCGGGCTGGGCGCTATCGGAAAAAAGGTAGCTGCGTTTTGCAGCGCTTTTGATATGAATGTGTTGGCTTATGCGAGAAGTACCGAAGTGCCATCGGACGGCATAGTGAAAATGACCGATTTCGATACACTCCTAAGCACATCCGACATCGTCAGTGTTCACGTTTCCTTGACTGAGCAAACCAAGCACCTGATGAACCAAGAAGTCTTCAAGAAAATGAAGGATACTGCTATTTTTATCAATACCGCCCGCGGGGGGATTGTCAACGAAAGAGACTTGCTAGACGCATTAAAAAACGGAGATATTTCCGGAGCCTGCTTGGATGTGTATGAATCCGAACCGCTTCCTATAGACAGTGAGCTCCGCACGCTGGATAACGTGATCCTTACTCCCCATACCGCAGGAATGCCTGACGGCCGGAAATTCCACCAAAAAAGATATGATTTCTTCATAAAGAATATAAAACGTGTACAAAACGGGGAAGAACCTGAAAGCAGGCTAAATCAGTTAATATAGTTTCAGTGCAATAAAAACAAAAAAGGTTTATGACATTGTCCAAAATACAATGTCATAAACCTTTTGGTAGTACCGGCGAGAGGACTCGAACCTCCACGGTTTCCCACTCGATTTTGAGTCGAGCGCGTCTGCCATTCCGCCACGCCGGCTTAATATCATATATATCCATCATGGATAATTAAATTTAAGATGAAAACATTCAATAAAGTAATGATGGCGCGCCCTGAGAGATTCGAACTCCCGGCCTTTTGATTCGTAGTCAAACGCTCTATCCAGCTGAGCTAAGGGCGCAAAATATGGAGCGGACGACGGGAATCGAACCCGCGACCCTCGCCTTGGCAAGGCGATGCTCTACCGCTGAGCCACGTCCGCACACGGTATGTATTCAACTGCTTTAATGAAAATGGCGGAACCGACGGGATTCGAACCCGCGATCTCCTGCGTGACAGGCAGGCATGTTAGGCCAACTACACCACGGTTCCAAGATAATATTGCGGGGGCAGGATTTGAACCTGCGGCCTTCGGGTTATGAGCCCGACGAGCTACCGGGCTGCTCCACCCCGCGTCAGTAAAAAATATTCTCTTCTAGCTTGCAAAGTCTGCATGGTGGAGGCTGAGGGGTTCGAACCCCCGACCCTCTGCTTGTAAGGCAGATGCTCTCCCAGCTGAGCTAAGCCTCCA
>NZ_ASPX01000117.1:0-1493 GCF_000517965.1 Paenibacillus sp. FSL R7-277
CGAAGAAGCAACTTAATGATCATAACACATTTTCATAAGATATACAACCATTAATTTATTAAAGAAGAAAGTGGTGACTCGTATGGGATACTCTCCACTCCGTTACGAGATTGCGAAGTATTCCTTACGAAGCGTATGCTTCAACGAACCCAGGGAATTCTCATCCCATAATTCAAAGAAGAAAGTGGTGACTCGTATGGGATTCGAACCCATGTTACCTCCGTGAAAGGGAGGTGTCTTAACCCCTTGACCAACGAGCCAGATAAGCAAACAATCTTTCGACAACAAAAAATATTATATCAGATAAAATAGATTAATACAATAGAAATATTATTATTCTATTCATTACTTAGCGGATTCTCCACCAAAGCCATAATAATCTCGGCAACCACGGAAATAGACTTATGTTCAGTATCTACATCACATGCAAAGAGTTTATTCTCATGCCCTCTAAGACATCTCTCCATCTGTAAAGCGCCCCACAAGGACTCCTGCCTTCATCACGGCTCTCCAGTCAACTGTATAGAGTCTCAGAGGAAGCAGACAAGGTTAAAATGACGGACATCTCGTCCCTCGCGTCTCAGCCTGCCCACAATCTCTATGAAATACTCTTCTTCCACTAGTACTGCATTAGATTAAAAATAGTGGAACAGACGCAATTCCTCTTCAAATTACTTCTTTTTTCCAATCGGGAGTTGTTCTTCAGGGGCGTTTGGCTTAGCGTAACGGACTGAGGTGCTCTTATTTGGGAAGAAAGTCGTCAATTGGGCGAGTAACGGACTCCACAGGCCTTATCCTTTGCACTTCAGCTCCGAAACATCTCATAGAGAGACGATAAGGTCGCCTGAGTCCGTTAAGCTGCAAAAAGTGGCGTTTTCGCGGGGATAAGATCTCTCCGGTCCGTTAGATTTTGGGTTGATAAGGTTTAACAAGCTTATTCATCCTTTTCATCCTTTTAGATCTGATGAGGTACTAGTGTCATAGGTAAAGCTTCCGCCATAGCCTGAATCCAGGTATACCAGCATCGAATAGATAAAGTCACGCAACAAAAAACCACCATTTATAATCAACAGTGGTCTTAAGTGCTTGGCAACGTCCTACTCTCCCAGGACCCTTCGGTCCAAGTACCATCGGCGCTGGAGGGCTTAACGGTCGTGTTCGGGATGGGTACGTGTGGAACCCCTCCGCTATCGCCACCAAACGGGCATTTGAATATCAAATGCTATTATTCAGGTCTCAGCATCGCCAAATGCTGAAAACAAATCTTCTTTACAGAGCTACTTGAGCTCCATAAATTACAATTTGATTCCTGAAAACTGAATCCGAAACAAAATTTGCGTTTGCCCTTGTTACGGGGCCCCCGGAAAGTATTCGGAATCCGCTTCGTCAGCTTCATCTTCACTTTTTGGGGTAACTTTTGGATAAGCCCTCGACCGATTAGTATTGGTCAGCTCCATGCATTGCTGCACTTCCACCTCCAACCTATCTACCTC
>NZ_ASPX01000118.1:0-73601 GCF_000517965.1 Paenibacillus sp. FSL R7-277
AGATAGGTTGGAGGTGGAAGTGCAGCAATGCATGGAGCTGACCAATACTAATCGGTCGAGGGCTTATCCAAAAAAATAATTCGCAGATTCGTTTCGGATTCAGTTTTCAGGAATCAAATTCCTGAAGCATTTACGCTGTAAATGCCCGTTTGGTGGCGATAGCGGAGGGGTTCCACACGTACCCATCCCGAACACGACCGTTAAGCCCTCCAGCGCCGATGGTACTTGGACCGAAGGGTCCTGGGAGAGTAGGACGTTGCCAAGCACACATGACCACTGTTGAGAAATCAACGGTGGTCTTTTTGTATTGCGGGCGAGGCTCTCATTTTACAACTCTATAACAACTGTCACTCTACTTTATAACATGTTGAGAGTAGGGTAATGGTAGAGAAAATACTATACTCCTGTGGAGGTTATCCCGTTGAATAAGAAGAAGTGGTCTGCTTCTATAGCTGTCCTGTTATGTGCCGGAGGGTTATTCGCCATCAGTGCTGTTGTCGTCCCGAACTTAGTGAACTCTGCCGTGGTCGCCAAAGACAGCACAGCAGCACCACAGAAGGATGTCAGACTACCTCTGACGGAGAGTGTGGTTCCTGTATTGAAAGTTGAGGCTCCCGTGCCGGTATCCACTGTGGAGGATTATCTGCGGAAGAATATGACCCAGGAGCAAATTCAGCAAATTGATGACTTCCTAGACAGAGGACTTGAGCCCCAAGGGGATAGCAGCCGTGAGCTCACAGAATCGGAGACTAAGCGCCAATTGGTACTAGTCTGCATAAAGCGGAATTTGGCTTTCCTTCCCAATGGTGGGTGTATTTCTCTCCCTACAAGGAGCGGACCATGCGGGGACAAGGACAGGAGGTATGGAATTACCATGTGATTATCGATACAGAAACCGGAGTGTTAGTGGATACGACAGCTATTAATGCGGACGCGATAAGAACGCCTATTGACGGAGCTGTGGCTGCCACTCTCCAGAAGGATCAGCGCTGGATCGAGGAAGCTAAAAGGATAATTAAGGATAAGAAAGGTGAGCAAAGGAAAATCGCAAAGGCATATCTGACTGATACCGAGGTGAACAATAAGCGCGGAATGGTTGCGGTAGATGTGTTATTAGAAGACGGCAGCAAATATAATGCGGAATTCCGCTATCCGAGTATGATGTTGCGTTGCCTCATTTATGAGCCTGCCGATAAGGGGAAATAAGCGGGAAGCTTATGTTCAATGAACAAACTAGTCCTGACGATCAAGCAGTTCTTGATTTGTCAGGATTTTTTGGCAGGCGGTTGTGTAAGGTCAGGTTCGGCTTATAGGTTATGGATGCTTTGGAATCTGGTATGATTAAGATTAGGTTACCTATGAAAGGGTATTCTGTGGCTACAGAGTTAGGAGGATATTCGACAGATGGCTCATATACTTGTTGTTGAGGATGAACAGGCGATTAATGATTTAATAACGATGAATCTTAAGCTGGTGGGACATGCGTATTCCAAAGCCTATACCGGCTCAGAGGTTGCGGAATTGCTGGAGAAGGAACGGGCGGATCTCGTCCTGCTGGATGTCATGCTTCCCGGTCTGGACGGGTTCGGGGTGATGGAGCAGATTGCGCCACTACGGATTCCGGTGATTCTGATTACGGCCCGGGGTGCACTCTCTGACCGGATCAGGGGCTTCGAGCTGGGTGCGGATGATTATATTATTAAGCCTTTTGAGATTCTGGAGCTGCTGGCCCGGATTAATGTCGTGCTGCGGAGGAATGAACAGGCCGCCTCTGCTTTTGTATGTGATGGGGTTGAAGTCCGGTTCAAGGAGCGTCAGGTGTGGGTGGATCAGCTGCTAGTGGATCTGACGGCCAGAGAATTCGAGCTGCTTGAAGTGCTGATCCGTAACCGGAATATTGCTCTTTCCAGAGAGAAGCTGCTGGAGCTGGCATGGGGTTATGATTATGCGGGTGATACCCGTACTGTGGATGTACATATCCGGCAGCTGCGCAAAAAGCTGGGCTGGGAAGAACGGATCAAAACCGTGTTCAAGCTGGGCTACCGGCTGGAAGTTCAGGTCTAGCCATGCGGTTCTGGCATAAGATTCTCCTTGCTGTCCTGGTGCTGTTTATAGCGGCACTTGATGTAAGTGTCGTGATGGTGATGAAAAAAAGCTGGCAGCTGAACACGGCCAGTGAGAGCAAACGTGCGACCAGCGAGCAGCTACTAATTACGAATAATATCTATGAGAATCTGGATTCCATTCGGGCAAGAGGCGTCTCCCTTACCCCGGCACTGCTGGTCAGTGTGGCCAAGTCCTATGGAGAACACTACCGTAAGCAGGGGATAGAGCTGGAGCTGCGGGATGATGGACTGCTGCTCTATCCTGGTGAGAAAGAACAGCACGCTGTGCAGGAGGAGCATATCATGACGTTAGCGATGCCGCTCCCGGCTCCCTATCAGCATCTGGAGCTGGCCTATAACCGCGATATTAGCGGTCTGTATGCCCAGCAGCAGGAGCTGAACCGTTTTTTTGTGATGATTAACTGGATTGTAGGGCCGCTTCTTGTGGTACTGCTCTACCTTCTGATCCGGCATCTGACTAAGCCACTCAAGCTGTTGTCGGAGACGACAAAGACGATTGCCGAAGGTGACTATTCCAAGCGTGTGGAGCTGAACAGCAGGGATGAATTCGGGGAGCTGGCCTTCAACTTTAACAAGATGGCTACTGTGATAGAGCAGCGGATGAGCGATCTCGCAGGCATGGCTGAGGATAAACAGCGGATGGTCGATAATCTAGCTCATGAGCTGCGGACACCGCTAACCAGTATGCAGGGATTTGCGGAGCTGCTGACCACAGCTAACATAGATCAGGACGATCAGGTCAAAGCGGGCCGCTATATTCTCAGTGAGACGGTGCGGCTGAAGAATCTGGCCTTCAAGCTGCTGGATCTGTCCGTTCTGCGGCATCAGCCGCTGATGTTGGATGAGGTAGACGTGGCTTCGCTATTCGACACAGTGGCCCAGACCGAGCAGCAGAGGGTAACAGATAACGGATTACTGCTGGAGCTGGATAGCACCATTCCTGCCGTATGGGGAGATGCGGATCTTCTGGCCTCTTTTCTGGTGAATCTGATTGAGAATGCCATTCCTGCGTCCCCGCCAGGCAGCACAATCCGCTTGCTGGCCTATCAGCAGGACGGAGAAGGGGTGCTTGAAGTACAGGACAGCGGGAGCGGAATGACAGAAGAGCAGAGCAGGCGGGCATTTGAGCCTTTCTACCGTGCAGATTCTTCACGTTCGCGGGCCTATGGCCATGCAGGTCTGGGTCTCTCTCTATGCCGCCAGATTGCCGAAGCGCATCAGGCCAGAATTGAGCTGCTATCTGCTCCTGGTGAGGGGACGAGCATCCGGCTTTTTTTAAGCTCCACTTTGTGAAGCTATTTTACAACTCCATAACAACTGCTCCTCTACTCTATAATATCCCGGGATTAAGCTATGGATAGAGTTAATATCCTGAATCCCGATGGAGGTAATACAATTGAACAAGAAAAAGTGGTCTGTTACTATGGCAGTTGTCCTATGCTCAGGCGGTATGTTCGCATTCAGCGGACTCCTTGTCCCCAGTCTGGCGAACTCAGCAGTCATCGCAAAGTACAGTACGGCAACTCCGGTCAGTGCTAAGGCAAGTCCGGCAGGAAGCGCTGTTCCTGTGCTGAAGGTGGAGGCACCCGTGCCGGTATCTACCGTGAATGATGATCTGCTGCTGAAGCAGATGACTGAGGAGCAGATCCAGCAAATCTACGACTATATGGAGCTACCGGGCGATCCGAACACTTCAGGCCGGGAAATGACCGAAGCGGAGATCAACCGCAGGCGGGTGCTGGAAGATCAATATGTCTATGATGGTGTGCGGCCACAGAAGCCATTGCCGCTACAGGCGGGGCAGGGAGAAGTGTATTTCGATATAAAGACCAATACGTATTATCAACCGGAGCGCACCTGGACGGATGAAGAGCTGTTGCAAATGATTGACTGGTCCTACCGGCTTAATCTTGTGGCATCCAAACGTAATATCACTGCTCCGGCCGTTGCCGTACCGCAGAAATTCAGCAAGGCTGAAGTACAGGCACGGGCGGCTGAAAGTGTGCGCAAGCTGTTCGATGCCGATGTCTCCAAGCTGAAAACAAATGTTATGCTGGTGGAACCGGGTTATGGCATACCTTCATTTTGGTCGGTTCACTCTGAACCATATAAGTCGCTTACTCTGCTTGGACAAGGTCAGGAATACTGGCAATATAGTGTGCAGATCGATCCTGACACCGGGGTGGTGGTTGATACGACAGCTTTTAACTCTGTGATGAAAAGAACCCCTATCGACGCGGCAGCTGCGGCTGCCATGAAGAAGGATGACAGCTGGGTAAAGGAAGCTACCCGGATTGTAAAGGACAAGCAGGGAGAGAAAAGAAAGATAGTGAAGGCGTATCTGACAGGCACTGAGGTAAACAATAAACGCGGGATGGTGGCCGTGGATGTGTTGCTGGAAGACGGCAGCAAATATAATGCGGAATTCCGCTATCCGGGTAAACAGCTGCGTTGTCTGATCTATGAGCCTGCCGGTAAGGCTAAGTAAGCGGGAAGCCGTGTTGCTATAGAACTGAATTTATCCTGATGATCAAGTCTCTCTTGATTCATCGGGATTTTTTGTTACATTAGAGAGAAGAAAGGAAGGGGTGAGGGGATGAAAAGATTAAATGTGGCGATTCCAACGCCTTTTCATGGGGATGAGGGTCTGAATACAGACGGATTTGCGCCTATCGTGGCTTACCAGCAGCAAAACGGCATCGAATCCCTGCTGATCTCAGGAAGTACTGGCGAGCAGCATTCGCTGAGTATTGAGGAAAGATTAGAAATTATTGAATATTTTAATCAAAAGCGTTCTCCGGGGATGGAGCTGATCTTCGGCGTGTCCGCGATAAGAACCCGTGATGCTGTCCGGCTGGTGCAGGAGGTGGAGACATCAGTGATGGATGTGCTGCTGATCGGATTTCCCCCGTATATCCGGCCTACGCAGCAACAGGCGGTTGCTTATGTGGAGGAACTGCTTAGTCATACGAGCAAGCCCGTAGCGTTGTATAATAATCCCGGCCGGACCGGATTTGATCTGACCCCGGAGTCGCTGTACACGTTAATCCTGCGCCATCCGAATATTGTCGGCTACAAGGAAACAGGCGATTTGCAGCGGCATATGGGAGTGGAGTATCCGGAGGGGTTCATTCTTTTTGCAGCAGGGGATATGAGGCTTGTGGAGAATTTCGCCTCAGGCCCTTGCAATGGCCTCTCCAGTGTGGCGGGGAATCTATACCCCTTGGAGATCAAGAGCGCGGTGGAGCGTCTGCTGCGGAAGGAGCAGGTGGAGGCTGGACCTTTGGAGGACATAGTGGCGCAGGTGTTCAGCGGGCATGCGCTTGTCAACATCAAGCAGCATTACAACCGGTTGGGGATTCCGGCGGGTGTGTGCCGGGCTCCGATTCTCTAGATATGCATATTCGCCTCCTGTAAGACAAAAGCTAGCCTATCTACTGTCAAAAGGAGACGGAGCGATGAATGAAATCTGGAGCGAAATCTGGAAGGCGCTGGTGCTGATCATTGTCGGGATGCTGGTGCTGCGGCTAGCCGGCCGCAAATCGATCTCGCAGATGACGATTCCTACGACGATCGCCATGATCTCAATTGGGACGATTATTGTGCAGCCGATCGCCGATCATAGTATTCTGATTACTATAGTTGCAGCAGCCGTATTCATCATAGTGTTAATTATAGTGGAATGGCTGCAGGTACGGTGGAATGCTTTTGAGCGGCTAATTAAGGGGCCTGCGGTTATTGTTATTGCGGAGGGACAGCTTCAGCCTAAGAATCTGAGGAAGCTTAGATTAACCGTCGATGAGCTGGAGATGAGCCTGCGGGGACAGGGTATCTCCAGGCTTAGCGATGTCAAAACGGCGACGATTGAGCCTAACGGCCAGCTCGGATATGAATTACAGGATTCCGCAAAGCCGGTCACTATGGCCCAGGTAGAGGCGCTTTTTGCTACGTACCTGGGCGGAAGCTGTCCAGCGAATGAGACTGAATACCTGGATCAGCCTGATCGGCAGACGGGGCTTTTTGACGAGATTAAGTTGCAGTAGAAGTGTAGAGATGGCTGTAAAATCAGCTAAGCAGAAAAGAAAGGACGGAGTGAGATGAAGCATCCTTTTCACCTGAAGGCGGTATGGAATGGAGGGCGGAACAGCGAAGGGCATATTGATGCGGGCGGACTGCGGACGGTTATATCGATTCCGCAGGAGATGGGCGGGCCGGGAACCGGCACGAACCCGGATGAGATGCTGCTGGGTGCAGCAGCGACCTGTTACCTGATTACTCTGGCCGCAATGCTGGAGCGTTCGGAGATTGTTCCAGAGGAGCTGACCCTGGCGTCTGAAGCGACAGTAGATGTCACGAATAATGTGTTCACGTACGAAAAGATCGTGCACAAGCCTAGCATTGTGCTCCAGGCTGGTGCGACACCGGCGCAGCTGAAGATGGCAGAGCGGCTGGCACATAAGGCTGAAGCCTCCTGTATGATCTCCAGAGCCGTGGCCGGTAACGTCTCTATAGAGACTAAGCCAGTTGTGGAAATCGCGCACGGGAGCGGACAAGCCCGGGTAGAGTTATAGAAGCACAGGGGGATACAGAGCTAGAGCTGCACTGGTGATGCAAAATGCTGCTCCACCTCGTAGCGCGGCAGCTCAACAATTACCGAGGTTCCTTTGGTGAACTCACTCTCGATCCGCAGACGCCCGTCATGCAGCTCGATAATTTCTTTGCAGATGGCAAGGCCCAGGCCGCTGCCGGACTGACGGGAGCGGCCTTTGAAGAATTTGGTGCCAAGCTGCGTCAGATCCGCGGCCTCGATGCCTTCGCCGTTGTCAGCCACGGTGACGATTATCCATTGCCCTTCGAGCACTGCGGTAAGGCGGATCTCACCCTCCGCAGGGGTGAACTTGAACGCATTATCCAGCAAATTGACAAACACCTGCTTCAACCGGTTAAAATCACCGTCCACCGGCAGCGGCTGATCGGGAAGGTCGGCATAGAGGCGGATCTGCTTCGTCTGCCCCCGGTATCTGAATTGCAGCAGCAGATCCTCCAGCAGGCCTCTGAGATCATACGGCTGGCGCACAATGCGGATCTCTCCGGCCTGAAATTTGGAGAAGTCGAGCAGATCCTCCACCAGGCCGATCAGCCGGTCTGTCTCCCCGGTCATGACCTCAAGCCCCTGCAGGATCTCCTGCCTATCTGATAAATCACCGACCAGCAGCGTTTCCCCCCAGCCTTTGATGGAGGTAAGCGGGGTCCGCAGTTCATGGGTGACGGAGGAGATGAAATCATATTTGAGCTTCTCACTCTTGAGAATTTCCTCCGACATATAATTCAGCGTTACCGCAAGGGTGCCGACTTCATCGTCATAGCGCCTCGCTGCCCGGACGGCAAAATTACCGGTGGCCATTTCCTTGGCGACCCCGGTCAGCTGCTGGATCGGCCCTACGATCCGTTTGGCGATAATCAGGCTGAGCATGAAGCCGAATCCAATGACGAGTAGCCCGATGACGGCTGCATTGAGTGCGATCCGGATAATAACATGATATAAAGGCTCTGCCGAGACCGAGTACCGCAGCAAGCCGATTGTGCTCCCCGACTCCTTCAGCGCGATAGAGACTGCCATAATTCGTTCCCCGTTCACTGGCTTGATGCTCTGAAAGCTTCCTTTGCCGCTGGTCAGAGCTGCTCTCACATCAGGGGTACTCACCTGCTCTGTACTGGAGAAGCCGAAGGAATTAATGACCACGTGCCCAGCTGGACTCAGTACTTCCACCTTACTGCTCTCCTCAGGGGAGAGATTCTCCAGAATATAACGCGCCCGCTCATTCAAGCTATAACTCTCCAGATACTTATTGAAAAAGGTCGCTGAAGTCGTGGCCCTTGTATTCAATGTCTCCATCGCACTGCCCAGATAATAATAGTGGACAGCAGCGATGAACACTCCCTCCAGCAGCAGCACGATCAGGAGCAGCACAAGGGTAATATAGACGATAAGTCTGGACCTGATTCCCTTCAGCACAATTAGCCCCTCCAAATATATCCGAATCCCCACACGGTCTCGAGGAACTGCGGCCCGGAGGACTCCTGTCCGATCTTCTGGCGGATTCGGCTGATATTCACATCTACAATTTTAAGATCCCCCATGAAGTACTGCCCCCATACGGCTGTCAAAATATCATCCCGGTTCATGGCCTTGTTCGGCTGTTCCATCAGCAGCTTAACGATCATAAACTCGGTTGGAGTCAGCGGGATATCCTGCCCGTCCTTCAGTAATTTCCGTTCATCCAGCAATAGTGTAAAAGGCGGCAGCTCGATAAGATTCTCCTGCGGCAGCGCTTCTCCCGGATACATCCGGCGGTAGAGCGAGCGCACCCGGGCGACCAGCTCCACCGGACTGAAGGGCTTGACCACATAGTCGTCTGCGCCGGATTCCAGGCCCATGACCTTGTCGATTTCCTGGCTTTTGGCGGTGAGCATAATGATTCCCAGCCGGGGGAAGTGTGTCCGCAGAAGGGTGCACACCTCGAACCCGCTGAGTCCGGGTAGCATCAGGTCGAGAATCGCGATGTCAAAATCTCTCTGTTCTCTTGCAATGCGCAGCGCCTCTTCACCGGTAGAAGCCTCCGCGATCTCGAAGCCTGCCCGCTTAAGGTTGATACACAGCAGATCACGGATAGGCTTCTCATCTTCCAGTATCAGCACTTTCATGAATAGCTCTCCTTCTTATTGCCGGGGCTTCTGGGGTGTGCCGGCCAGCTGAACGACTTCATCTAATGTCAGCTTCAGCTGATTATAATTCTGCAGATCGGCCCCCTGCAGCTTGCCGGCGGCATCCGCTGCGGGCATTACGGCAACGAATAGGGTAGGCTCCGTGTCATTGTTAGAGTTCCCCTGCTCATACAGCAGCTTATACTCTCTATTCTCAGCCTTCAGCTGGACCTCTGCGGCAGCCCATGCCTTCTTCGTCAGCAGGCGAAGCTCCAGCAGCGGAGCCTTCACAGCAGACCCGGTATTCTTGTAGCTGAACTGGAGCTTCTCCCAGGGCTGGGGTGATTCTCCCGGAACCTCCAGCAGGGTCTGGCCCGCCCAGGACTTGGGAATACGGAAGTTGAAGCCCCAGCGGTCGAACTGCTCCTGCACGAAGGTCAGGCCGGTCTGTCCGTCCCACTGATAATATTTGGTGATGAATGGGGTCGCCAAGGGAGCCATGCTCTCCGTACCGGCTGGCGGCACCAGGAAGCCGAATTCCAAGATCCCGTCATTATTCACATCCAGGCTGGACTGCGGGTAGTCCTTAATTGCAATACTGCTGCTGCCAAGCAGGTCAGGAGAGACGGCTGGCGGAGACAGCACCAGATCCTTGCTTGCAGCGAGCGCAGTACGCTGATAATCATCTGTTGCCAGTATATCAGTAAACCTGTCTTTTTCCCAAGTTAGAAGTGAAGTATAGGAAGCATGTGCGCCAATGGCGGCATCGATGACAATTGCGTTCCGGGTAGGGGACGCCTTGCCGAACTGGGCTTCGATCACATTACCGTCCAGCTTCTGGTCGGATAAGGTCTGTAGTGTACCGTCCTTGAGCCGGAGCAACAGGAGATGGGTCTCACGGATGTTATCTGTGGTGTAGGTACTCTGAAGCAAGGCAATATCGGTATGCCCGCTTCCGGTCAGGTCGCCAAGGACCAGCTGGTCGTAAGGCTGCTTAAGCAGCTCGGTCAGCTTGCCGCCGCTTAGGCTGTAGACCGCCAGCTCTTTGCTTAAGCCCTCCCCGCCGCCGTATCCGAGCAGCAGCTCCTCCGCTCCGTCACCGGTAACATCTGTGAAGGACACTTCATTCAATTCGCTGCCTACCCCGGTAAGGTTAGCCAGCTTGGTCCACTTGCCGTTCTGCTGTGAGAGGAGGAGAGTATTGATCTCGTAATCGGTTTTGTCTGTCTTGTAGAAGGCCAGAAGCTCCTCCTGCCCGTCCTTGTCCAGATCCTGTAATTGAATCGCACTGCCGGATTCCGAGTGGATGGGAACCGTTAAATGCGCGTTGGCCGGTAGAAAGGATTTGACGATTCCGGTAAGATTGCCGTCGCTATTCCCCTGTGCCGGGGCTTGAAGCAGATCGCTTGGCGTCTTCATGGTGCCACAGCCTGAGGCGATCAGGCTTAAGAATAAGAGGCTGCTGAGGCCGAAGGTATATTTGTTCATTGCAGTTACGCTCCTTAGGATTCATCTGTGGCTAGTATATCCTAACCTTTCGGGCAATTAGTTTCAAAATGGTAAAGGAGCTGACTGAAGATATTAATATGAGATGGAATATGAGATGGAATGGCAGTAACGGTAACGCAAAGCTTAAACTCGTCGCTGCGGTGAACATTTGGACTTTCGGCCGCTGTTGTATACAGATTTCTTGATTCAAGCCGCTGTTTGCGGTTGAAATCCGTATACAAAGGCGGTCGCTATCGCTCCTACAGTTCCAAATTTCCCCTCCGCTCCTTCCCAGCTTTTTGTTAATGGCTTATTCAACTGAAATTGATATCTTCAGTTATTGGGGGGAGGAGGGCAGGCAAAGAACGGCAGAATGGGCCGCTGTCGCTACCATTCCTACAATTTAATATAAAAAGGCTGTCCCAATCAGCCTTTTATGGCTTTTCGGGACAACCTGTATTGTCTGGCTATTCTATTCGCCTGAGCGCCGCAGGCTCTGTCCGTTGGTAGCAATAACATCCTTATACCAGTGGAAGGATTTCTTGCGGTAGCGCTCCAGGGTTCCTGTATTGTCGTCGTGGCGGTCTACATAGATGAAGCCGTAGCGTTTACTTAGTTCAGCGGTTGATGCACTGACCAGGTCAATACAGCCCCAAGAGGTGTAGCCCATGACTTCAACGCCGTCCTCGATGGCTTCGCCCACCTGCACCAGATGGTCATTCAGGTACTCAATCCGGTAGTCGTCATTGACGGTTGGCACGCCGTCTTCGCCGGTGATCAGCTCATCCTTGGCTCCGAGTCCATTTTCCACAATAAATAGCGGCTTCTGGTAACGGTCATAGAACATATTCAGCACATAGCGCAGACCCTGCGGGTCAATCTGCCAACCCCATTCGGAAGCCTTCAGGTATGGATTAGGTGCGCCCCCGATCAGGTTGCCTTCCTGGGTACGTTTGCTGCTGTCTCCGGTCTCACAGATGCTCACATAATAGCTGAACGAGATAAAGTCAACGGTATGCTTGAGAATGTCCGCATCGCCAGGCTCCATGTGAATCTCAATGCCGTGCTCTCTGAAGTAACGTTTCATATAGCCAGGGTACACGCCTCTCGCATGCACATCTCCGAAGAAGTAATTCATATGCTCTGACTTCATTGCCGCAATGACATCGTCCGGGTTAGGGGTGAGCGGATATGTTGGCATGCTTAGGATCATACAGCCGATTTGGGCCTGCGGATTGATCTCATGTCCGATTTTGACCGCTGTAGCACTTGCGACCAGCTCGTGATGAATGGCCTGGTACAGATCCTGCTTGCTCAGCTTGTCCTTCGGTGTATAGATCCCGCCGCTCATGAATGGCTCGTGCAGGATGGAGTTGATCTCGTTGAAGGTCAGCCAGTACTTCACTTTATCCTTGTAGCGGGTGAATACCGTTCTGGCGTACCGTTCATAGAAGCCGACTAGTTGCCGGTTCACCCAGCCGTCATACTGCTTGGACAAGTGCAGCGGAGTTTCGTAGTGGGAGAGGGTCACCAGCGGCTCAATGCCGTATTTGTGACATTCATCGAACAGGTCATCATAGAATTGCAGGCCTTGCTCGTTAGGCTCCAGCTCATCACCGTTCGGGAAAATTCGCGACCAGGCGATTGAGGTACGGAAGACCTTGAAGCCCATTTCGGCAAAAAGCTTAACATCTTCTTTGTACCGGTGGTAAAAGTCGATGCCGACCAGCTTCATATTATCCTCGGTAGGCACCTCGGTGATAGGGCCCCTGATTCCTTGCGGAGCTACGTCTTGAGTGGACAGGCCTTTGCCGTCTTCGTTGTATGCGCCTTCCAATTGGTTCGCAGCGACTGCGCCGCCCCACAGGAAGCCTTCAGGAAATGGTGTATTCATTGATAATCCCGCCTTCTATTAGTTATGGATTCAGATATGGTAAGCTGTTCATAGGTCCTATAATTCAATGCTAAATGTTGTAACGCGTTACATGTCAAGTATTATTATAAAGATGAAAAATTATGTAAGGAGAGCCATCATGTCGAATCTGGATCAAATCGCTAAACTGTCGGGATTCTCCAAAGCTACAGTATCGAGGGTGCTGAATCGTTCTCCCCATGTGAGCCAGGCAACGCGGGAGATCATCCTGAAGATCATGGAAGAGCTGGACTATGTGCCCAATGGCAATGCCATCTCCTTGTCCACAGGAGAGACGATGCAGATCGGGATGGTAACGGAGGGGATTAACGAGGTAATGCTGCCTTTTCTGAACAGCTTCGTGGAGACTGCGAGCCGGCACGGATATCAGACGATTATCTATACCTCCGGGGGTGATCCGGCCAAAGAGCTGCAAGCCTTCGAGGATATGCGGCGCAAAAGAGTCGATGCACTGGTCATCAGCACCTGCGTTAACGATCAGGCGCTCCTGGGCTCTTACTGCAAATATGGGCCAATTGTCTCCTGGCAGCGGATGGAGCTTCCCGAGATTCAGAGTGTCGCCATGAATCAATATGACGGGTACATGCTGGGACTTGAGCATGTGATCGGACGGGGTTATACGCGGATTGCCAATGCTTGGGGCCGGCCGGCCAGTATGAATACCTCCGGGCGGATACAGGCGTACCAGGATGCTGCCCGCAAATATCATCTGGAGGTGAACCAGGAATGGTCGCAGACAGGGATCTTTTCCATCCGGCAGGGTGAGGAGCTGATCCGCAGGCTGCTGCTGATTGCTGGCGGGCCTCCGAATGCCATCCTCTGCGCCAATGATATGGTAGCGGCAGGGGTGCTGAGCGAAGCCCGCAGACTTAAGGTGAAGGTACCGGAGGAGCTGGCGATTGTCGGCTTCGACAACACGGAGCTGGCCCATACGCTGGGGATCACCTCAATTAATAATCCGATTGGCGCACAGGCGCAGAATGCGCTGCATCTGATTCTCGGCAAGCTGGGGGGAACAGAAGCCGGGCAGCAGGAGCTGGAATTTCAGCTCGTACAGAGAGCTACTACTTGAATAAGCCGTGAACCGTCCGATTTGGGCGGGTTCGCGGCTTCTTTGCTGTTTGGGGAATTATGGTTTGTCGTCCTTCAGAAAATAATCTTCTGCGCCGCCATGATCCGGCCGATCTCAAAGATAGCGGCGCATTCCACGAAATGAACCTCGGAGATAATCGAATGGTCATGCGTTCTATAGTAATACCTGCCGTCGGTATACACGTGATCATAGATGAGGCTGATGTCATACACCGAGGTGGGGTAGAGCTCCCCTTCGCCCTTGGCGATCCCCGCCGTTATGGAATGATGCCCTGAGCCTTCCACGAAGGAGATGCCAAGAGGGAGCCAGAGGGTAACCTGATGATCCTTATCCTGCCGCCAGCTTCCGTTCAGGGTACCTTCACCGATGCGGATCAGACTGTCGCGCAGCTTGCGGGGAATCCAGGGGGAGGGGAAGACCAGGTCACGTGCCAGGTTGATGATTCTGCTGCTGTTGTCAATCTGCCGCATCAGGAAGTGGAAGCTCCGTCCGTCCAGCGTCACCTCGGCCCATTCATCAAAGAACAGGTTGTCCGAGAACATCCGCTCCATCTGGTCGACCTCCCCGTAGAGCGCGGGCATCAGCATGAGCTGGCTCTGAATACGTCTGCCTATCAGCCGGATGAAGTCCACAATCGGATGGGTCTCGGGCTGGAAATAACCATAATTGATATCATAATAAAAGCCGAGATTCTCATTGATTAAATCCTTGGCAAACGCCATGAGATTATCGAATTCTTGTTTCATCGTCATGCAAAAGCTGCTCCTTCAACCATATGATAATGTGCTTATCATATTACGTGCCATGCTCCCCTGTCTGTGATGAAAACAGCAGGTAAAGATTGGTTTAACAGCAGCTCCGCAGCTTACCCGGCAAATTCCTGGACCTCGTCCAGTGTCGGCAGCGCAGCAATCGCCCCGACCTTGGTGCAGACTATCGCCCCCACCCGGTTGGCGAAGGTGACGAATTCTTGCTGCAGCTCCGCGCTGCGGGTGAAGTCCGCCGGATGGGCCAGCTGGCTGATCCGGCAGAGCAGCGCTCCGATGAAGGCATCGCCGGCACCCGTGGAATCGATGGACTTCACGGTGATGCTCGGAATCAGCAGCCGGGAGTCCGGGGAGGAGATGAGGGTGCCGTCTTTGCCCAGAGTAACGGCTACTGCTCCGGCTCCCCACTCATGCAGCATATCAAGGGCGGCATCACGGTCCGCTTCGCTTGTAATCAGCTGCAGCTCCTCGTCGCTGACCTTTACCAGATCGGCCTTGGAGATACCGGCTCTGGACAGCGTGATGAATTCCTCCTGCCGCCCGGTCCACAGATCGCCCCGGTAGTTGGGATCGAAGGAGACGAACTGTCCGTTCGCCTTCGCTTCATCCATGAGCGTCATATAGACCTCGCGGAAGGGATCAGCCAGCAGCGCTGTCGCCGAGCCGAAATGAAGCATGGCCGCCTCACGGACGGCTGCCCGGTCAATCTCTTCGAGCCTGAGCAGCCGGTCTGCTCCGCGGTGGAACACGAAATCGCGTTCCCCGTTCGCTGAGCGCGAGACAAAAGCCAGTGTGGTCGGGCTTGCGGGATCAAGCAGCAGCATCGAGGTATCCACGTTCTGTTCTTCCAGCGTCTGCTTCAGGAAGAAGCCGAATGGATCGGCTCCGACTTTGCCGAGGAAGGCGGAGTGGCCGCCGAGCCGGGCAATGGCTGCACTTACGTTCGCTGGGGCTCCGCCGGCCTGCTTGGAGAAATGCCGCCCTGCGGTCAGGCTGACGTCAACATCGGTGCAAAAGAAATCAATGAGCAGCTCGCCCGCACAAAGGACTGAACCATGTAGTTTCATTGTGAAATAACCTCCAGGCAGAATGGGTTGGTATTAGCTAAGAGCGGGGGTAGAGTCCCTGAATACAACGTCTGTAGCGACATGTGTCACCTGATAAGGCTTGGCAGGGTCCTTGATCCGGGAGAGCAGCATTTCGGCAGAGACAATCCCCATATGACCGCTGTAAATATGTACCGTTGTCAGATGGGGTTCGATGATCCGGGATTCCGAGGCATCGTCGAAGCCGCAGACCGCAACCTGCTCCGGCACCTTGATTCCTCTGTTCTTAAGTGACTTCATGACACGAATTGCGATGAAGTCATTGGCGCAGATGAAGGCGGAGGGCCATTCGTCAAGGGCGTCCAGCTGCTGATCCATCCAGTCCGCCTCCAGCATGTAGTCCCGGTCCTGACCCACAATGCATAATTCGGGATTGAGCGGGATACCGGCCGCAGAGAGTGCCCGATTGAAGCCGATCCAGCGTTCATTGAAGCTGCGGCAGTGGTTGTAATCGCCTACAAAACCGAAGCTCTGCACTCCCTGATCCATCAGCTTGCGGGTCATGGAACACACACTGTGCTCATTCTCCATGAGCATCAGATCTGCCTTCAGCTCCGGATAAATAATATCGGACGCGCAGTCAATGAAGATCGTTGGAATGCCGAGCTCGGTAACCAGCCCGCTGTATTCTTTACTGAACATTTCAATACAAATGATGCCGTCCACATTCGCAGGCTCGAAATTGCCGGGCAGAGTCATACCGTTAATATCGTTCTCCCGGACAAAATAAATGGACAAGGTATAGCCTTCGGTACTGATACGCTTCTCCAGTCCGCTGAGCAGCTGGGAACCGAAGTGGGAGCTGTTGGGGAGATTGCTGGTCAAAAGGGCGATATTGCCCTGATTCTCAGAGGCGCTGCCTGCTGCTTCCAGATAGGAGAATTGTTTATATTTGAGCTCGACGGCCTTGTTGATGACCTTCTCCCGGGTCTCGGGAGGAATGCTCTCTGCACCGTTCAGGGCTTTGGAGGCCGTATTTCTGGAGATGCCTAGCGCATCTGCAATGTCTTGAATGGTGACCTTTGCTTTCTTCATCACTATGTTCCACCTTTGTTTCCCCGTATTAGTAACCTCTGCTACCTAATATATAGCATTTACTCAAAATTGACAACGTAATTTTACAAATGCACAAATTAATTTTACAATTAAAAAATTAAAGACACCTTTAAGTGCTAATATCTATGTTAATGTTACATTTGCACTGTATAATGCACGGTTTTAATTATTTTTTGTGCAAAATGTATTGACTTATAATCACGATCTCTGATAAATTGTAAAGGAAAAACATGTTCAAATGTAAATTTGAAAACCTATTCATTTTGTTAAATGTAAATTAATAGTTAGACCGGAGGTGGGTAACCTAACCGTCAGGAGGATAGACAGATCCGGGCGGACCTATGCCATGTGAATGGCAAGCTAGCAGCGGCCCTGTTGCACAGCAGCATTAGCACAGCCGCACTGTAAGGAGGGGGAAAATTGGCAAATCCGATGCTTCAACAAAGGGGTACTGAACTCAAATCACGTAAATCAATTCTAAGCTATCTGCGCCGGAATTATATCCTGTATTTATTCTTGGCTCCGGCTGTAATTCTTACCGTTATATTCAAATACGTTCCAATGTACGGCGCTATTATTGCCTTCAAGGATTTCAGCCCGCGCAGAGGCATCCTGGGCAGCGCATGGGTGGGCTTCGAGCATTTCGAGCGGTTCCTCTCCTCGCCGAATTTCTACGATATTCTAATGAATACGCTTAAATTAAGCGCCTACGGGCTGATTCTGGGTTTTCCGGTGCCGATTGTGCTGGCGCTTATGCTGAATCTGATCCGCAGCGCGAAGCTGAAGAAGAACATCCAGCTGATTGTGTATGCACCTAATTTTATCTCGGTTGTGGTTGTCGCAGGGATGCTGTTTGTCTTTCTGTCGCCGACAGGTGTGGTGAACGCGCTCATTACTACTTTTACAGGTAAGCCGGTGTCCTTCATGAGTGATCCCGCTTACTTCCGTACCGTATATATTCTGTCAGGCATCTGGCAGACGGCAGGCTGGTCCTCGATTATCTATGTAGCCACTCTGGCCGGTGTAGATCCGCAGCTTCATGATGCGGCGACGATTGACGGTGCCTCCCTGCTGAAGCGCATCCGCCATATCGATCTGCCCGCGCTGAGGCCGGTGATGGCCGTGCTGTTCATCCTTGCCGCAGGCGGCATCATGTCCATCGGCTATGAGAAGGCCTTCCTAATGCAGACGGCGCTCAATACCCCGACCTCGGAGATCATTGCGACCTATGTGTACAAGGTGGGTCTGCAGGCCGGCGATTATGCCTATTCCACCGCTATCGGATTATTCAATTCCGTCATTAACGTAATCCTGCTGGTCTTCGTCAATACGGTCGTCAAGCGGCTGAACGAAGGGGAAGGGCTGTATTAAAAGGAGGTAAGTATGGATATTCAATATTCCGGGAAGGACCGGATTCTGGTTGTTATCACGTATATATTGCTTGGTTTGTTCATCCTGGTCATTCTGTTTCCGCTGGTGTATGTCGTGCTGGCCTCCTTCTTAACACCGAATGTGCTCATTACCAAGGGGCTGGCCATTGCGCCGTCGGACTGGACCATTACAGGCTACGTCAAAATTCTGAGCAACGACGCGATGATCCGCGGCTTCTTCAACGCTTTGTTCTACTCTGCCGCCTTCGCGCTGGCTACGGTATTCTTCTCCGTCTTCGCGGCGTATCCGCTGTCCATTGAGGGACTGGCCGGGAAGCGGCCGGTAATGATCTTCTTCCTGATTACGATGTTCTTCGGCGGCGGTCTGATTCCGACCTATCTGGTCGTGAAGGATCTGGGGATGCTGAATACGGTGTGGGCGGTGATCCTGCCGGGGGCGATCAGCGTGTTCAATATTATTCTGGCGAAGACCTATTTCCAGGGTCTGCCCAAGGAGCTGTTTCAGGCGGCGAGTATCGACGGGGCGTCTGATCTGGGCATTTTCTTCCGGATTGTATTGCCGCTGTCCAAACCGATTATCTTCGTGCTGGCTTTATATGCCTTCGTGGGGCAGTGGAACTCTTATTTCGATGCCATGATTTATCTGGACGATTCCCGGCTGTTCCCGCTGCAGCTGGTGCTGCGTTCAATCCTGATTCAGAATCAGGTGCAGCCCGGCATGATTGCCGATGCACTGGCCCAGGCGGAGCTTAAGAAATTGTCTGAAATGATCAAATATTCTGCCATTGTTATCTCCAGTCTGCCGCTTATCGTGATGTATCCGTTCTTCCAGAAATACTTCGAGAAGGGCGCCATGGTCGGCTCCATTAAATAATATTAGGGGGAATCTCATATGAAAAAAACATTGCAAACCTTGTCTGTGCTGGCACTCTCGGCTTCCGTGCTTGCGGGCTGCGGCGGAGGGGGCGGCAATTCCTCGGCTTCGGAGGATTACAAGCTGGAGAATGTGACGCTGCCTCTTAAAGAGAAGGTATCGCTGCACTTCATGTCCCAGAGCTCAGCGCTGGCGCCTGCCGATCCGAACGAGAAGCTGATCTACAAGCGGCTGGAGGAGAAGTCCGGGGTCCACATCGATTTCACCAACTACACGAACGACGCTTTTATTGAGAAAAGAAATCTGGCTGTAGCCAGCGGAGACCTGCCGGATGCAATCATCGATGCCGCGTATTCGGATTATGATCTGCTGACCCTGGGCAAGGACGGAACGATTGTGCCGCTGGAGGAGCTGATCGAGAAATACATGCCGAATCTGCAGAAGGTGCTGGCCGCCGCGCCGGAGTACAAATCGATGATGACTGCGCAGGACGGGCATATCTATGCTTTTCCATGGATTGAAGAGCTGGGCTCCGGCAAGGAGAGCATTCATTCGGTCAACGGGATGCCGTGGATCAATGTGGAATGGCTGAAGAAGCTGGGACTCGCTATGCCAACTACGACGGAGGAGCTGAAGAAGGTGCTGGTTGCCTTCAAGAATGATGATCCGAACGGGAACGGCCAGAAGGATGAGATCCCGCTGTCTTTTGTGCTGAATAACGGCAATGAGGATATGAACTTCCTGTTCGGTTCGTTCGGTCTCGGGGATAATGGCGATCACACGGTGGTTACCAATGACGGCAAAGTGGTCTTCACCGCAGGCCAGGACGGATATAAAGAGGGCATTAAGTATCTGAACGAGCTGTACCAGCTGGATCTGATCGACGAAGAGGCGTTTGAACAGGATTACAACACCTATCTGGCCAAAGGGCAGAGCGGGCGCTACGGTCTCTATTTCCAGTGGGATAAAGCCAATATTACCGGGTTCAACGATAAATATGATCTGATGCAGCCGCTTGCCGGACCGGACGGAGAGGTCAATGTAGCCCGTACGAACAACTTCGGTTTTGACCGTGGACGGATGGTTATTACCGGTTCAAACAAGAATCTGGAGCTTACCGCCAAGTGGATTGACCAGCTCTATGAGCCGCAGCAGTCGGTTGAGGACAACTGGGGAACGTATGGGGATGAGACGCAGCAGAATATTTTTGAATACGATGAATCGGCCAAAATGCTGAAGCATCTGCCGCTGGAAGGCGCGGCTCCGGTTGAATTGCGCCAGAAAACCAGCATCGGTGGACCGCTGGCGATCCTGGATGAATACTACGGTAAGGTGACTACCAAGCCGGATGATGCTGCTTGGCGGCTGGACCTCATGAAGGAGAAGCTGGTGCCTTATATGAAGGCCGATAACAACTTCCCGCGTGTTTTCTACTCCCTGGAGGATCAGAAGGAATTGACCGCCATTGAGACGGACCTGTTCGCTTATGTGAACCGCAAGCGCGCGGAATGGACCAAGACCGGTAAAGTGGAAGAGGAATGGAAGGATTACCAGGCAGAGCTGTCCAGACTCGGGCTGGACAAATGGCTGGAGATCAAGCAAAGAGGATATGACAGCTATCTCAAGAACAAAGGCTGAGACTGCACTAGCTGCGGAACATGATGAACTTATAAATAGATAAAGGTGGTAATGGAGTGGAAATTATCGGGAGAACCAAACACAGGCCGGCGCTGCATTTTACGCCGGAGCAGCATTGGCTGAATGATCCAAATGGATTGGTTTATTACGAAGGGGAATATCATTTGTTCTATCAGTATCATCCGCATTCCTCCATCTGGGGGCCGATGCACTGGGGTCATGCCGTCAGTAAGGATCTGATTAACTGGGAGGAGCTGGACATTGCGCTGTACCCGGATGATCACGGCTATGCGTTCTCCGGCAGCGCAGTCGTTGACTGGAATAATACCAGCGGGCTGTTCCCGGAGAAGCCGGGTATCGTTGCCATCTATACCAGTCATCAGGAGCCGACGGAATCGTCGCCTGCCGTGCAAAGACAGAGCCTGGCCTACAGCCATGACAATGGCCGGACCTGGATCAAGTATGCAGGCAACCCGGTGCTGACGCATCCTTCCAAGGCCGATTTCCGTGATCCGAAGGTGTTCTGGTCTGAAGCTCACGGGAAATGGATGATGGTGCTGGCGACCGATCAGACAATCACGTTCTACTCCTCCCCGAATCTGCGGGAGTGGAGCCTGGAGAGTGAATTCGGCGAGGGTGCAGGCTCTCATGATGCAGTATGGGAATGCCCGGATCTCTTCGAGCTCCCGGTGGAAGGAACAGGAGACAGCAAGTGGGTGCTGCTGGTCAGCATCGGTGATAACAGCGGGGCGAGATTTGGCTCGCGGACGCAATATTTCGTCGGTGGCTTCGACGGCTCCGTCTTCACACCGGAGCACAGCGACATCCGCTGGCTGGATTATGGCAAAGACAATTACGCAGGGGTCAGCTTCTCCGACATTCCGGCTGCGGACGGGCGGAGGATCTTCATCGGCTGGATGAGCAACTGGCGGTATGCCAATCAGGTTCCAAGCCAGGGCTGGCGCGGAGCGATGACGATTCCGCGGGTACTGACGCTGCATGATGCGGCAGACGGCCGGATGTTGATCCGCCAGCAGCCGGTAGCAGAGCTAGATCCTTACTTCGCGGCAGAGTCTGCGGCATTGCCGGAGATGCTGCTGCTACCGGGCGAGCGCCAGGATATCAAGTGCAAGGATTCAGCCCTGGAGCTGCGGCTTACGCTTGCGGACAATGAAGCGAAAGAATTCGGTCTTATTATTCATCATACAGCTACTGAGTATACTGAACTCATTTACTCTGCTGCTGAAGACACTCTAACCCTGCACAGAGATCAGTCCGGCGAGACCGGCTTCTCAGAAATATTTCCCGATCTCCAGAGCACCGGGGGAATCGGCAGCCTGAAGAGCCTGCGTATCCTGCTGGATGCCTGTTCGGTGGAGGTATTCGCCAATGACGGCCTTGCCGCCATCACCAGCCTGGTCTTCCCTGAAGGCATCTGCTCGGGCCTAAGCTTCTATGCTAAGGGCGGCAGTGTACGGCTCCAGGGCGGGCGCCTGTCTTTCATGGAATAAATAATCAATAGAATGAATCCCGGACAAGGGTGTTCCGCACAGTCATGAGGTCATGGCTTGCTGAGCACCCTTTTTGGTATGGCGGGAACACCACAGCCATGGCTGTAGGCCATTATTCGAGTAAAAGCGGCGGACTGGTTTCAGCCAGCCCTAGACGCCGGGTGCTGCCGTACGGACCGGAAACATCCGGCTGAACAGGAAGCGGGTCAGCGGACCGGCCACCAGCAGCTGGAGCGGCAGGGCGCAGATGAAATTAAGCCCCAGGATGGAGAAGTAATGACGGAAGAAGTTGTCCCCGAATCCGAAGTGTGCTAGTGTGCCGTATAGAGACATGAGAATGACCATGCCGCAGACCATGAAGCAAGAGATCGTCAGCACTTTGCGGATCTGGGGTGCGGACGGCTTCACTATTTTGAAGGCCAGCCCTTTGGCAATTCTGCCAACCACCACAATATCGCAGAACAGGGCAACGGCAAGTGCCGGGAGCAAGCCCACAGCCACATCCGTGAGCAGTCTGCTGTTGAATCCGTTGGCTATAATCACATTGTAAAAAGACATAAAGACGACCATGCAAAAACACATCATACTGGTGAAAATTAAAGCTTCCTTTTTGTTACTGCCCATGTTTCCTAACTCCCTTAAATGTAAGTTTGTCAAACTTCACTTATAGTAGCAGTGGGATGGATCATTGTCAACCTAGTTGACAATTGGAGCGACAGTAATTCTCGGTAAGACGGAACTGCATTTCTATAATGGAGGTCTTGTAAATGAAGGAATATATGAGCGGGTTGAATCTGGTCGATATGATCAGCGAGAAGCACAAGGTTCTGCGCGACAAGGTAAACCAGATGAGCGGCGAGCCGCTGAATAAGACAGAGACGCATATTCTGGCGATGCTGGAGCAGCACGGCGTTCTGTCCATTTCGGAGATCAGCAGGCTGATCAGCATTTCCCGCCAGGGGACGCAAAAGACGATCAACAATCTGCTGGCTGAAGGTTACGTGGATACTGCTGCTAAGGAAGGGAATAGCCGGGACAAGCCTATCGTGCTCACTGCGAAGGGGACAGCGGCTTGCCGGAGTATGCTGGAGATCAAGCAGAATATTGAAGCTGAAATCACGGCACGGATCGGCAGGGAGCAGGTGGAGCTGCTGCGGACGCTGCTTACACAGGACTGGCTCTGAGACATCCTGAAAATGGCTGAATATAGCAAAAAAAGCTGAAATAAGCAAACGGGACGGAGCGGAAAGCCTGCTTGGTCCCTTTTGCTGTGTCTTTCGGCGAATATCATTTGTTATTCATGGTTTGGGGTTTGTCTAGGATATCTGCATATATACAGATGGTGATAAAAGAATTAATGTAGTATCGAACGGCAGCAAAAATAGTGTCTGTATCCAATTAAAGGTCCAGATTTTATTCGTGCACCAGGGGTAATATAACAATAAAAAAGTCGGTGAGTGATGATGATGTCTTCGGTAAAAAGGTTCCTGATCGGACGGCCGCTGAAGTCCGATCAGCTGGGAGAACAGAAGCTTAACAAAACCAAGGCCCTAGCCATACTGTCCTCAGATGCTTTGTCCTCTGTGGCCTATGGCCCGGAGCAGATTCTGCTGGTGCTGATCACGGTTAGTACAGCCGCATTCTGGTATTCCATTCCGATTGCAGGCGGGGTACTGGTGCTTCTGCTGGCCCTGATACTCTCCTATAGGCAGATCATCTTCGCCTATCCCCAGGGCGGCGGAGCTTATGTTGTATCCAAGGAGAATCTGGGTAAATATCCGGGTCTGATTGCCGGGGGCTCCTTGCTCGTCGATTATATACTTACCGTAGCGGTCAGTGTCTCTGCGGGAACGGATGCGATCACTTCAGCTTTTCCGAGCCTGCATCCTTATAATGTGATAATTGCCATCATCTTCGTCCTGCTGATCACGACACTGAATCTGCGCGGGGTCACCGAGTCGGCCTCTTTCCTGGCGTACCCGGTCTATCTGTTCGTACTGGCGATGTTCATTATGATCGGGCTGGGCCTGTTCAATGTGCTGACCGGAAGAGTACCGGCGGAGCTTCACACCTCACTGGGAACACCGGTGGCCGGAATCAGCCTGTTCCTGCTGCTGCGGGCGTTCTCCTCAGGCAGCTCGGCGCTGACTGGGGTGGAGGCCATATCAAATGCGATCCCCAATTTCAAGGCACCGGCACCGAATAATGCAGCTAAAACCTTAGCGGCGATGGGAATTCTGCTCGCGCTGTTATTCTCAGGCATCGTGTTTCTGGCGTATTATTACGGCATTGCTCCGCGTGAACAGGTTACGGTGGTGTCCGATATTGCCGAGCATGTCTTTGGCCGCAACTTCATGTATTATGTCGTGCAGGGAACGACAGCCTTAATTCTGGTTCTGGCGGCGAACACCGGATATTCCGCATTTCCGCTGCTGGCTGTGAATCTGGCGAAGGATAAATTCATTCCCCGGATGTTCACCGTACGCGGAGACCGGCTGGGGTACTCGAACGGAATTCTCAGCCTGGGTATCTTGTCGATTATCCTGATCATTGCCTTTAAGGGGCGGACAGAGCATCTTATTCCGCTGTATGCAGTCGGGGTCTTCATCCCGTTCACCCTGTCGCAGACAGGCATGATCGTCAAATGGCTCCGGCACAAGCCAGAGGGCTGGCTGCCTAAGCTTATCATCAATGCAATCGGGGCGCTGATCAGCTTCATTGTCACGATGATGTTCTTCCTGACCAAATTCACGCAGGTCTGGCCGGTCCTGGTCTTTCTGCCGCTGATTATCCTGTTCTTCTACCGCATCTACAAGCATTATGAATCGGTCGCCGATCAATTGCGGGTAGCCACCTGCGGGGAGCCGCCGCTTGCGATTGAAGGGAATATCATCATCCTGCCGGTAGCAGGGATTACCCATGTGGTGGAGAATTCCTTGCGGTATGCCAAGTCACTGAGTGCGCAGCAGATTATCGCCGTCCACATCCCGTTCGAGCGGGAGGATGACGCTATTTTCGAAGAGAAGTGGAAGAAATTCCATCCTGAAGTACGGCTGGTAACGCTGTATTCACCTTACCGCAGCATCATTCATCCATTGACCAAGTTCATTGATACGGTTCAGCGCAAGGCCAGCGAGTCGAATTATCAGGTGACCGTCATTGTCCCTCAATTCATACCGAAGAAGGGCTGGCATAACATTCTGCATAACCAATCGAGCCTGCTGATCCGCGCGCATCTGCTGTACCGGCGCAATGTAATTATCACTACCGTCCCTTATCATTTGAAAAAATAACAGGATTATGCACATGGAAGCCTCCAGCTTACGGATATCCGCAGGCTGGGGGCTTTCTGTACCTCCCCGGGATGTGTTAAGCTTGACTCCATAAGAGAAGATTCGCTTCTTCAAGGTACGGTTAAGCTAGTAGCAACAGTCAGCGGATGGAGGGACAGAGGTTGAAGAAACGCAGGTTGAACGGGACTCGAATTAAGGCAATACTGATGATGCTTATGCTTGTCCTGCTGCTTACAGGGTGCGCGCAAGGCACCGCCCATGTAACCGTGAAGAAGGACGGCTCCCTGGATCTGGCCTTCAGTCTTATGCTGGATGCCCGGGCAGAGAAGCTGGTCAGCGGCAAAGTGGAGGAGCTTCTAACCACCCGGCTGGCGGCCGCAGGCATAGAGCTGAAGAAGACAGCAAGCGGCAAATCAACGGAATATCAATTTCATAAATCGTATGCTTCGATGGAGGAGCTGAAGAATAGCAGCAGCGGCTTTGATATTGTAGAGGCCAAGGTGGGACAGACGGACAGGTGGCTGTATACCAAATACGATGTGGTGGCCCAGCCTAAGCTGAACGCCTACTCCGATGAGATTATCGACGGCATCGGCAGCTTGAATGTGCCTAAGTCCCTGGTGCGGCTGCTGATGGGCAGCTTCTCCGTCGATTTCAAATTAACGATTCCCTATGATCTATACGGGGCTAATAATGCGGCCGAGCAAGACGGCAACACGTTAACCTGGCATGTGTCGCTTGCGGATTCCGAGCCGATTCAGCTGGTAGTCTATGTACCGGATATCAGGAATATTGCGATTACTGCAGGCGGCATCTTGCTTATTCTGGCTGTACTTCTTACATGGTTTATCAGAAAAAGAAAGCTGAAGAGGCTCGAGGCCCCGCCTGAAGGCAAGGCCCCTACTCATCGCCCGGGACCGCTCTAAGCTTCGTGTGGAAGCTCTCCCGGTACTGCCCCGGGGTCATCCCCTCCTGCTTACGGAAGGAACGGATGAAATTCTGTGAATTATTGTATCTCAGGCGGGAGGCGATATCCTTCACGGGCATATCGGTCTCCTCCAGCCATTTCTTGGCCATTTTGAACCGGTACATGGTCAGGTAATCACTGAAATAATACTGCGTCTCCTTGCGGAATACACTGCTGATGTAGTTGGCGTTATAATGCAGCCGGGAAGCACACTCCTCCAGCGTCAGATCCTGGTCATACTCATGCTGGACGATGTCGATCAGCTTCTCGGAGATATTATGGTACTGGGCGTTCTGCCTACTGTGGAAGATGACGATGACCGGCTGGATCACGATGGTCCAGAACCAGTCTTCAATCTCGGCCACGATATGCAGATCGGTCAGCTCCTCGAACAGGGAACCGCCCGCGTGGTAGATCTGATTCAGCGTAATTCCCGATTCCTGCATCATAATGAGCGTATTGTTCAGCAGCCGGGTCAGCGGAATCTGATATTCCTGCGGCGACAGTCCCAGCGCAAAAATACACTTGAACAGCTTATGCAGCAGCTCCTTCGCCTTATCGCTGTCCGCCAGCTTGATGGCATCCATCAGGTCATTTTCCGTGTGGGTCGGGTAGTTCAAATTGAGATAATGCTTGCCGGAATTGATATTCTCGTACTGGATAATGATACCTTTGCCCAGGGTAATCCGGTGCTTCAGAGCCTCCAGGCTTTCCCGGTAGGCAATGGACATTTTGTCAAACGAATGAAACGGCAGGCTCAGCCCAATGCTGACCTGCAGCTTCAGGACCCCGTTAATCTCCTGCTGGAGCTTCTCCGTCAGCGCATAGAGCATCCGGTGAAAAGCTTCCGTGCTCTCCTCCTCACTGCCGATGACGACAGTCAGGGCATGGCCCATCATCACAGGGGTTAGCCTGTGCTGCGCAGAGACCAGCTCCTGAGTCATATTATGCGCTGCAAATAAGAGCAGATTGAGATCCTTTTTCTCATAGCTGTTCTCCTCGGAGAAGTCGATGCTCAGCGTAATCACAGCCATCGTCTTCCATTCCTCGACTTGCTTGCCGTACCCGTATTGCTCCAGCTCCTCCATCAGCTCGCGTCTTCTCAGATTACCTCCGAACGCCTGAATCAGAAAGAAGGTCCGCACCTGTCCGAGATGCTGGCTAACCTCCTTCTCCAGCTGTGACTTGGATTGGAACAGGGAATGGACCTGCTCACCGATGAGCTGGAATTCATCCGTACGCCCTGCCCGCAGACCGGGACGGCGCAGTCCAATCTGGGTCAACAGCCGTTCGATGGGTGTGTACATACGCCGGGAGCCGAGCCAGGCAAGCAGCACAGACAAGAGCAGCATGAACGTGCAGACGAATACCGTGTAAGTGCCGATTTTGCCGGATTCGCGGGTCAGACTCTTGATGGAGGTGGCCGACAGATAGATCCAGCCGTTCAACTGGGAACGCATATAGGTGATCGAGTAATCAGCTTCATTAAGCTTGGTCTTGAATTGTCCCGATGGCTCAGTGGTAGCGGCGATCTGCTCGAATCCCGTGAATCCGGCCGCTGTGGCAGGCTCTCCGATCAGCTTGCGGTCCGGATGCAGCAGAATCCGTCCGCTTTTATCCAGCACCATAATACTGTCCAGCGGCTGCATATCGGGATTAATGAAGTCCTGGAGACTGCAGGCCGGAATATTGGCCAGAGCCAGTCCGTATTTCTGCAGCTTGGTGGTCGGCAGCTTCTTAATCAGGCTGATGCTGTAATTGCAGCCGGTCACGTTAATGCTCTCTTCACTGTAGAACAGGGAGGAGGGATTCAGCACCCAAGAAGAGCTGCCTTCCACATTCAGCAAATTCGTCAGCTGCTCGTAATTGCGGTATTCATTCAGCCGGTAGAGCCCGGAATTCTTGATCATCCAGTTCTGGCGCTGATTGAGCAGGATGACATCCTCCAGCTTCGTATCGAAGGACTGCATATTGCGGATTTCATTGCGGATGTCGTTATATAAAATGAAATCGTTTTCACTAAGTGGGTTGTTCAGCGCCTTCTTCAGCACCGAAGAGTTTACGACCTGGTTCAGTGTCTGGTTGACAGTATTCAGCTTATGCTCTACATTTGAGGTAATTTGTAAAATGAGTTCCTTTTTGCTTTCATTAACATTTTTTTGAATCTCGCTGGAGGATGTGAAATAGGAGAACGAACCAATGAACAGCACCGGCAGGATGCTGATGGCGAATGCGAACATAGTTAATTTACTGAGAAAGCTAAGATGTTTCAACAGCGTTCAGCACCTTTGCATGAAATAGGAAAATCACTGTCTTAAGTGTATGCATCACGAAGGATAATAACAATAATCATCTGGTGCCGCAATAATCATTTTCTCTAATCATTCATACATAAGCTGCATTATTCAATAGATAGGCTTCTAAGGCAGATAAATATTACGCTTCAGGGGGTTATGGAATGTTCAACCGGTTAACGGGCAGGAAGAAAGCTCTTGCAGGGTGCTTCATCCTGTTCTTATTGTTCATTATATTAAGCGCTTGCAGCGGGGATGAGTCTGGGCGTTCCGATTCAGCGGGGGCACCGGCACCGATCTCGATTCTGGCACCGCTGCATTTTCCGCAGACGCCTTCAGCGGAGCTGATCGCCGAGATTGAGAGACTGACCGGGACTCAGCTCGATATTACCTGGGTGCCGGAAGGCGTCTACACGGACAAAATGAATACCGCACTGACTACCGGCTCCCTCGGCAAAGTAACGTTCGTGAAATTCACCGATTATAATCCGGTCAAGAATATGATCCGCTCGGGCGCTTTTTGGGAGATTGGTCCCTATCTGGCGGAATTTCCGAATCTTAGTCAGCTGAATGCAGCGATCCTGGGGCAGACCTCTGTGGACGGGGGAATCTATGGCCTGTATACCGAAAGGCCGGCCTCCCGGCAAGGCATTATTATCCGCAAGGACTGGCTGGAGAAGCTGCATCTCAGTCCACCCGGAACGCTGGAGGAGCTGTACGAGGTGATGAAGCAGTTCACCACGAATGACCCGGACGGCAACGGCAAGGCAGACACCCTCGGACTGGTGGACCGCAACGATCTGGTGTACGGGGTATTCAAGACGTTAAGCTCCTATTTCGGCACGCCGAATAACTGGAAAATCGAAGATGGACAGTTCATCCCGGAATTCGCCACCCCTGAATATATGGACACGATGAACTTCATGCGCAAATTATACAAGGAAGGGATCATTAACCGGGATTTCGCCCTGACCAGCAAGGAAGTGCAGCGGGACAAATTCATCCGGGGAACGGCCGGGATCTTCATCGGGAGCATGACGGATGTGCAGCGGCTCTCCATTGAGGCCAAGGCGATCAACCCCAAAGCAGAGCTGACGCTGATTAACCGCATTAAGGGGCCGGATGGATATAAGGTATGGTCCATACCCAAGTATAACGGCTTGTACCTCTTTTCACGTAAAGCCATTGCTACCGAGCAGGAGCTGAAGCAGGTGCTGGGATTCTTCGACCGCACGATGGATGAGGATGTAGCGGGCCTGATGGCCTACGGCTTCGAGGGCCGCCACTATAAGCTGGACGGGGAAGGCAAAGTGATTCTTCCGGAAGAAACGTCCCAGCTTCGGGTGTATGAGGTCAATCCGCTCAATTCCCTGATGATCGCTGATGTAGGCAATACCCATATCAAGGAGGTCGCACAAAAAGAGCAGCTCACCGCCCTGGCCGACCAGCTCAGCCGGGATAACGAGCAGTTTCTGGTCGATGACCCTACCGTCTCGCTAACCTCGCCGACCTATGACGAGAAGAACGCCGAGCTGTCCGCGATCATCGTGGATGCCACCTACAATTATATTCTCGGCAACATCGACGCCGCCGGCTTCGCCGGGGAGGTCGAGAAATGGCACGCCAGCGGCGGCAGCCTGATTATTCAGGAGTATGGGGAGGCGGAGGGGAAGGCGCGGGAGGGGGAGGAGTGAGGGATACAGGGGCAGAGACGGAATTACGGCCAACTCAGAGATAACCCGCTCCATGTTCGCTTACAACTTCTAAATTGTGGTAAGATAAGGGTTATTCTAACTTTCTGAATTATAAGGAGAAAACATGAAACCAATCGTTATCCAACCTGTCAACGCCCAGAATTGGGAGGAAGCTCTAGAGATATCTGTCTGTAAAGAGCATAGGCACTTCGTTCCTTCAGTGATGGAGTCGCTAGCATATGCCTATATCAAGCCGTGGGATGAAGCGTTAGATCCGTATATTCTGTCCATTGATGGCGAAATTATCGGATTCTTCTATCTTTCATTTACTCCCGGAAGCTCAGATAATTACTGGATTGGCGGGTTTCAGATTGACCACAGGCACCAACGAAAAGGCTACGGGAAACAAGCAATGATAGAAATCATTAAGTTCATTAGAGAAGTTCATCCGAAGTGCAGCCTAATATCCTTAACGGTGGAACAAGAGAATTCAGTAGCACAGAAGCTGTATGAAGGATTAGGATTCACCAGCGAGCAGCGCTTGAATCAGGATGGGGAGATCATCTATACCATTCAGCTTGACTGAAGATCAATTCATAATGAAGGTTGTGAACACTTTGACTATTGTTGAATTACATAAGATTACCCCCGAGCTGGAAAACGAATGTACTCAATTGAGCGTGAGCACGGAGCAACTGGACTTGGTGGCAAGTAATGCAGATTCCCTTGTGCATGCGGTAAATGAGCCCACATCGGTACCCTACGGTATTTTTGCTGAAGGAAAGATGGTCGGTTTTATCCTGTTTGACAATGAGAGATATACTGACGGTTACTATTGGATTCTGAGATTTATGATTGACGGCAAATTTCAGGGCAAAGGTTATGGGAAATTAGCCATTAAAGAAGTCATTAAGATGCTCAGAGCCCGGGAGGACTGCAAACAGATCAGGGTATCGCATATTCCGCATAATCTAAACGCCAATAAGCTCTATAAGGATATGGGATTCACCGAGACTGGGGAGCTTGAAGATAACGGGGATATTATATTGGGTTATTCGATGTGAGCATTTTCTTAGGCCTTGAGTGAATCCTCAAGGTCTTTTTTTTGCGTCCGAAACTATGCATTACTCTATTCATGAAAGTGAGGGGGATGGCTATTATACCAATAGTGGCAACCCTAATGCCAAAAATTTAAAGTTTAGGAAAAATACATAAATAAAGCTTGAAAATTGAATCGACCACTGGTATATTTTGTATAGATAAAAGGGATTTTATTCAATTTATTGCCAAAAATAATAAGAAAGGTGGTTGTGACTTGGAGGCAACAAGCACAATTTTATCGGAATTGGAGGAGTATCTGAAACAGACGGCTTTGACGATTACCCAATTTGCCAAGCGTTCTCAGCTTCACTCCGGGACACTCAGTAATATTATTAATGGGCACCGGCCTATTGCGATGCAGCAGTTGGACCGGATCACCCGGGCCATGGGACAGGAGGAGGGATTCTTCTACGATCTGTACATCACTAATTACATTATTGAAGGTTCGACAGACTGGCGCAGGGTTGGCCCGTTGTTGCTCCGCTGTGCTGAGCTGGACAAGCTGGACAGTATTCGGAGAATTGCCCGTCATGTTATGGATAATCTGATGTATGCGCCCCTGTTGTTCGATACGGCTGAAGAGCTGTTTAACACCGGGAAAAAGGAGGCTGCTGCCGCAATCTACGAGATTGTCGCCGAGACCGAACAATTCCAGCATTCAGAGCGGCTGGCGCTCTGCCATTACCGGTTGTTTACCATATCGCTTAGCGATGATCAGGACAGAAACCTGTGGGTGGCCAACCAGTTTGAACCTTTCGTTGAGCGCTTGGACGAAATAGATCAGCTGGATGCACTCAAAGAGCTTGCCAATACATATCGTTCCTTACAGCGCTGGGACAAGGTCGATGAATGCGCCGCCAAGATGGGTCACAAAGCTAGAATTCAATATGACTTGAAGGTCCGGCCTGAACGGCGAATGTCCGAGTCTACCAAGCTCCCCGGCAGACCCCTGTTTTTCTATATCGCCTACAGTGACTTGTTGCGGGGCAATGTTTGTGATGAGCTTGGGGATTATGAGGGGGCGTTGGGTTACAAGTATGCGTATGCTGATTTAAGTTGGGTAAAAGAGCAAGGTGATGCAGTAGAGCATTGGAAAAACCTCTTCCATGAATGGTCAATGGCAAATATTTATATCACAAAGCTATTGAGTGGCGATATCACGGTATTGGGATCATATGTAAGCTATATTGATAAGCACAGAAATGAACTAGTCATGGGACTATTACATATTTTGAGAGCCGCTAATAAAAATCAACTTAATATTGATAGAACACTTGAGTTATATCAGCAAGAGATAGAAGAGATATTAAATGATCTTGTTAAAGGCAGTTATTCCAGAAACCTTGCTATGGATCGGCAAGCTAATTTAATTTATGAACTTGCTTATTATTATTTAAATAAAGAGGAGCACTCTAAAGGTTTTGATTTATTGTTAAAAACTATAATAAATTTCCAAAACTTAAATAATGAAAAGAATATACTTGAATGTGTGACTCTATTTGAAAGGTTTAGAAACGTAGCCAATCAAGAAATTCAGGATCAGTATCAAACTCAACTTTTAGGAGGGTTTTCTCATGAAGAAAAAGGTTGTTATATTTCTTACGGTTCTTAGCATTATTTTAGTGCCAATTGTGGGAGGGCCTAACGTACCTAGCTCTCCTGGAATTACATTGTTCAATCACGGGGAAGGCTGAATAATTCCTTCAAGTCTCAAATCACCATCATCCTACAAGCTAAACTTAAAGTCCTACTACAGATTCTTGTGGTGGGATTTTTTCAGTAACATCAGCCAGCTCGTTTCTCCAATCAAGCAGACTTCAAGCACACACCTGAACGATTTGCAGAAATATCCGCATCTCCAGAATGGAGCGGTGGAGCTTAGATTCGATGTAAACAATATTTATGAAAGAGGTGTTGAGAATGGCTCAAACCAATATCAATATTCGGATTGATGAAGACCTAAAAAAAGAAGCGGAATTGCTTTTTTCAGATTTGGGATTAAACATGACAACGGCGATAAATATCTTTGTTAGACAGTCACTACGCCAAGGTGGAATTCCTTTTAAAATCACAACTCAGACTGATCCTTTCTATAATCCATCCAACCTCAAATGGTTAAAGCAATCCATCCAACAGATGGAGCAAGGAAAGACTGTGACTCAAACAATGAACGAATTAGAGAATATGGCTGATAAGTAAATGTTATACTGTGGCTAGAATATAAGCATCCAATCACAGTCGCTCACTCCCAGAAGACTTCAAGCACACACCTGAACGATTTGCAGAAATATCCGCTTCTCCAGAATGGAGCTGTTGATGCAAAAGAAGGCCCCGCCGCTTCAGCGGTGGGGCTTAGATATGGGACTAATCTACGACACAGACAATATATTCTCCGCAATACTTGAGGACGAGGAATCCAGTGTATTATCAAATAATTGTCTACGGAAAACCTCCCCATCTTCCATCCTGCTAATCCATTCAAACATCGTTTTGGCATGTCCTTTGCAACCTTCGTAAGTGATGCGTTTACGCACTCCAGATAAAAAACAATGAATGGTTTTAAATTACCTTGTGTGGCCTCCATCAGCGTATCATAGTAATCTTCAATTCTTTTATCGAAGAATTCTTCAAAACTAAATGCACGCGGAAGCTCAGTAGAGGCTAGTTTTTTTGTAATTTTGATAAAGCTGTTCAACCTCTTTGAATTCCATTGTATTGCAGTAAATTACATCTACGATGTACTTTAACATGGTTTTATATTGTTAAACCAGTCTACACTAAGGCCCCGCCGTGCGAAGACACTCCTTAGACTTATGCTGATTAGTACAAATATTTCTTCGAAAGTTCCATTATCTTTATATCTGTTCAATGTTAATCTGACCAGAGGAAAAGATCTGTAACTAATAAACATGAATGAAAGTTGGTGCTGAGATGAGTATACGTTACGCTTCAAATATTGAGTTTATCACTAAGGAGGCGCTTCAAGAGTTATTTCTATCTGTAAATTGGGAGTCCGGGAAATATCCGAATGAGCTTCTGCAAGCAATTCAAAGCTCTCATTCCATTGTGGCAGCTTGGGATGGAGATAGGCTTATTGGCCTGGTAAATGCTCTGTCTGATGGTGTTTTAACAGTGTATTTCCATTATATGCTTATCGATCCCAGTTATCAGGGGAAAGGAGTAGGTAAAAAAATGATGACCACAATGCTCAATCGATATAAAGAATATAAAAATAAAGTGCTAATTTCTTATCCGAGTGCAGTGGATTTTTATTATAAGTGTGGATTTTCGAGTGAGCATGGAGCTACGCCTATGTTTATTTCAGAGTTGGTCTAATGCCGCACTTCTCCCGGGAATGATACGGGCCATTTGATTATTACGGAGTCTCCCGATTGCTCATCACTTCAATTAATAGGTTTGCCCCCAACTTGAATCCATGATGAAAGGCAGCTTCCACATGCATGCTGTTCACGCTGTCGCACAAGTCCAAATATTCCTCTAGTTCTCGAAACACTTCTTCCCCTAAACGTTCACGCCATTGATGTAACTCTGCTGTTACCTGTCTGTATGCAGAACGATATTCTGGATGTGATGGCACAATGTTCATATTGGATTTAAGCTTCCCATGGTACAAGGCTTCCAAAATTGCTGTCATATTCGTCCTCCCATTGTTATCATCGCATCGCTTGAATGAGCTTCCTGCACATGGTAGGATATTTATGCAGTCTGCTTATCTAAGCGGTTGCGTGTTAGGAAGTAGCGATGTTCTTTGCGGGACTCACGCTGCTTCCTTTTCTATTTTTGGAGCTCGTCAAACACCTTTTCAATTCCCATGCGCACAATTGCAGAACGTGACATATTAAGCGTTTTGGCAGAAGCATCCAGCTTGCTCATAATTTCATTATCGACACGTATCTCAATCGTTTTGCTTTTGGGATTGTCAGATAGAGGACGCCCCAACTTTTTAGAGGACATTTCATCACCTCTTTTTGCCCTGACATTAATATATTATTGCCTGGACAAAAACTCAATGAGTTCCTTCATGATTGATCTGCCTTTTTATACGAAATAATGCAGCTAACTTCGATAAAACTATATGCTTATACAAGCACAGATGCTATGAAGACCGGAAACAGTTGGATTTCTTCCACTTGCTGATGAACTAATAAACGCTGCAAGAAATGATAGTTGGAAAAACAACACTTAAATCCGTCCAATTCAGCCGTAGTAGGAAAAACTAACATAATTAGATGCCTTTTTTCCAACTACTTTTGCCTTTTCTCAAAAAACGGCTAAATTAAGATACATTTTTCCACCTGTTTGTTGCAGGAGAAGTAAACCTCTCCTTTCAATCCCGCCTGTTGCCGCTCCCGTTCTCCTGGACCAATCCCAGCTTCATCGTCCTACCCGCAGCCTACCGCTTCCTCTCTACAACTCATCTTCACCGCTCTACCGGAAGCCCTTAATCCAAGCCCCGCCGCGCGAAGCGGCGGGGCTATTCCCTTTGCTCCCCTTTCAAGGATATACGTTGAAAGGACCTACCTCTGGAGCGGCAGAAAGGGACGGAGGGAGGTTTGGAACTGGAGGAGCGGTAGCGTCCGCCTTTAGGTTTGGATTTCTACCGCTAGTAGCGGTCCGAATCAAGAAATCCAAACCTAACAGCGGCCGGAAGTCCAAAGCTCACGCAGTCCCGCCCGCCGCCGCACCTACCCGCTGCCGCACCCGCCCGCAACACAGTTCCGCCCGCCGCCATTTCCGTCATGCCAACACCACTCCCACGCTCTAGCTTTCAATGCCTATCCCCCCATCACACGATAATCATTAACCCACACCTCCCGCCGCTGCGCACCTTTATGAGCAAATGATTGTTTTCGTAATCCAGCGCAGAGCGTAATGTGAGGCTTGTAACCAATACAAGTTAAACGGAGGTCAAAGAGGAATGACGAAAAAATCCTTCACCCTGCTCCTAAGCTCGCTGCTGACACTCAGCATGTTGTCCGCTTGCGGCGGTAACAACAACAAAGAGGCGGCAGCCACGAAAGACCCGGGCGCCAGCACCGGGACCAACACAACCGCAACCACGGACCCGGCCGCAGAGCCGGAGAAGCCAACTGAGATCAAGATTATGCTGCCGCTGAATACGACAGATACTCCACCGGATACGATCAAGAATGAAGTGGAGAAATTGACGAATACGAAGCTGACCTACCAGTTCTTCCCAGCCGATACGTATGAGGAGAAGCTGAACTCCTCGTTCGCCACAGGCTCCCTGCCGCAGGTGACGTACCTGAAGAATCAGACGACCTTCCTGCAGATGAAGGAAGCGATCAAGGACGGGCAGTTCTGGGAGATCGGGCCGCTGCTCAGCGAATTCCCTAACCTGAATAAGCTGAAGCCGGAGATCCTGAATAACACCAAGGTAGACGGCAAGCTGTATACCCTGTATATCGGCCGTCCGCTGGCCCGCCAGGGCATCATCTACCGCAAGGACTGGGCGGATAAGCTGGGACTGAAAGCGCCGGCCAACACGGAGGAATTGTTCGCGATGGCTAAGGCTTTTACCGAGCAGGACCCGGACGGCAACGGGAAAAAGGATACCATCGGCGTGGTGGACCGCAATGAGCTGGTGTATGGTGCGTTCAAAACGGTCTCCTCCTGGTTCGGCACCCCGAACAACTGGGCCGAGAAGGACGGCCAACTTGCGCCCGAGTTCACTTTTCCGCAATATATCGATACCATGGATTTCTTCAAAAAGCTGCGTGAAGGCGGTTACATGAACCAGGACTTCGCAGCAACCAGCAAGACGGATGCGGTCAATATGTTCACCAGCGGCAAAGCCGGGCTCTATATCGGCGGCTCGATGCAGGACATCGATTCCCTGAACAAGGACCTGATCAAGAACGTGCCGGATGCCGTGCTGGATACGCATAGTATGGTGGCTGGACCTGACGGCAAGTTCGCCCAGTGGATGATTCCCGGCTATAACAACGTCGTGCTGTTCCCGAAATCGGCGGTGAAGGATGAAGCGGAGCTGAAGAAGATTCTGAAGTTCTTCGACTACATGATGACTCCTGAAGTATCGAACCTGATGTACTGGGGCATTGAAGGCACACACTATACCGTGGTGGACGGCAAAGCCAAAGCGACCGACAATAAAGAGCTGATCGAGCGTGAGGTCAAAGGCTTCAAGGACAGCGTCATCGGCGAATACGAAACGAACGGTATGTACCAGAGCTTAAACGTGCTGCCGGGCCGGATTCATGCAGAGGAGCTGGTGCTGGAGAACGTGAAGTACGGGGTCGCAGATCCTACGGCGGCGCTCGACTCGGCAACCTATACGTCCAAGGGCGTAGAGCTGCAGCAGATTATTGCGGATGCGACTTACAAGTACATGTATGGTCAGCTTGATAAGGCCGGCTTCGAGAAGGAAGTCGAGAACTGGAAGAGCCGGGGCGGGGCGAAGATCATCGAAGAATATAATGCCGCGTACAAAAAATAAACAGAGCGCAGCCGCGATAACAGCGGACTGAACACAGGAAGAGGGCTGCCCCGGGTTAGCGCTCCGGCAGCCTTTTTTTCTACTATAGAATAATTTACAGAGAAAGGAAGAGAATCATGCAGGAAGTAACCGCCCCGCCCCGCGTAGTTCCCGAACCGCAGCCGAAGAAATACAAGAGCAGCAGTGAGCTGAAGAAGCGGCTGTGGCGCAACAAATTGCTCTATGTCATGCTCATCCCCGGCGTGCTGTATTTCATTATCTTCAAATACTTGCCGATGTACGGACTGATTATTTCCTTCCAGGATTACAAGCCTTACCAAGGGATTACCGGGAGCGAATGGGTGGGCATGAAGCATTTCAGCCGGCTGTTCACCGAGCCTGATTTCTTGAACATATTAGCCAATACGCTGATTCTGTTCGGGATGAATATTCTGATTTATTTTCCGATTCCGATTATTCTGGCCCTGATGCTTAATGAACTCAGAGGCACCTTCTTCAAAAGATTCTTCCAGACCCTGGTGTATCTGCCCCACTTCATGTCTTGGGTTATCGTCGTCTCGATCTCCTTCGTCATGGTGACGATGGACGGGGGGATTATCAACGAGCTGCTGGCTTACTTCGGATTCGCCAAGATCAATTTCCTGCTGAGTCCGGGCTGGTTCCGGCCGATGTATATCCTTCAGGTTATCTGGCGGGAAGCAGGCTGGGGGACGATTATCTATCTGGCTTCCATTGCGGCTATTGATCCGGGGCTCTATGAAGCTTCGCGTATGGACGGAGCCGGACGGCTCAGACAGGTCTGGCATATTACGCTTCCGGCCATCCGGGGAGTGATCATCACCCTGTTTATTCTGAAAATCGGTTCCGTTCTCGACCTGGGCTTCGAGCATGTCTACCTGCTGCTCAACTCCATGAACCGCGAGGTTGCGGAAATTATCGATACGTATGTCTACACCGCCGGTCTGCGGCAAGGGCAGTTCAGCTACAGTACAGCCATCGGCTTCTTCAAGTCGATTGTGGGCCTGATCATGGTCATGACCGTCAATAAGGTGTCCAAGAAAATAGGAGAAGAAGGCGTATATTAAAATGCCGCAGGAGGAATTCAAATGGTAGAAGACCGCACATTCAGCGGCAGACTATTCTCTGCCGTCAACTTTATACTGCTTGCCCTGATCGCACTGGTAACGGTGCTGCCGTTCATCCATGTGGTAGCAGGCTCCTTCACAACCAGTGCTGAGCTGGCTGCCAACAAGTTTGTGCTGATTCCGAAGGTATGGAGCTTAGAGGCGTACAAATTTATTTTCTCCACGAATACGATCTTCAGAGCCCTAGGGGTATCGATTGGAGTCACGCTGATAGGCACGCTGTTCAGTATGTTCATCACGGCGCTGATGGCCTACGGTCTCTCCCGCAAGGATCTGGACGGCCGCCGGGTGTTCAACTTCCTGGTGGTGTTCACGATGCTGTTCCACGGGGGGATGATTCCTACGTTCCTCGTGGTGAAGGAGCTGGGGCTGATCGACTCGTATGCGGCGCTGATTCTTCCTTCCGCGATCAGTGCGTTCAATATGATTATACTCAAGAACTTTTTTCAGAACATTCCGGAGGGGCTGGAGGAATCGGCCAAGATTGACGGCTGCAATGACTTCGGGATTCTGTTCAAAATCGTGCTGCCCCTGTCGCTGCCAGCGATTGCCACGATCTCTCTGTTCTACGCCGTGACGTACTGGAACACTTATATGAGCGCCATTCTCTATCTGGATAACAGCGCCAAATGGCCGATTCAGGTCCTGCTGCGGCAGATTGTCGTGCTGGCCAGCGGGATGGATCATAGTGCGACACTGGACGGCACGGTTCCGCCGCCGGATCAGACGATCAAGATGGCGGTTATCGTGGTCGCTACGCTGCCGATTCTGATGGTGTATCCGTTCCTGCAGAAGCATTTTGCCAAGGGTGCGATGCTGGGCTCGATGAAGGGCTGATGACTGACGGCTGAAGGATGAAGGATGGAAGGATGGAAGGATGGAAGGATGGAAGGAGGGTCGCTGAGATAGAGGGGCCGCCGGATATTCTGACCAATTGAAGGGGGATTACGATGATAGGCAGTCTGCCGCAAACACCGATTGAATGGGCACAAAAGGCCTGTGATTCATTAATGGATACGTATCAGGCGGGAGAACTCCCGCCTGCGCACCGCTGGCATTATCATCAGGGCGTATTCCTGTGCGGGATGGAGCTGCTGTGGAAGACGCTCCGGGAGGACCGCTACATCCATTATATCCAGCAGTATGTGGATGATCTGGTGGATGAACAGGGGAATTTCGACTTTGCCCGGGATGAGCTGGATGCCGTGCAGGCGGGGCTGCTGCTCTTCACACTGTATGAACGGACCAGTAAGCGGAAATACCGGGAGGCTGCGTTCAAGCTCCGCCATCTGCTGCTGACGCTGAACCGGACCTCCGAGGGCGGGTACTGGCATAAGGACAAATATCCGCACCAGATGTGGCTGGACGGGCTGTACATGGCCGGGGTGTTCTCGCTGAAGTACGCGAATACTTATAGAGACGATGCCTTGCGGGCCGAGGTGCTGCACCAGGAGCGCCTGATGCGCAAATACATGAAGGACGAGGCGACCGGCCTGCTCTACCATGCCTGGGATGAGAGCCGCCGCATGCCATGGTCGAATCCTACCACCGGCTGCTCGCCGGAATTCTGGAGCCGCTCGCTTGGCTGGTACGGGCTTGCCGTCTCACAGTTCATGGATGAACTGCCGGAGACTGATCCAGGACGGGCCGAGCTTGCAGCCGAGCTAAGCGGATTCGTACAGGCGTTGATCCGTTATCAGGACCCGCAGAGCGGCCTGTGGTATCAGGTGGTGGATAAGGGACATGAACCTGATAATTGGCTGGAGACCTCCGGCTCTTGTCTGTTCGTCTACACGATTGCCAGAGCAGTGAAGCTGGGTATCCTTCCGGCTGAAATTGCGGATGAAGCGGCGGAAGCAGCGCGTAAAGGCTACGAAGGCTTAATTCAGGTGCTCCAGTGGGATGAGCAGGGCCGGCTGCTGCTGCCGGATATCTGCATCGGAACCTCGGCGGGAGATTACCGTAACTATGTAACCCGTCCGAAGGTCAGCAATGATCTGCACGGCGTGGGCGCGCTGGTGATGGCCTGTGTGGAGATGCAGGATTTGTATCCGGCATAAGCGGAGTGGAGTTAGAGGGCTGCCGGTTCAGACATAGGCACAATAGAGCCGGAAGCTGCCTGGATCAGCCCGACAGCGGATGACAAGAATGGAGGTGGACAGTGTATAACATAGTGGACTACGGAGCGCAGCGGGACAGCGGAGTACCGGCAACGCAAGCGATTGCGGACGCGGTTGCAGCAGCACGCAGTGCCGGTGGCGGAACGGTATATATTCCGGCCGGTACCTTCCTGACCGGCGCAATCCGTCTATACAGCAATATTGAGCTGCATGTCAGCCCCGGTGCGGTATTGTCCTTCAGTACCGATCCGGCGGATTATCCTGCCGTGGAATCACGGTGGGAAGGGGTGGAGCAGGAGGTTCATGCAGCCTGCATCTACGGAGTGGGCCTGACTAATGTCTCTATTACCGGGAGCGGAACCATTGACGGGAATGGAGAACCTTGGTGGGAGAAGCACCGAAGCCGCCCGGAAGAGCTGGAGTATCCCCGTCCAAGACTGATTGGTTTCGACGATTGCAACCGGGTGACGCTCCGCGATCTGACGCTGGTAAATTCCCCAAGCTGGACGGTGAATCCGATTAATTGCAGCAATGTGATGATCGATAATCTGTCGATTCTGAATCCGGCAGATTCGCCGAATACCGATGGAATCAATCCCGAATCCTGCCGCGATGTGCGTATCAGCAACTGCCATATCGATGTCGGCGATGACTGTATTGCCATTAAGGCAGGCACCGAGGATACCCGGGAGCGGATTCCCTGCGAGAATATCACGATTACGAACTGCGTGATGGTCCACGGCCACGGCGCGGTGGTGCTGGGCAGTGAGATGAGCGGCGATATCCGCAATGTGACGATCAGCAATTGTGTATTTAAGCAGACGGACCGCGGCATCCGCATGAAGTCCCGGCGGGGACGGGGCGGGATTATTGAGGATATCCGGATCAGCAACATTGTGATGGAGGATGTGATCTGTCCCTTCACGCTGAATCTCTACTATTTCTGTGGGCCCCGGGGCAAGGAGAAATACGTCTGGGACAAGAATCCGTATCCGGTGACGGAGGAGACCCCGCAGTTCCGGCGGATTCATTATGCCAATATTACGGCCCGCAATGTCCATGCAGCGGCGGGATTCCTGTACGGGCTGGCGGAGCAGGCCGTACAGGAAATCACCTTCACCAACATCGATATCTCGATGGCGGAGCACGCGGTGCCCGGCCAGCCGGATATGATGGCAGGACTTCAGGACATGCAGCGCCGAGGCTTCTTCCTCGGCAATGTCCGCGAGGTGCAGTTCCAGCAGGTCACAATTGAGAACCATGACGGCCCGGCCTTTTATGTTGAGAATGGGGAAGAAGTGGAATTCCTGAACTGCCGCTCCAGGAACACGGCCAAGCCGGAGAAGCTGGTGGAGCAGGTTGGTGTGGAGTTGCCGGTGAAGTGAGAATGTAACGCCAATGGGCCGCCGAATTACTGGAGATGAAGTACTCTAAATTCAGCAAGATAGCGGTATGCCAAAGAGCCTGGTCCTGTTAGGGGCCCGGGCTCTTTGGGGATAATAAAAGTTGTACTACTCATATTAAAAAGCACTAAAGAAATAAACAAAAAGCAAAAGAAGCGGAGGGGAAATTTGGAACTGTAGGAGCGGTAGCGACCGCCTTTGTCACCGGATTTCACTCGCGAACAGCGATATTAATCAAGAAATCTGGGGACAACAGCGGCCGGAAGTCCAAATGTTCACCGCAGTGACGGTGAAGCTTCAAGTTCAAAACTTAAGTGCTTCTTATTCAACTTGAATTTTTAAGGCATAAATCGCGGAACCTTTCTTCCAAGTAGCCATTACTCCATAAATGTAGGTCCCTTTATCATCCGGGATATTAAATTGGTTAGAATCGGTTATATCTTTGAACTTGTATTTACTAAAGTGTTCTCTTATTAGTATGGAATCAGGTGTAGAGTCAAATTGTATATTAATTGTAGATCCGCCAGGAATGATCTCGGGATCTTTCTCCTCCATAGCTTCCCATGGACCACCGTATAATTCTTTGGCACCCCAACTATATGTACTAATATCCACAGGAACAACTTCACCAGTCTCCAAAGTAGCGCTCATTTCTGGTAAAGGCATGGGGTTAAATCTACTACACCCAGTGATTATCATTATAAGTGCTAATAATAACTTTCCTATCCTGTTCATAAGCATCCCCTTTTTGGCAGACTATGTAACAGGTATTCTATACTACGATTGCAAAAAAACAAACAAAGTGATAGTTGCATTCTGTACATTTAAAAACAGTGAAAAGGAAGGTTCGCCGCTTCTAAATGTAGTTTGTACAACTAAATCTGCCTGAATGGGGGATAAAGCCGGTATTGGTGGAATTTAGGTGTACGAAATACAACTAAACGTATCATCGGAGGAATATCAGGTGATTTAGATGTACGGAGTGCAATTAAGTCCTAATTAAGTCCTAAATTTAGTCCTCCACTTGTACCTTAGTCGGGTACGGCAGCCCGCCACCGCCAGTATGCAATTAGTTACAGTATTCGTTACATCCGCCGCCGCAGATCCTTCGGCTTCAGTCCGTTCTCCCTGGCTGTGCGGTGCCAGAAGGAACGGGTGGAATAGAATTTCCAGGCAAAGCGGGGGAAGTTCGGGCTGAAGAGCAGGGATTCCCCGGCGCTTCTGGACTGGATGCTCTCGGCCAGGCTATGCATGGCACGGCCCAGATTCTTCAGCGGCCCCCGGCCCAGAGGCACCTTATCCAGGGAGCCCAGCATTTCCCCGGCGCCTTGGCCTATGGCTTGCCCGAAGTGAACACCGGCGCGCGTGCACCAATTCTTAAGGATCTCCACCGCAATGTGGTTCTGCTGTCCCTCGTAGAAGCCGTTGTTAATCAGCGCATAGACGTAAATCTCCCGTTCGCGCTCGGTCTTCAAATATCCTTCCAGGGTAACCAGCAGCTGGAACAAGTGTGACGGAACTCCGTCATAATACAGGGGGAAGGCCAGAACCAGCACATCCATGCGGCATAGCTCGCTGTATTCTTCAGGAGTGAGCGGTCTTTTATTCGGCGTATAGGGGTGCAGTTCGTTCCCGTCCGCAATCAGCGGCTCCAGCATGGACAGCAGTATGCCCGAGTTGCTGCCGTTTGGCTTGGGGCTGCCGTTAATCAGCGCGATGTTCATTGGAGGGCCTCCTTAATGTGCTGCGGGCTGGTGTGGAAATAGACATTGTTCTCTGACGAATACAGATTCAGGCCGTTTGCCGCGACCAGCATTCGGGCCGTATGCTGCTCACCCTCCGTAAGGTCACTGCCATAGAAATGTACGGATAATTTGAACTGGTGCTTATAGCGGGGCCGGTGATGTGTCTCCCCGTGTGTGGTGACAAAATAGGGCAGCATGTAGGAGAGGCTCCGGTTCAGCACATTCAGCACAAAGGGGCTATAGCTGCCGTACATACATTTACTGATGATCATGAGCTCATCGCTGCGGGAGAACAGCTCGCCCAGATTGTCGTAGCCATCTCTCTTAATGACGCATGTCCCGGGAGTCCGGGTCCAGCAGCCGAAGCAGCCCATGCACGAACGGATCGCACCGCTATCCGAGATGACCGTTACTTCCTCTTGCGCCGTATCCCCCAGCCAGCCCGCGAATTCTTGCTCCTGCAGATCGTGTATGATCGTTCTCAAGACTTCATCTCCCTAAAAGATAGATTTAAGCTCCAGCAGATCGCGCCAGTTGCCAGAATAACGCACTCCGTTATTAGTAAGCAAAGCCGTAATTCCATGCACCATGGACCAGAGTGTAACTAGGTGCTTGGTGAATTCCGACTCCGGCAGCCCGCTGCTGCGGAACACTTCATAGACCGTTGTCCGGAACAGGGCAAATGGCGGATAGCTGTCAGAATCGTAGTTGTCCAGATCAATAACGATGCCTGAATGGTAGAACAGAAACTGGAAATACTGTGGATGCTCTATGAAAAAATCAATATAGGCCTGCCCCAGCAGAATAATCGTATCAGGGTTCCCCTCCTGGCCTTGAACCGAGGCATGCAGAGTGTCCATAAACTGGCTCGTGACATGCTCCCCCATGGCGGCTACCAGTTCATCTATATTTTTAAAATGGCTGTAGGGAGCGGTATGGCTGACTGCACATTCGGCGGCTACTTTGCGCAGGGAAAAGCTATTCATGCCGTCCAAGTTAATCAGCTTGATGCCAGCTTCGATCAGCTGGTTGCGTAAATTGCCGCGGTGGTAAGGTTTATCTTTCAAGGTATGCATTCTTCCTTTCATACTTGTCTGTCATCTTAACATTGTAAAGATTGTAGCATGTGTTTGTGATCTTTACAATGTTAAGATGTGATTGCTGCTGGGCGATTCCGGGTATACATTTTGCAAAATAGTCAGGAGCAGGTTATAATTAGTACCAAGTACTAATATCAGATACTAATAAAATCAAAAGCTGAGGTGGATCTAATGACAGGTGCAAAAATAACAGCGATCGGATCTTACGTGCCGGCCCGCAGACTTACGAATCAGGATCTGGAGCAGATGGTGGATACCAATGATGAGTGGATTGTGCAGCGGACGGGTATCCGGGAGCGCAGAATCAGCCGCGCGGATGAATATACCAGTGATCTGTGTGCAGCTGCCGTCCGGGATATGATGAAGCGTTATGGCAAAAGTGTGCAGGATGTCGATATGGTGCTTGTGGCGACCAGCACGCCAGACTTCTCTTTTCCATCTGTAGCGTCCATTGTGCAGAATACCCTTGGCATTCCGCTGACTGCGGGAGCGATCGATCTGAGCGCCGCGTGCGCCGGATTCGTATATGCTCTGCATACGGCTCACGCGCTGGTGTCTTCGGGACTGCATCATAAGGTGCTGGTCATTGGTGCCGATACGCTATCCAAGATCACAGATTATACGGACCGCAGTACCTGCATTCTGTTCGGGGATGGAGCAGGGGCTGTGCTGGTGGAGCGCAGCGGGAGCGGGACGCAGGACGACTTCATGGGATACCATCTCGGGAGTGACGGAAGCGGAGCGCAGCATGTCTATCGCACAGGGCTGGCGGAGAAGGTGAACGGAGTGGAGCTCTCCGGGACAGGGCTGCTGGTGCAAAATGGCCGGGAAGTATTCAAGTGGGCGGTCCGTACGGTTCCGCAGGGAGTACAGCAGGTGCTGAAGAACGCCGGAGCAGATATTGCGGAAGTAGACTGGTTCATCCCGCACAGCGCCAATCTGCGGATGATTGAACCCATCTGTGAACGGCTGAACTATCCTCTGCAGCAGGCATTATACAGTCTTGAAGCCTTCGGTAATACCTCGGCAGCCAGTATTCCGCTTGCGCTGGATCTGGGCATCCGCGAAGGGAAGGTGCGCAGCGGCCAGCAGGTGTTGCTGTACGGTTTCGGTGCGGGTCTTACCCATGCGGGCCAACTGGTCAGACTGTCGCTGGACCCTCAGGTGGCTGAGCCTACTCCGCTGTAATGCGGCCAGGATAGAGAGCATGGACAGGCTAATACGGGGGCCAAGCCGAAAAATGGTCCCCAAAACCAGAAAAACGGTGCCTTGAAGCTGTCCGGTAAATGAGCGATTATAGTATCGAAAGCGTTCTCAGGTAGTTGCGGAATGCAGCCAAGCTATTGTTCTGGGCTGGAGGGGAGGGATTGAAGGGCAGATCCGGGAAAGGCAGAAGTTCAGCGTTACGGCGATCCAGTGGTTTAGGCGTTCAGCGGTTCAAGCGGTTCAGCCCGCTGCCGCAGGATTCACGGACGATCAGCGCCGGTTCAACTACAAATGAGCCGCCTTCAGACTGGTTATTGATGAGATCGAACAGCATATGGGCGGCGAGCACACCCAGGCGTTCCTTGTTCTGGCGGATGGTAGTCAGCGTAGGGCTGGTATACTGGCAGGCCTCGATATCGTCACAACCGATGATAGCTACATCCTCAGGAACACGCAGACCCTGCTCCTTCAAGGCGCGGACTGCGCCGAGGGCGAGGAGATCGGAGGCGGCGAAGACCGCTTTTGGCAAATCTCCCGATTCAATTAACGAGTTCATTGCTGCATACCCGCTGGGCTCGAAGAAATCATCACCATGCACGAACCACTTAGGATTCATGACCAGGCCGAAGCCGGCAATGGCTCTGACATACCCTGCTTCGCGCCGGTTGGAGATATCCGAATCCGCTCTGCTGCCTATGAAACCAAGCTCCCGGTGTCCGAGCAGGTAGAAATGCTCCACCACTTTGGAGGCAATCTGGTAATTGTCTGACATGACATAGCCGGATTTCCTGCCGGTCAGCTCCAGGTCAACGCCGATGCAGGGAATATGGCTCCGGTCGAGTTCCTGTATCGCAGGCTCCATCTGTTCTCCCGAGATAATGACACAGCCGTCCACATGGAAATGCAGGCAACGCGAGTAGTAATCGCCGCTGTTAATGAACTTCTCATTCGAGAAGAAAATCAGATCATACCCCAGAACCCCCATCTGCTTCTTGAACGAATTCAGCACCTCAACAAAAAAAGGATGGGTAAATTCCACATTTAGCTCACCGGCAAAAATAACCCCGATCAGATTCGATTTCTTGGTAGCCAGCGTCTTGGCGGAGCTTGAGGGGGTATATCCGGTTTGTTCGATGATTTCGAGCACTCTTCGTTTCGTTTTTTCGGAAACATCGCTGTAATTATTCATGATTTTGGAGACAGTCGATACAGAGACCCCGGCCATTTCGGCGATTTTTTTGATATTCATTTGCATGGCTATGCTCACCCCCGCTTCATAGTTATAACAGGGCCAAAAGACGGGTATGCCAGGGTTTATCAAGGCTACTGACCGTTCACTTGGACACTCTCTGCTGTCAAACAGCAGTCCTTTCTAGAGTCTATTCAACTTGCCGAAACAAGTCAAAGGTTAATTGCGTTTAGAGGAATGGCACGGAGAAAATCGAAACCGATTTCGGTCAGGGTGCCTGAGGGTACTTTAGATTGAGCTGAGAGCAACTTGAAGGCAGCGGGGCGATGGAAATGCGGTAAGAGGAGACTCTAATCCTGAGGAGGCATACACGGAATGAAAAGAAATATATCAGCGTTGTTAGCGGCCGCTGTCATCGTTACGGGACTTCTATCGCCGCTGGGCAGCGGCGGGGCTGAGGCGAAGTCTGTTCAGGGCAGACTGACAGCGTCTGCGGAGACCACAGCCGCCTTGCAGAGCGGGAGCTTGGCTGCTAATGATTTGAAAGCGTTTACCGATGTAAAAGAGGGCAGCTGGGCGGCATATGCGGTGCAGCGCTGGAGCCGCAGCGGGGTGATCTCCGGCTACGGGGACGGCAGCTTCCGGCCGGAGCAGCAGGTCACCCGGGCAGAATTCACGGCAATCGTCAACCGTATATTCGGCTATAAGGATATGGCGGCTGTGCTTCCGGCGGATATCCCGGCGGCGGCCTGGTACAAGGACGATATCGCCAAAGCGGTAGCAGCGGGCTATCTGAGTGCAGACGCACATCAGCGAATCGAACCTGCGGCTCCCCTGAAACGCGGGGAGGCGGTCCTTGCGCTTCAGCGGATACTGAGGCTGGAGACTGAGCGTCAAGCCAAGGGCATGTACAGCGACCTGGCGGGAGCCGATAGTGCAGTTAGCGCTGCGGCGGATGCTTTTACGGCAGCCGGTTATATGCAGGGCTATCCCGGAGGCTTATTCAAGCCGGACGGGAGGATCACCCGTGCCGAGCTGGCGAAGCTGGCGGATACACTGGTGCCGGAGCTGCGCTCCGCCGCCGGGGAAGTGAAGCTGGGCAAGGTGAAGGGCAATGTGGTGCTGAGCCATGAGGATATTACACTGAGGGACACTATCATAGAAGGAAATCTCTATCTTACCGAGGGGATCGGGGAAGGAGTGATCCGGCTTCAGGGGGTGCAGGTTACCGGCACAACCTATATTCGCGGCGGTGGCGGGCAGGGCGTTAGCCTTACGGACAGCAGCCTTGGGGCTGTGCAGGTGGCGAAGCCGAAGGGCAGTGTCCGCATCGTTGCCAGCGGGACAACATCCGCCGGAACGGTACATCTTGATTCTGGTGCTATCCTTGAAGAAGCTGCGCTTACCGGGGAGGGATTCGCTGGTGTTGTCCTCCCGGCAGGTGAGCAGACGGTCACTCTTATTGGCAATTATGGGGTTGTATCCACCGCTGATGCGGCCGGAGGCAACCTCACGCTGAGCTTGTCAGGCAAGCTATCCAAGCTGATCTGGGGCACTCCCGGCAAGCTGGTGCTGATGAATCAGGCGCAGGTGGCTGAGCTGCTCCTTACAGCCGGTGCCCGGGGCACTACAATTACAGGCAGCGGCAGCTTCGGTACTGTGCTGAATCAGGCCGAGGCTGTAACGGCCGGGGGCATTGCTCTCATGCCAGGCAGCCGCAGCAATCTGAATCTGGCCTCGCCGCAGGCCAGCCAGCCGCCTGTGGCCGCCGGTGGCGGAGAGACAGCGCCGGCTACACCGGCTGTCCCCCCTTCGCCGGAAGTGACGCCGACTCCGGTGGTTACGCCTACGCCGGAACCAACAGCGACGCCAACACCGACGCCAACACCGACGCCAGAGGTTACGCCGGAGCCGACGCCAATACCGACGCCAGAGGTCACGCCGGAGCCAACAGCGACACCGACGCCGACACCGGTGGTTACGCCGGAGCCAACGTCGACGCCGACACCCACGTCAACACCCGCGCCGACCACTGATCCGTGGAGTCTGGTGTGGAATGATGAATTCGATGACAATGTCATTGATCCTGCGAAGTGGACCTATGATCTCGGAGACGGCACCGCTGTCGGGAATCCGGGCTGGGGCAATAATGAGCTGGAGTATTACACCAATGATCCGAAGAATGTGAAAGAGCAGGACGGTAAGCTAATCATTACCGCACGCAAGGAGGCAATAGGCGGCAAGCCGTACACTTCCACCAGAATTAAGACCAATGGCTTGTACAGCAAAATGTACGGCAAATTCGAGATCCGGGCGAAAGCTCCGGCTGGCAAGGGGCTGTGGCCGGCGATCTGGATGCTGCCGGAGAATTATGTGTACGGCAATTGGGCGGCCTCCGGGGAGCTGGATATTATGGAAGGCTGGGGCAGCCGTCCGAATGTGGTTGCCGGAACGATCCATTATGGTTCCCAGTGGCCGGATAATGTCTATTCCGGCAAGGAGTATGTATTGCCTGGCAGTTCCACCATTAAAGAGTTCCACACCTACTCCATTGAGTGGGAGCCGGGAGAGATCCGCTGGTATGTGGACGGGGTGCTGTTCTCGACCAAGAATGACTGGTACAGCAAAAGCAGCGGACAGCCGGCTATCAATGCGTATCCGGCACCGTTCAACCAGAAGTTCCACCTGCTGATGAATCTGGCAGTCGGCGGCAACTTTGACGGTAACCCTACGGATGAGACCGTATTTCCGAGTTCCATGGAGATTGACTATGTCAGAATCTATGAGCTGACTGGACGCGAATACCGGCAGCCGGTACCGGTGGAGCTGGCGAAGGAACCTTATCTGGAGGGAGCGAAGCCGCCGCTGGCAGACGGGAACTTCATTTATAACAGCGGGTTCATGGAGCAGGTAGAAGGAGATCCCGGGATGGGCATCCCGAATACAGCCCACTGGGTACTCTATAAAGATGAAGGCGCAGATGCGGCTCTATCTCTGGAGCAGGCCGGCGGCGTGAATCTGCTCAAGGTAAACATCTTGAAGCCGGGCGGCAACTCTTATTCGATCCAGCCGCAGGCGATTGTGTCGCTGGCAAAGGGCAGATTCTACAAGCTGAGCTTCGATGCCAGAACGGATACGGCCCGCGAGCTGACCGCCCGGCTGACAGGCGGCGCACCGCTTGGCTTTCCGTCCTATTCTCCAGCGTTCAAGGCAGCGCTGACCCCGCAGCTTCAGCATTACGAGACGATGTTCCAGATGAAGGAGAGCTCGGACAATGCCGCGCGGATCGAGTTCAATCTGGGGACCAATGCTTCCCCGGTATGGCTTGGCAATGCACGGCTTGAAGAGATCAGCAGCATTCCCTTCGATCATGACAGCGCCAAGGCGCCGCTCGGCAGCGGCAACCATCTCTACAACGGCAGCTTTGATCTGGGAGAACCGGACCGGATGAGCTATTGGCATATTGCTGCTTCAGGAGGTGCGGAGGTTACTCCGCGGGTTGAGGCTGACGGCCGCCTGAAGATGGACATTACAGACGCAGACACCGGCGGCAGCGAGGTTACGCTGCAACAGAAGGGAATCTTCCTGGTGCAAGGCCAGGATTATAAGCTGACCTTCGAGGTCGATAGCTTCTCCGCAAGGACAGCTGTAGTCGAACTGCAAGGCAATGACGGCGTAGTCTATGCTTCGGAGCCGGTTCAGCTGAATGCAGGACATCAGCAGGTTGAAGCGCTGCTCAAGAATCTCGCGGGGGCCACGGATCATCTTGGACAATTCGTACTGCGGCTTGACGGGACAGCAGGAACGGTCTTTCTGGATCAATTCGTGCTGGTACGCACCAGCTCATATTATGATCCTGATCTGACCTATTACCCGCTCTTGAACGGGGATTTCAGCTTCGGGCTTACGAGCTGGGAGCGGCTGCTGACAGAAGACGGCGGGCAGAGCACTGCCGCTGCGGTGGATGGAGCAGCCAAATTCAGCATTACTAATACCGGCAATCAGGCGTATTCGGTGATGCTTTTCCAGAATAACCTCAAGGCAGCGGCGGGCCTCGATTATGTGGTTGAATTCGATGCCAGTGCCAGCGTGGCCCGGCAGATGAATGTGAAGGCAGAGAATGCGAGCTATTCCCCTTCCATCGATAAGACGGTGGAGCTGACTCCAGAGATGAAGCATTACCGGTTCGAATTCCGGCAGGGGGCGAATGATATGCTCTCGCTGAAATTCCTGCTTGGCAAGGTAGGGGGTGTGAGCGTTCCGCAAAGTCATGATATCATCATCGATAATGTGCGATTCGAGATCAAGGACGCCCCGGCGAAGCCGCAGGAGCTGCTCGCAGATTCCACAGCCAACCGGGTATCACAGCCGATTGAGCTTACCTTCATCCCGAAAGCAGAATGGTCCGGCAGCATTAAGTCTCTTAAAGTGAACGGCGTCACGCTTGCGGCGGAGCTGTACGATGTAGGGCCGGGAGCAATCACAATTCAGCCTGCCGCCTTCCCGGCAGAGGGAAGCTATAACATTACCGTGGAAGCCGAAGGGTACGTCAATGCTAGTGTGGTTCAGACTATACTGGCGAATGATAACAATCTGGTCGTCAACGGATCATTCACCGGCGGCAGCTCGGGCTGGTCCACCTGGTCTGGTGAAGGTGGAGTCTCGTCCTTCCAAGTGGTGAACGGAGCAGCGGAGGTGCTGATCACGGCGGCCGGGTCACAAGCCTGGCACACCCAGCTCTATCAGGAGAAAATCCCGCTGGAAGCTGGCGCAACCTATGAGCTAAGCTTCAGAGCGAAATCTACCGTTCCCCGGCAGATTATCGTGGAATATAGCGGAACCTCTGCCCAGGCGGCTCAGGCGAAGTTCGACATTACAGCCACATGGGCGACTTACAGCACTCAGTTCAGTGTGACGAACGCCAATCCGCTGAAGCTGAACTATCTGATCGGCGCCACGCTGGGTGAAGATAAAACGGCGAACCATACGGCGCATACGATTTCTTTGGATGATATCGTGCTTAGAAAGGTAACAGACGGACCGGACACCGAGCCTGCCAGCGGCACACTGGATAACGGCACATTCGATGCGCAGCCGGCCCTTAAAGGCTGGACCCAGTACTTCGAGAGCACCGGAAATGCCGCAGTCCAGAATGGGGAGCTTGAGGTGTCGCTGGGCTTCACGGGATCTGCCAACTACGCCGCTCAGGTAGATTACAGAGATTTGAAGCTGACTCAGGGTAAAAGCTATACCTTGGCCTTCAGCGCCCGTTCGGATATCAACCGGCAGATTGAAGTAGCAGTCGAGCATTTCGGAGGAGATTATACGAAATATTTGCAGACAACCGCCGCTTCATTAACTGGCGAAATGCAGCGCTTCAGCTACACCTTCACCATGAACGGCGGAACGGATGCAGGGGTTCATCTGGTCTTTCTGCTGGGGCTGAATCCCGGAAACAGCGCAGAGACGAATGCGGCTATCGAAGCAGGCAATCATATCTACATCGATGATGTCAGTCTGATCGAGAACCCGTAAGCTAACGAAAGATGGTGTGATTTGCCGGAAGTATAACTGCCGAAAGACAGCACATCAGCATGCGAAAACGGCCGCAATCCTTGAATTAAAGGGTCGCGGCCGTTTTGATACTTATATGGAAACTATAGTTTCCCTGATAAAGCATCATATGGGATCAAATGAAAGTGAAAAACAGCATACATTGTGCTTAAACGCAGGCGCATGGCCCAAATGTATGCGGAAAACAACATACATTGTGCTCACACGCAGGCGCATGGCCCGAATGTATGCGGAAAACAGCATAAATTGTGCTCAAACGCATGTGATGGCCCGAATGTATGCGGAAAACAGCATACATTGTGCTCAAACGTAGGCGATGGCTCAAATGTATGCGAGGCTAGGTTCCCTTGAAGTCTTTGGTAGTTCCATTTCCTGCTTAAACAGTGGAGAGGACGAAACGATTGTGGAGAAGCGATAGCGGTCGCCTTGGTCTCCGGATTTTCACCGAATAGGGGAATGAAAAAAATTCTTACGAGCACAGCGATTGTAACAACGTTTCGTTCGCGGAGCGTCCTCACCGAGCGCAAACGTCCATCCAACTCCAAAACACGGGGTGTCCCTGCCATTTCATGGCTTATGGAACATCCCCTTTTGGAACAGCCTTTTCAGCATGAGCAGAATAGTTTGAACGCCAATAGCTGATATTATTCTTTAGGGATTAATTCAAAGATCTTGCCGGTCTCCAGCGCTTCGATCAGCTTCAGCAGCCAGCGGTAATATTTAATGGCTTCTTCAATCTTGAGCTCGTCGGTGTGGAGCAGGCGCGATAGGTCGGGCTCGTCCGCGTAATCGATTTTCATTTGCCGGATTTCGGCGAGTGATTTGTTAAGGGCGGTCATATTCCCTTCAACTGCTTTTCTCCATTTAATAGAGAAGTAATCGCTGAAGTTCTGATGCCAGTCGGGAACCACCTCGAACAGATCCTTGCGGGTGCCCTTGCCCCAGACTTTATCGATCATCTTCAAATCAAGCAGTGTACGTACTCCAGTACTCATGGAGGTCTTACTCATGCCCATGGTGCTGCTTAGCTCATCCAGTGTAACCGGGCCCTCATTAAAGTACATGTAACCGTATAAATGCCCGATGGACAGGGTGATGCCGTATAAATCCATATTTTTGCCGATAGAGTCGATGACCCGTTCACGGGCTTTGCTGATTTTTTCTATTTGCTCGGGCAAAAGCCCCTCTAAATCGTTCATGATGTCCCTCCTGAGGAATAGGCTGACATTCTGCATGTCTCTCCTAGTGTATTGTAATCAAATCCCCGGCAAGAAGTAAAGAATTCATCCAGAACGGAATCCGGCGTTAAACAGAGTATTCTATACGTAAAGTACGTAAAGTTAAAACTGTACACTCAATTCTTAGCGAATATGAGCTTTGCGTATTTTTTCGTAAGTCCGTTACACTAGGTCAGTAGCGTTAACCCGAAAGTAAAAGGAGAGAAGGAGGTCAACATGGCAATTATAGAGGTGAAACAGTTAACCAAAGTATTCGGTCATGATGCAGCACGGGCGCTTCCATTATTAGAACAAGGCTGGTCCAAAGAAAAGATCGCCCGGGAAGCCAAGCTGACGGTCGGTGTGAATAAAGCCGAATTCAGCATTGAAGAGGGAGAAATATTTGTCATTATGGGATTGTCGGGCAGTGGTAAATCCACGCTCGTCCGTCTGTTGAACCGGCTGATTGAGCCTACCGGAGGACAGGTGCTGTTCAAGGGTAAGGATGTTGTCAAGATGAATCCGGAGCAGCTTCGGGAATTCCGGCGGAAGAATATCGGCATGGTCTTTCAAAAGTTCGCGCTGTTCCCGCACCGCAGTGTGCTGGCTAACGCAGAATACGGACTGGAAGTGCAGGGCGTGGAGAAAAGCAAACGAACCCGGCTGGCCATGGAGGCTCTTGAGCTTGTAGGGCTGAAGGGCTGGGAGAACCACCGCCCGGATCAGCTCAGCGGAGGCATGCAGCAGCGTGTCGGCCTGGCGCGCGGTCTGGCCAATGATCCTGACATTCTGCTGATGGATGAAGCCTTCAGTGCGCTTGATCCGCTGATCCGCAAGGATATGCAGCAGGAATTGCTGGAGCTGCAATCCAGAGTGAAGAAGACGATTGTCTTCATCACGCATGATCTGGATGAAGCGCTGCGGATCGGGGACCGTATTGCCCTGATGAAGGACGGGGTCATTGTCCAGATCGGATCGCCGGAAGAAATTCTGATTCAGCCTGCGAACAAATATGTGGAACGCTTCGTGGAGGATGTGGATCTGTCCAAAGTATTGACCGCTTCCCATGTGATGCGCCAGCCGGAGATGATCCGCCCGGAACGCGGTCCCCGGGTAGCCCTGCAGCTCATGCGGGACAGCGGGGTCTCCAGCCTGTATGTCGCAGATAATGAGATGCGGCTGCAAGGTCTGCTGACAGCGGATAATGCCTCACAGGCCTTGAAGGAGAACCGCAGTATTCTGGATGTGATGCTGCGCGACATTCCCCGGGTTCAGCCGGATACCCTGCTGAATGATCTGTTCGAGCTGATGTCGGAGACGCATCTGCCCGTTGCAGTAGTGGGGGAAGGCGAGAAGCTGAAGGGCATTGTTATCAAAGGGGCCGTGTTGTCTGCCCTGGCCGGTAACGCGGTTCCTGAAGGAGGAATTGGTTCATGAATTTACCTAAAATACCGCTCGGAAAGGGCGTAGAATGGATTGAAAATTGGCTCACGACCTACTTCGGCCCTATATTTGATATCATTCATGCTGTGATTGGCGGAATGGTGAGCGGGATTGATGCGGCGCTGAATTTCCTGCCTGCAATGGTGCTGACCCTTCTGATCGCAGCTCTGGCCTACTGGATCGGCAAATGGCGGATGGCGCTGTTTGCGGTGGTCGGACTGCTCCTGATTGACAATCTTGGATTGTGGGGACCGTCGATGCAGTCGCTGGCCCTGGTACTGACAGCCTCTCTGCTGGCTGTAGTGATCGGGGTTCCGCTCGGAGTGCTGTGTGCACAGAGCCGGACTTTCCAGAATATTGCCACCCCTATCTTAGACTTCATGCAGACGATGCCGGCGTTCGTATATCTGCTTCCAGCCGTGTCGTTCTTCTCGCTGGGTGTTGTTCCCGGCGTCATTGCTTCTATTATATTTGCGATTCCGCCAACGATCCGGTTAACGAACCTGGGGATTCGCCAGGTCTCACCGGAGCTGGTGGAAGCGGCGGATGCCTTCGGTTCAACCGCAGGGCAGAAGCTGTTCAAGCTGCAATTGCCGATCGCGCTCCCGACCATTATGGCCGGGATTAACCAGACGATTATGCTCTCGCTGTCTATGGTCGTCATATCGTCCATGATCGGTGCCCAGGGTGTAGGTGCCTATGTATACCGTGCAGTATCACAGGCGAAGACGGGTGCGGGCTTCGAGGCGGGGATTGCGATTGTTATTATTGCCATTCTGCTGGATCGTCTTACCCAGAAGCTCTTCAAATCCAAACCACAAGAATAGGAGTGTATGATTAATATGAAAAGAATCCAATCGATAAAGCGCAAACCGCTAATGATGCTCATGCTGCTGATGGCAGTAATTCTGGTAGCAGGTTGTTCGTCCAATAATAACAATAGTACGGTGAAGCTGGCTTATGTAGCCTGGGATTCCGAGATCGCCAGTACTAACGTAGTCAAGGAAGTGCTGGAAACGAAGCTCGGTGTGAAGGTGGAGATGCTGCAGGTCGATGCCGGACCGATGTGGGCAGGGATTGCTGACGGAAGCGCAGATGCCATGGTAGCCGCCTGGCTGCCAAGCACGCATGCCTCTTATCTGGAGAAATACGGCAAGGACATTGAGGATGCCGGTGTGAATCTGGATGGAACGAAGACCGGGCTTGCCGTTCCCGCCTACATGGAGATCAACTCCATTGAAGATCTGAATAATGCAGAAGTAGCGGCAACGCTCGATAAGCGGATTATCGGAATTGAGCCGGGGGCCGGAATTATGACGGCCACGGAAAAAGCGCTCGAAGCCTACGGCTTGAGCGATTATACGCTGCTGGAGAGCTCGTCGGCGGCGATGGCGCAGGAGTTGCAGAAGGCTTTTGACAAGAATGAACCGATTGTAGTCACTGGCTGGACTCCGCACTGGATGTTCGCCAACATGGACCTCAAGTACCTGGACGATCCGAAGAATGTCTACGGCGGTGCCGAGCAGATTCATACGATGGTCCGCAAAGGCCTGAAGGAAGATATGCCTGATGTACACAAGTTCCTGAGCCAATTCAAATGGACCGCAGAGGATATGGAGCAGGTTATGGTCAAGATTCAGGGCGGACAATCGCCTGAAGAAGCGGCCAAGGAATGGGTAGAGAGCAATGAAGCCAAGGTTAATGAGTGGACAACTGGTATCTCTGCTTAAGTGAACTCTGTAGGGTTCAGTGATCTGGCGGCGATGACCGATGTGTGCTATGATGGGAGAAAATAAGCAACAATTCTGTAACTTGTACGCTTATGTCGCAGAATCTATAGTTAGATGTTCAATAAACACCCCGCAAGGGGTGTTTTTCTTCAACATTAATGAGCGGTTCCTTTACATGCTGCTAAGAGTCAGGGAAGGAGAGCGCTCTATGACCGAGATGATCAATGCCTGGATTGACTGGCTGCTGCAAAGTCTGGGACTTAGCGGCCCGTATATTGTTTTTGCTACCTTTCCGCTCGCCGTGCTGCAAAGCTTGTTCGGATTTTTCCCCCTGGCGATTCTGATTGTGCTGCATGTCTCTGTATTCGAAGTGATCGGCGGGATGGCTGTCAGCTGGCTGGCCTGCAACCTGGGCGCGGTAGTCGTCTATTTTCTCTTCCGGCGTTATCTCTTCGACTGGTTCGACCGTAAATGGGGCTACAAGCTCAAGAAGTATGAGAAATGGCAGACCTATCTGGACCGTTACGGCATCTGGACCCTGGTGCTGCTGCGTACGATTCCGATTGTGCCCAGCAATATCATTAATCTGATGTCAGCCGTGTCTCCAATGAAGCCGGCGGCTTTTGTCTGGGGGACGGTGCTCGGCAATCTGTCTTTTATCTGGCTGTTCGGTACGCTCAGCTCCTCGCTCATTGTCCCGCGTGAGGACTGGAATGGTTTTCTGTTGTGGTATGGTGTATTTATGCTGATTCTGCTTGCTATCTTTGTCCGGCTGCATTGGGGGCATCTTCAGGAGGATAAGCGCAAGCGGGCGGGGCATTAGAAGAACGTTGCTGCGGTGTGGTGCCGCGGGGATGTTCTTTTTTTTGTGGATTAGAAAATTATGATTTGCGTCCGATGTGGATAAGTTGTGCATAAAGTTGGGGGTAAGTGTCTTGGAGCATCGGCAGGATGATTATATTCTGGACCAGTAATAGGAATGACTTCGCTGATTTCACCGAACAGCCGGATATGGTCGAAAAACCGATCACATTCGGTGCGGCAGTGGCGTGTGGGCCGAATGTATAAGTAAAAGCGAATATCATGTGGCCACAGCCAGTAACAAATTTCGAGAAATCCTGCAAGAATTGCAACAATGCTGCTCCATACAAGCGGCGGTGAGGGAGACAACCCTCAGAATGGACCAGATATATCAAGGCGGAAGCCCCACATTGTGGGGTTATTTCGTACGGGTGCTGAATAGCTTAGTAGTACAGGCGGCTTGACCGCAGAAATGTCGGGAGGGACGGCAGGGCATGGGCAGAATCAGAAAATGGGGGAAACGGAGCACAGGCGTACCGCTCTTCGGGCGTCTGCGTCTGCCGGACTTCAGCGGAAGCGGTCTGAGGGGGCCGGGCGGGCGCCGCCAGGCCTTCAAGGCCAAACCGTCCAGAGCGGGAATCCGGCCGCCGGGTGCGGGTTCGGGAGCAAGGTTCGAAGCGAAGCCTTCAAGACCCGGCGCGGGTCTGCCTGGCCGGAGCTGGGGACGGAGCGGGGGCTTCGTGGCGAAGCCCTCCAGGTCCGGCGTCCGGCTGGACGGGAGTGAAGCAGATTACGGGACAGCGAAGCCGTCCGGGAGAACAGCGGGCGCTCCAGGCCAGCGGGTCTGGCGCAAGGCCGGGCGTGGGGGCGGCGGGTTCCGCCTGTTCGGCAACAGGGACGGGAAGCGGCAGGAAGCCGACGGGGGCAAGGGGCGGAAGCCGCGCAGACGGGGCAGATTCTGGATCGTTCTGAGCCTGCTGCTGCTTCTGGCGGTGCTGCAGGGGCTGCGTTATGTGGAGCAGCACCTGAAGCCGCCGATTCTCCATCTGGCACAGATCCGGGTGAAGCAGATCGCCACGGAATCCATTAACAAGGCGATTACGTCCCAGGTGGCGGACGGCGGGAATGCTGAGGCGCTAATTGACTGGAAGACGGATAAGAGCGGCAAAATCTCCGGCTTCATGCTCAACTATAAGGAGCATATGCGGATTACCTCGCAAGCCGCCGAGGTGATACAGTCCACACTGCAGGAGCTGCATAACCGCAGCGAGCGTATTCCGCTGGGCCAGGCGCTTGGCAGCCCGCTGATTGCCTCCTTTGGACCCGATATTCCGATCAAGATCGAACCTCAGGGGGCCGTGAAGGTGGAGCTGAATACCCGGCAGCAAAATGCCGGAATCAATATGATTCTGGTTGAGGTCTATATTCACATTGTGACCGAGGTAGCGGTCGTAATCCCCTTTGACATGGATCCGCAGGTGGTGGACACAGAGATCCCCGTCTCCTACCTGATGGTAGTCGGTGACGTTCCGATGTACTACTATGACAATCAGGGCAAGCCTGTCGGCGAGAACGGCAGCAGCGCCCCGGGCATCGCCATCCCGGCCCCTTCGCTGAGTACGGAGAAAAGCAGCACCGGCGCGGAAGGCACGCCTTCAGGCGGCGGCAACAGCAGTTCAGGCTCGGGCGGATCAGGCGGACATGCGGGCAGCGGGGAGAGCCCCTCGCCTGCATCAGGCAGCAACAATGCGCCGGATGCGGAAAGCGGAAGCGGAAATACGGGGGATGGGCCGGAGTAGGGGAGAAGCGGGGATAATGTCGGGGTAAGGGCTCCTGTGGTCATTTAATGGCTAAATGGGGGTCTTTTTTTATTGTGCCGGAGAGGTTGATACGGGCTAATGCGGATAAATTGCGGAATTAGTTGGCAGGCTGCCGGTGCGATGAGGACGATGAGGGAAGTATTCAAATCCACCTTTCCAATATGAATCCACTAGGAATGAACCGGAATGGCTTCTATAATAAGGGCAACACTGCGGCTGACAGGGGCTGTAAGCCAATCTTGGGGGGCTAGCATAATGAGAATATTGATCGTGGATGATGAGCCCAGACATCTTAGAGGGATGGTCAATCTGATCGGACGCCTTCGGCCGGAGGATCAGGTGGTGGCGGTGCAGGATGGCTTGTCCGCTATGGAAATGGTGAAAGCCCACCGCCCGGAAGCTATATTGACTGATATCCGTATGCCCGGAATGGATGGGCTTGAATTTCTGGAACGGCTTAAGCTTGAAGGTATCCGGACCAAGGTCGTAATGGTATCCGCTTACAATCTGTTCGAGTATGCGCAGAAGGCAGTTCATTATGGGGCTTACGATTACCTGCTGAAGCCGGTGGAGATTGACCAGGTAGCGGATGTCCTAAGCCGGATCGACCTTCTGCTGACAGCGGAACAGAGGCAGCGCCGTGAAGAGGAAGAAATGCAGCACCGGCTTAAGCTCGCTTCTTCCGCCTACCTGAACCGGCTCATGCTGTCCTGGCTGAACGGCAGTGCGTCCTTGGCCGAGCTGGCGGAGCTGGACGGTTATGATTGGCTGCGGGAGAGCGGTGTCGCTGTGTATTCGGAGCTGAACTCCTGCCAGGACAGCGGCGTGTTCATCCGTGCTCTGGAGCAGGCCTGGGGCAGGTGGGGGGAAGCCATCACCATTCCCTTGAGCGGGATGACGGAGGACGGCTCTCTTGCCGCCGTTACCTTGATTTCCCTGGAAGCCCTTACCGGGGACAAGCGGGAAGAAGCCCGGTCCATTGCCCGTTCCTTGGCGGCGGATTGGGCGCATACCGGACAGCTCACCCACGGGATTGGCCCGGAATGCCGTTCCCTCCGGGAGGAAGCGCCGCGGTCCTATCTGGCAGCCAGAACGGCCAACAGTTACAACTTCTATGATTTCCGGCAGGGGCTGCTGTTTTCAGATGAGATCAGGTTTTCTTCCCGCGAGGCCGTTCCTGACTGGAGCAAGGTCTATGAGGCGTTGAAAATGGATGATGCTGCGCTTGTTCTGGAAGCTTGTGTGGAAGCCCTCTGCCAGCTTGCAGACGGTGGACATGCCAGCCCTATGCTGCTAAAGGAGCAGGCATCGCTAATGCTGCTGCAGATCCGGAGTGAGCATCAGGACATTCTGGATAAGAGAGCGCAGCAGATGCTGACCGGTACGGCTACGATGCTTATCCGCTCATGCCGCTCGTACCCGGAGCTGGTGGCCCATTTGGGGCAGGCACTCCGGGAAGCGCATTTGGCCTTAACCGTATCCCGGCAGGATCAGGGGGAGAGCATGATCGCTGAATGCCTAAGCTGGATACAGCAGCATATGAAGGAGGAGCTTACACTGGAGCGGGCAGCTGAGCATTTCCATTTTAACCCTTCCTATTTCAGTACACTGATCAAGAACAGGACGGGAAAAACGTTCTCGGAGCATGTGACGGCGGCCCGGATGAAGCGGGCCAAGGTACTGCTTGCCGGGGAGCCGCTCCGAATATATGAGATATCCCTGGAATGCGGATTTCAGGATACGAAATATTTTTGCCGCGTATTCAAGAAGTATTACGGCATGTCGCCCAAAGCCTATAAGCATGCGCTGTCGCAAAGGAAACGTGAGGCATGAAGATCACCTTCCGTTACCGGCTGCTGGCCAGCTATATTCTGTTGATCGCCATTCCCCTGCTCGTTCTGGGGGCTTTATTCTACCGGACCAGCCTGAAGATTATCACAGAGCAGGCGCAGAAGAATGTATATGAGATTGTCAGGAAGAATAATGAAGTCATGGACACCAAGCTGCGGATCGTGGACCAGAACAGCATGTCCTTGTTCCTCGATAAGGATCTGTTCCGCATCTTCAACCAGCTGGACCCCGCGAATGAAGCGGAGCTGTTCGCAGCCGACCGGCAGGTGACGGCTGTGCTCGGCAAAACCTTTTCCCAGAACCAGGATATCTTTGCCTACCAGCTATGGACCTCCTACTTCACCTTCGGACAACCCCTGCCTCAAGGAGAACCGACGCAATCGGATATATACCGTATGGCCCGGCAGGCGGGAGGGAAGCTGGTGTGGATACCGACTTATGAGTTCGCGTCCATGTTCAACCAGCCCTATCTGCAAGGCGGAAATCTGGAGTTCCGTTATCTCTTCTCGGCTACACGTCTGCTGGACTTCACCTATCTGAGCAATACGAAGCTTGCTAAAATGGATGCCGGAGTGGAACGCCCCGTACTTGCCATAAGCTTCAAATCCGAGGTGCTTAAATCCTTGTATGCAGACAGCCTTCCGGGGAACTCGCGCTACATGGTGCTTGATCCGCAGGACAGGGTAGTCGCCAGCAGTGAGCCGGGTCAGGTTGCACAGATCTATAAGGAGGCAGGACTGGACAAGCTGCAGCGGGAGAACAGCGGGGCACGGAGAATGAAGCTGGACGGCGAAGCGGTGATCGTCTGCTTCGACCGTTCGGAGGTGACCGGCTGGATGTCTGTGGTGTGGATACCGCAGGCAGGGCTGGTGAGCAGCCTGGTGCCGGTGATCCGGACATCTATTACTGTATTGGCTGTTGTGATGGGGATTGTGGCTCTGATCTTCGCTTTTTTCATTGCAGGTAAAATCACTAAGCCCATCAAGCGGCTGCTCAGCGCGATGAGATCGGTGGGCGAGGGAGATTTCCAGACCCGCGTGGATGTGGTGAGCCATGACGAGTTCGGCGTGCTGACGCAGCGCTTCAACCGGATGAATGACCGGATTCAGCTGTTGGTGACGGAGAATTACGAGATCAAGCTGAAGGAGAAAGAGGCTGAGATACAGGCGCTGAATATGCAGATGCATCCGCACTTCCTGTACAATACGCTGAATGTGATGAACTGGACGGCAATTGAGAATGATCAGCAGGAGCTTAGCAGGATGCTTGTCTGTCTATCCAACATGCTGCATTATACCTCCCGGAAGACATGGGACGCCGTACCGTTGTCCGAAGAGATGAGCTGGATGAGTAATTACTTCTATATTATGTCGATCCGCTTCGAGGACAAGTTCACCGTGGAGTATGATATGGACCCGCAGCTCTTGGCGTACGATGTGCCGAGACTGCTGTTCCAGCCCTTTGTGGAGAATGCGATTCTTCACGGCTTCGATCAGACCGGCTCTGGCGGACTCATTGGAATCCGCGGCTGGATTAACGGCAGAACCCGGCATTACGAGGTGGCCGACAACGGCCGGGGCATGAGTGCGGAGACGGTACACAGAATTCTGTATCAGAAGTCTTCCTCTGTGGGTATTAAGAATACTATTGACCGCATTCAGATGACCTACGGCGGCGAGTACGGGATATCCATCTTCTCGACTCCGGGAGCAGGCACGAAGGTAGTGATTACTTTGCCGCTATAAGCCAATCCCGGTCCACCAATCCAAAGAGATTAGGGTTATGTAAGCGCTATCTTATATTTTATAATAAAGGCATCATAGACTGCAGCTATGAACCCGTTGAACTTAGAAATCGAGAGGGGCTTGGAATATGTCGCAACCCAGGAAATCAGTCTTCATCACATTGGCTCTGGTTGTAGTGCTTGCCGCTGTGCTGTCTGCGTGCTCGAAGTCTAATACTGCAAGCCCTGACACTTCCGCATCTTCCGGGAATTCCGGATCGAAGGAGAATATTAAGCTGCGGATGACTGTCTGGGGATCACCGGAAGAAGTGGCTCCTTATAAAAAAGCGATTCAGAATTTCGAGGCCAAGCATCCGAGCGTAAAGGTCGAGCTTCAGCATATTGCCGCTGACTATGATACCAAGCTGACAACTATGGTCGCCGGGAATGATGTGCCTGACATCGCTATGATGGAGTCGGGGACGATTGCTTTTCCGATGGCGGAGCAGGGCAAATTCTATAATCTTCAGGAATTTCTCGATAAGGATACCGAGATTAGTCCCGATACGCTAGTTCCTAATATTACCTATTCCCTGGAGCCGGGCAATGTGATTGGAATCGGCCCTGGCCCCGAATCCTTCGCCTTGTTCTACAATGAGGATATCTTCAAGGACGCCGGCATAGCGCCTCCCCCGTCGAATGTGGCGGATGCGTGGACCTGGGATGAATTCGTCGAGGTTGCCAAGAAGCTGACTGTGGACATGAATGGCAAAACAGCGGACCAGGAAGGCTTCGATCCGACCAGAATCAAGCAATATGGAGCAAATATCTCCACCTGGTGGGGGGTGTACAGCAACTTCATCTATTCCAACGGCGGGGATTTCATCTCAGCGGACGGCAAAACCTTCGGGCTGAACCAGCCGGAGGCGGTGGAAGCCCTCCAGAAAATATCCGATCTGATGAATGTGCATCATGTCTCCCCTTCACCCGTGCAGTCCAAGAATATTCCGGCAACGAATGTAGCGCTCCAGACCAAGAAGGTGGCGATGACTGTAGACGGGCAATGGGCAAGCGCAGGCCTCGCCCAGTCGAAGTTCAACTTCAATGTCGGGGTCATGCCTGTAATGAAGGAGCCGGTCACCACCGTGGTCTGCGGCATGTTCTCCATTTTCAAATCCACCAAGCATCCCCAGGAGACCTGGGAGCTGCTGAAGGCGCTGCTCGATCCCGAAGCCTCCATTGACATGCTTACAGCCGGAACCTGGATGCCATCTCCCAAGGACTGGTACACCGATCCTGCGCTACTGGCCAAATGGACGGAGAATCTGGACGCCAGACCGTCCGGCTATAAGGAAGCCATTGTCGATGTGATTCTGACCAAAGGGCATCAGACCCCGACCGGCTATGTGAAGAATTTCAACAATATTATGGACTTGGTCAATCCTGCGCTGGATAAGGTGTGGCTCGGCCAGCAGACGGCCCAGGAAGCGATGGACTCCATCGCGGCAAAGGTCCAGGCCCAGATTAAGGGACGGCGCGATATCAAGGAATAATCAACAAGACTGGAGGCCAGTATGCGAAAAGGAATGTTCTACGGGCTGCTGTTCACCGCCCCCGCCATCCTTGGGTTTGCCATTTTTACGCTGGGTCCCATGATCGCCAGCCTGGTGCTCAGCCTGACTAACTATAATGTGTTCAAAGAGCAGACCGCTTTCACCGGTCTGGATAATTACCTGCGGCTGTTCTCAGGTGAAGATGAGCTGTTCTATAAATCGCTGGGGATCACCTTCTATTTCGTCATACTGCGTGTGCCTGCGGTGATTCTCCTCTCCTTCGGGATCGCGCTGCTATTGAATCTCAATGTGAAGGGAAGGGCTATCTTCCGTACGATCATCTACCTGCCGAGTATTGTTCCGGCGGTGGCCTCGGCCATGATCTGGATGTGGCTGCTTAACCCTGACCTGGGCCTCATCAATTCGCTGCTGAGCCGCTTGCATCTGCCGACCAGCAACTGGCTGTACGGGGAAGGCAGCGTGATCCCCTCAGTCGTACTTACCACGCTCTGGGGGATCGGCAGCACGGTGATTATTTTCCTCGCCGGACTCTCCGGCATTCCCCGGCAGTATTACGAAGCGATTGAGGTGGACGGGGGCGGCTGGTTCCGCAAGCTGAGCCATGTGACGGTGCCGATGGTCACCCCCACGATCTTTTTCAATACCATCATGACGATTATCGGTTCCTTCCAGGTCTTCAACGAAGCCTACATTCTGACGCAGGGCGGACCGAATAACCGGAGTTTGTTCTATGTATTTTATTTGTGGAGAACAGGCTTCCGGGATGCCGAGATGGGGTATGCGTCCGCGCTGGCCTGGATCTTGTTCGTCATTATTCTGTTCTTCACCTTCATCGTCTTCAGAACCTCGAAGTCATGGGTGTATTACGAAGGGGGGGACCGGGCTTGAGGCCATCGAAGCTTTCACTTACCGCAGGTTACGGGGCGCTGATCCTAATCTCCTGTATGTTCATCATTCCGTTTGTCTGGCTGATCCGCAGCTCGCTGATGAATTTATCGCAGATATTCACCATGCCCCCCGAATGGATACCGAAGCCGTTTCAATGGGGCAATTTCCATAAGGCGCTTACGGTGCTGCCGTTCGATGTCTTCTTCAAGAATACGCTCATCATCGTGGTCACCGTGCTGGTGGGAACCGTAATTACGAGCAGCATCGGAGCCTTCGGATTCTCACGGATTCCGTGGAAGGGCAGGGATGCGGTGTTCGCGGTCCTGATGACCAGCATGATGCTGCCGGCGGCGGTGACGATGATCCCAAGCTTTCTGGGCTGGCAGATGATGGGGTTCTACGATACGTTGTATCCGCTGATTGTGCCCGCTTATTTCGGCGGGGGAATCTTCAACATCTTCCTTCTCCGGCAATTTTATCTGAGCATTCCGCGCGATTTCGATGAAGCTGCCTATGTGGACGGGGCGAATTACTGGCAGATCTATACCCGGATCATCTTTCCCCTAAGCCGTTCCGCGATTATCGTAGTGGCCTTGTTCAGCTTCCTGGCCTCCTGGAATGACTTCATGGGACCGTTGATCTATCTGAAAAGCGACAAATGGTTCACCCTCGCGCTGGGCCTGCAAATGTTCCAGGGCACCTATACCGCGCAGTGGGATCTGCTGATGGCGGCCTCGGCGACCGTCGTTCTGCCCTGCGTCATTGTGTTTCTGGCCGGACAGCGGTACTTCCTGGAGGGCATAACCTTAACGGGATTAAAAGGATAAAGGAGGCGGGGAACAGAAATGGCAGAGCAACAATCGAAGATTCATACCTGGCAAGATGTGTCCTTCACCTGTGTAACTATCAATGACGAGTTCTGGAAGCCGCGTCTGAAGGTACTCCGGCAGACCACGCTGCCGGATTGCCTGTCCAAATGTGAGGAGACCGGCCGCATCAATAACTTCGCCAAGGCAGCAGGACTGCTGGAAGGACATTACGAAGGCAAATATTATAACGACTCAGATGTCTACAAGGTGCTTGAAGGCATTGCCTATGCGCTGATGTCAGAGCGGGATGCGGCGCTGGAGGCTGAGGCTGACCGGATCATCGGGCTGATCTCGGCTGCGCAGGAAGAAGACGGGTATCTGTGTGCGTACTTTACCCTGGAGAATCCCAAGGGCAAGTGGACAGACATGGAGAAGCACGAGATGTACAACGGCGGCCATCTGATCGAAGCCGCGGTTGCCTATTATGAAGCCACCGGCAAGCGCGAGCTGCTGGAGGTGGCCTGCCGTCTGGCCGATCATGTTGACGAGATCTTCGGCCCCGGCAAGCGGCACTGGGTCGAGGGGCATGAGGAGATCGAGCTGGCACTGGTGAAGCTGTACCGCGCCACGCAGACTGAGCGCTACTGGAAGCTGGCCTTGTGGCTGCTGGAGGAGCGAGGCTATGGCTATGGTGTTGGCGCGATCTGGGATAATCCGGAGTGGGGACCGGCCTATTGCCAGGACGATGTCCCCGTCCGTGAGATTAAGCAGGTCACCGGCCATGCCGTCCGTGCCATGTATCTGTATACGGCCATGGCGGATATTGTCCATGCTTCAGGAGATTCCGCTTATACGGAGGCTCTGCACCGGGTCTGGACACATACGGTGGAGCGCAACATGTATGTAACGGGCGGCATTGGGCCGTCCAGGCACAATGAAGGCTTCACCTCCGATTATGATCTGCCCAATGAGACCGCCTATTGCGAGACCTGCGCCGCCATTGCCATGGTGTTCTGGAATCACCGGATGAATCTGACGTTCGGGGACGGTAAATATGCCGATGTGGTAGAACGTGAGCTGTATAATGGCGCTTTGTCGGGAATCTCCCTGTCCGGGGATCAATATTTCTATGAGAATCCGCTGGCTTCCCAGGGAGGGCATCATCGTGTCCCATGGTTTGAAACCTCTTGCTGTCCGACCAATCTGGCCCGCTTTCTGCCATCCCTGGGCCAGTACGCCTATGCTGTTACAGAGGATGGCCTGGCGGTGAATCAATATATGAACAGCGAAGCGGAGCTTAGGCTTGCCAGCGGGCTGGGCGTCAGGCTGAAGCTAAGCACCCGTTATCCATGGGATGGCCGGATAGAGCTTGAGGTGAACCCTGCTGCAAGCGCCGAATTCAGTATCCGGCTGCGGGTGCCGGAGTGGTGCAGCGGGTACCGGGTGGAGGCGGGAGGCATCAGCATCGGGGAGGCGGAAGCCTTGACGCATCAGGGGTATATGGTGCTGGAGCGGAACTGGTCGCCGGGGGATACGGTGGTGCTTGAGCTGGAGCTGCCCGTGAATAAGGTGCGGGCCAGACCGGAGGTGGAGGCGGACAGAGGGAGGGTTGCCGTGCAGCGGGGACCCGTTGTATATTGTCTGGAGCAGACGGACCATCCCGGCAGTTCCTATGATGCCTTCTCCCTGCCGGCCGGAGCGAGGTTCCGGGTGAAGCATCTGCCGGAGCTGCTGGGCGGGGTGACGGTGCTGCAGAGCCGGAATGCAGACGGCAGGCCGCTCAGGTTCATCCCCTATTATGCTTGGGACAACAGGGAGCCTGGTTTCATGCAGGTCTGGGTCCGGGAACGGGAAGGAAGTGGCCTGTACGGCTATTGAATTCGCTAGTGCAGAGCAAAGGAGGAGATTCGCTTGCGCGGAATTACGAACCCGGTTATCCCGGGCTGGTATGCTGACCCGGAGGCCAGAACATATGGGGGCAGGCATTATGTGTATGCCACCAGATCTTTTACGGAATATACCCGGCAGATGAATCTGGATGCCTTCAGTTCCGGGGATCTGGTTCATTGGACGACCCACGAGGGGATCATCGAAATGGATGATTTCCCCTGGATCTGGAGAGCGGTATGGGCTCCGACCCAGATTGAGCATCACGGCCGGCATTATCTGGTCTTTGCCTCGAACGATATCCAGAAGGACGGCGAAGCCGGCGGGCTGGAGATTGCTGTTGCGGATGCTCCCGAAGGCCCCTACAGAGGGTATCTCCACCGGCCGCTGATCGGCGGGTTCGTTCACGGCGCGCAGCCGATCGACGCTCATCTGTTCAAGGATGATGACGGTGCAATCTATCTGTATTACGGGGGCTGGGGGCATTGCAACGTGGCCCGGATGAATGAGGAGATGACGGGGTTTGTTCCGTTCCCGGACGGAGAGGTCATCCTTTCCGTCACCCCGCCGGGTTATGTGGAGGGGCCGTGTATGATCAAGAAGGACGGCCTGTATTATCTGATGTGGTCAATGGGCGGATGGACCAATGGGACCTACCGGGTCGCTTATGGCGTAAGCGACAACCCGCTTGGTCCATTCCCGAACCTGGGGACCATACTGGAGAGGCAGGAGCCGGTGGCGGAAGGCCCCGGCCATCATGGATATTTGCATCTGCCGGACCGTGATGAATGGCTGATCGTCTATCACCGCAGACTCATCGGAGACCGGGAGCCGGGCAACCGCATGTTATGCATCGACAGACTGGAACTCGGTGCAGGCGTTATCAAGCCGGTAAGGATGACCGACCGGTGGTAAGCTTGTCGGCTTATCGTAGGTGAATACAGGAGGAATGAGGCCTTGGCTTATGACGGGGCCTTTTTTGTCTTGGTGCCGCAGAGGAATGCGTCATTCAATTAATGTTATTACCCCTGTATTCCCATAATGTTGTACAAATTGCAACTCGGAAACCGGGATATCCGGGGATATGATAGAGTTGTTGTATAAAATGCAAGAATTGCCCCAGCTAAGCGTTTGGAGGATGAAAAATCCTGCTTTTTATGCAGTAACTTTGAAATGTAGCCGGGATGAGCAGGGTAATGTTGTATTTTGAGCAGGATTTTCACTGGGAGGTTGGGGACGAATGCAAAATATTCATGATAATGAAATTATTTCTTATAAGGTTGATTTGCAAAAGTCAAAAATTACATTCCAAACATTGGGCGGCAAAGACAATTCAGTTCCCGTCATGATTGAGTTCATTGATGTCTTGGCGCATATGTTTGAAACGCAGTTGCAAGGGAGTATTCTTCTTGATATCAGCCAATTCGAAATAAGTCGATTTGTCAAAAGTAATAAGGAATTGTTAGAGCACCAAAAGGACTCCGCTTGGCCGATGTATTATGAAAAAAGAGCGGATTTGCTTGAATATTTACTACATGAAAATTACAACTACTATGTGATCTCCGCTTCGTATGGTCTTAATGGGTGGGTAGTTGCTAAAGAGTATAATATTTATAACTGAGCAGAAAGTTCTAAAGTTGACCCTGAGGGAGCTACCCCTCAGGGTCTTTCGTTTTCCCTATGAGTGTGCTAAGAGAATGAGTAAAGCTTTGAAACCAAGCGGAGCTTCAGACATTGTTACCTCCCGTCATCCCCACCCTGAAGCACCGACTTCACAAGCAGCAGCCACGGAATGCTGCCAGTAGCGGCGATGCTCCCCTCCGGGTGAACCTCCGCTGCAAGCAGCAGCATGTAATAACTGAGGCCAGTGATTGCGGCAGCGCTGCCGGATTGCAGTAGCGTCTGTTCATCGTCTGACGTAAGCTGTGGAGCTTGCCCGCAGGATTGAGCTATGGCTGCATAGAGCAGCCATTCGGCAGCATCCCCGGGCAATCTATGGTGCTGAGATTGCCCGGTATATTCCGAACACCACTGTAATCTAAATGAAGCAGGTGCATGCAGCATTCCTTGCAGCAGTGGCAGGGGAAGTCTGCTCCAGAGAAAGTGTGCAGCGCCAAGCGGCCTGTCAAGCAGAAGCAGGAGCAGTGTGTCCCAAGCGCCTGCTTGAAGCAGCAGTTGTGCTGTGTAAGAAAAATCTGTAGAGCTAAGCGGTGTGTCTGCGCGGTATTCCGAATCGGCTAAGCTGCCGATATCGGGGGCTGGGAAGGAACATTCTGCCGGAACAGAAGGGTCTTCTTGTTCTTCGGCTTGGCATTGTGGCAGCCTGGAATGGCTGGTTTCAGCATGGGGGGAGGCGACTTGGCGCTCCTGCATGCTGTTAGAGCCTGCCCGATGCTCCGCCGGGCCGGGCTGCTGCTCCGCCGGGCCGGGCTGCTGCCCCGCCAGCCGGCGGTGCATGGCTGCAAGCCCGGGCGGCAGCTCCGCCAGCCGCCCCAGGCCTTGTCCTGCCGCGGCGATTCCGCCGCTGCGGCAGGACAAGGCCCACAGATAGCCGGATACCCACGGGTTATCCGGCGCGCCTCTCTGCATCCGCGCAAGCTCAGCGGATGCGGCCCCGGGCTGTTCCGGGTCGCGGAACAGCGTCCCCAGCAGCACCTGAAGCACCTGCCGGATATCCTCCGGCAGATGCGGTGCTGCGAGAAGCGCCGCCAGCCACGGGGCGGCGCGGGCATTGAGTGCGGCCGGCACCAGCCGGATCAGCACTCGCCGGGGCAGGGCAGGGAGCAGCTGACGCGTGAACACCGTCAGCTGCTCCGCTTGCCCGGACAGCAGGCACAACGTGGCCAGCTGCTCCCAGGCGGTTACGTCATCAGGCGCGTAGCCGATCGCCTGTCTGTAATGCTCCATTGCTTCCTCGTAGAGGAACAGCTGCTCGCAGACCCGCCCGGCGGAAAGGCGGGTGCGGTAGGTTCCGCTGCCGGAGGAGGAAGGGTATTTATGTGCGGTATCCCCGCTGTCCAGCGCCTGCTGGAGCAGAGGGTATGCCCGCCATACCTGCCCTTGCTCCAGCAGCAGACCCGCATAGCTCTCCAGCAGATCAGTGAAATCTGCGTACAGCCCAATCCCGGCCTGATAGACAGACTCCGCGTCCGCAGGCCGCCCGCCCGCTTGGAGGGCAAAAGCTGTCTTGAGATACAGGTCGGCGGTATAGCCGGAGTCGGGCGGAGCTTCTTCCAGGAGCGGCAGTAGCAGGTCCGCCGCAGCCGGGTACTTGCCCTGCTGGTAATATTCCGTCCCCAGTGCGTACCGCAGGGGAACACTGCCGGGCTCAAGCTCTAGCGCAGCATGGATCAGCTCCAGATTGCGGCTGGCTTTATTTTTGCGCTGAAGCTCATCATCCAGATAGCCGTAATGGTGGACAGGCAGACGGGCATAAGCAATATGTCCTCCGGGGAGGCTCCAGATGCTGGAGGCTACCTCTTCATGAATGCTGCCGCGAAAACAGATACGTACATCGTTTCGGAAGAGTCTACACACATTGTCTGTCACGTATTCGCGCCCGGAGGCATCACCTACATAATGAATAAAAGGCAGGAAATACCCGTCCGCATGCTCCGATTCCAGCAGAAGCTTTAACTCCTCTGGCTTCCAGTCAGCAAGGGCTTCATCTGCATCCAGCACCAGAATCCACCCATAGGAGGCCAGCTGTAGGGTATGATTACGGGCTTTGGAGAAATCGTGTTCCCAGGGCAGCCTGATTACCCGGGCACCGAACCTGCCGGCGATAGCCATACTGTTATCCTCTGATCCGGTATCCGCGATAATAATCTCCGAGACCATACCCTGAACAGACAGGAGGCATTGCTCCAGATGCTGCGCCTCATTCCTTACGATCATGCAGAGCGAGATCCCGGGAGTATCCATGGTCTGTAAGCTCCTTCCTAACAGCATCTGATTGAAAAAGCGGGAGTGCAAAGCAAGCGGGTATACCCTGACGGACTGGAGAGCCGTTATTTCCCCAAAAACAGCACTTTTTACGGAGTTGCGGACTCAGAGGAACCTATTATCACTCTAACCGATGATTTAAGGCAGCATATCCGCCTTTAAGCGCCGTGGAGTCCGTAACTCTCCCCAGTCATGCATTTTCTGCAAAATAAACGCCCCTCAGTCCGCAACGCCCAGGCAACTGACACTCTGCTGAATAAAAACGGACTATGCAGGGATAGTTGCAGAACGTACACCTAAAACGAGCGATAAGGCACACTTTCATTGGATAACTGTAGTCTGTACAACTAAATCTGCCCAAAAAGGGGAGAGGGAAGAATCAACGGATGTTTAAATGTACGAAGTACAACAAAACCGGAAATTGGCGAGCAAACAGGCGTTTTAGTTGTACCAAATACAATTAAGGCTTATCGCAACTCCGATCATCTGATGACATACTAATCGGTTGATCTGGGAAGCGGAAGAGTGAGACGCGCAGCCGCAGCCGCCGGTGAATATATGGCCGAAGTTACGAGCGCAGCCAGAACCTTGTCAGCCAAAAGAATCAAGGGCTGCACAGCCGCAGCAATAGCAGATAAGGGGAGTGAGGTGTTCCCGTCCGCCGGGTTAACTGCAGGATGATTTAGCAGCCCGGTGATATCATCGTAGCTCAGCTCAGCTGCGGAAGCTGCTTCCGCCCGCTGCAACAGCTTCAACAAATCAGCGCTAGGCGGCACCTCAAGCGCTGCATCATCTACCGCTCCAGCACCTACCCCAGCATCGATCTCACCCGCACTCTGCGCCGTAGCATCCACCGCTCCCGCATCTTGCAACACGCTATCGATCTCACCCGCAC
>NZ_ASPX01000119.1:0-104437 GCF_000517965.1 Paenibacillus sp. FSL R7-277
CTTCACGGTCGGCGTTGGTGTCGGCTTCACGGTCGGCGTTGGTGTCGGCTTCACGGTCGGCGTTGGTGTCGGCTTCACCGTTGGCGTTGGTGTCGGCTTCACGGTCGGCGTTGGTGTCGGTTTTACAGTCGGTGTTGGCTTTGGAGTTGGAGTGCACACAGGTGTAGGTGACGGTTTTATGGTCGGTGTTGGCTTCACTGTAGGTGTAGGCGTTACCGTCGGTGTTGGCTTCACTGTAGGTGTTGGCGTTACCGTCGGTGTTGGCTTCACTGTAGGTGTTGGCGTTACCGTTGGTGTTGGTTTCACAGTCGGTGTTGGCGTTACCGTTGGTGTTGGTTTCACTGTCGGCGTTGGTGTCGGTGATGGACTAGGTGTCGGCGTTGCGGTCGGCGTCGGACTCGGCGGCGGCCCCTCTCCCTCGTACAATCCCAGGTGCATCTCTACCCCGCCGCTAAAAGATTTTGCAATCAGGGTTCCGTACAGCTCTGCTCCGGCATAATGAACATCCGCTCTAGGTGCGAGGATCGTCCCGAAGAATGAGGTATAAGCGATATTCACCTCAGAAGCTTCGTAAAAGTTGAACAATACCTGACTGGCTCTGCCGTTATTCATTGAAAAGCTCGGCACATTGACTGTAGACCCGCTTATATTAATAATCAGCGTAGCGTTCTGTGCAATGTTGAATTCGATATAGTTGGTCTTCGCCAGTGTCGAGGCATCCAAATGAACTACATTGAAACGATCCGGTGCACTTATCTTGAGCTGTCCATAATGATTATCGCCAATCTCATTCGTGTCGGCCAAGGCCCCATACTCTGTGGATCGGGAGATCAGAGCTTGCTGCTCGGCTGCAAAATCAATCGGGCTGGCATTTTTCTTCCCGCCTTTGATGTTGACACCAGGCTCATTGGCTGTAAAGCTATCCCCAAATACCACATTTCCATAGATCTCTCCACTGCCTAAATGTACAAAATTCTTACCGGCCACAAGTACATCCGTCGGCGAAGCATCCCTGTATGCCCTGGCTACTCCGTATCCTCCGGAGAGGGTAATGTTCCCCGCCGCTGCCAGGCGGCCTTCAATCTGGTCATTGGCTTGTTTAAAATCCCCGAGGATAAAAGCATTAAAATTCCCTGCAACCCCCAAAACCGGTGTTGGCGTATACGGCACCCCTGAAGCTGCTCTAACATCCGTCCCCCACGTAAAGGCACTGGATAGGGTCAATAGGCCTGCCATAAGGATGGCAGCTGTTTTACGTACTCTTTTCTTCAATAGTCCACACCTCCTAGTTACTATTCTATGAATCTGTCACGCGACTATAACAACAAAAAAACCGCCACGAAGGGTTAGCTTCACGGCGGCCGGACGACCCTAGCCTCAACTTTAGAGACAGTAGATTCCTGACTTTGCGTCCCGTTCTTTCGATACGGTTTGCGTTTGTACATGATTTCGGTATGCAATTAAGATTTGTTTATGTAAGATCATTGTTGAGTCTATGACATTTGTTACTTTTGTACTAATTTCAGTTTATCCGCTCCCCCACCCTGTTGTCAATCCATTCCCAGTATATTTTTTGAAATTATTTTTGCGAAGATTCCTCATTTAACCCTTTTATCATAAGGCTTCAGGGGCGAATCTTTTTTTATATGCTGACGAAAAAAGTCGAGAAATCAGAGGATTGGCTGTAGCCGTTTATCTCTCTTACCTATAATAATATCAATTTATATTATTTAAATTTGATGCATTTGTCCTATTTTATCGCCTTCAGACCCCTCCTACTCATTGTCTGCTCCTGTTCAATGCAATTTTACCTATTTACAGGCACCTCAGCTCGAAAAAAAAGTGCCGCCCATAGGGACGACACCTGCTAATAGACTTCATATATTTTGAATAAAATGTCGCCTAGGCAGACCCGAACAGCTGAACCCAGCCAATCATCGATACCCAGAGCGGAACACTTAGAATGATCCCGAATACCAAACCACGGCGGAGGCTTCCTTCACGACTCATTGCCATTCTCCTTTGAGCTGATTTATTTTTCAATCTTTAATATTTCAATTTTAATATAAAATAATTCATCTTATTTTTTGTGAAATATATCACATTATTTGAGTTAATTTATAAAACCCATTGATTATTTTTTGAAGGATGAGTTACAATGCGAATATACGTTCTCTTCGAGGGGTTGAGAAGGATGCAAAGAGCAGAGAGCCAGGACAACCTGCTGGTCAAATCTTATATTTTGCTGCCGCTTATTCTATCCGCCTTCGAGCGCGATGCTTCTGCTATAGCCTCTGAGCTGCGCACGCCTGCACCTTATCTGGAGGTAATCCAGTCGGCCGCTCATGCCGCTTCTGCCGATCTGCGGGAGGTCCGTGCCGGAATGCGCGCACGTGGTCTGAAGGTCTATGAGCAGCAGCGGCTGGAGACGGGTGTTGAAGCCAAATTTGTCTGCAGGGGCTATCACGAACGGATGCTGCTGCTGGATGATGTGATTGCCGCCCAGGCCACTCTGCATATGCGCAGATATCTGGGTATGGAGAAGATGGAGCAGCGCTAACAAAGAAGCCTGCCGCAAGCGGCAGACTTCTGCATTAAATGATCGCCCGGATGCGGCTACATTAACAACGTCCAATACCCCAATGTGCCGCATATCACCACCACAGCTACCGGGTACAGGATTCTCCGGCTTACCTGATCCCTGAACGCAAGAAACAAACAAAGCATACAAAGCCATGCAATTAGAAGGCTTCCCATCTATTATGCATACGCTCCTTCCCGGCATTTCTGCCCCTCTCCAGCGGTAGACCGCCTCAGAGCACAACTCTCCTTATATATAGGAAGATTTCCCGCCGAATATCCCAATTATACCAGCTGACAGCCAATCTGGAGCAATTTTTCTTCACATTGCCGTCAAGAAATTCACAATTCCTCTTCCAGCACAGGATATTCCCAGAAACCCAGACGTCCCTTAGCAGGTATGGGATGTACCAGCGGAACAACCTCCTCCAGCATCCAGGCATACCTTCCTTCGGCATAATTGCCGAATACATATTCATTGCCGCCCGGCCAGCCTTGCTGCGCAAGCTCCGGCGTCACCTCACAGCAATCCGCAATGCGGCTGACTGCAATGATCTTGCCGGTTGGCAGGTTGTCCGCAGTGTAACCGTAACGTGCCAGCAACGACTGATACGGCTCCGTCCGGCAGATCGCCTTATTCACCTGCATCCCGGCATGAATGGCTAACTCTCCCCGCTGGGCGGTCCGCCAGGTCCGGGTTTCGATTTGTTTTTCTCCCAGCGCAATTAACGTGGCCCACGGCTGGCGAATGGTTAGGCATTTCATAATGCAGCTTGCCTCCTCTGTTGAACACCTTTTTACTCAGAATGACTATGGCCTTCTATGGGAAACATTAATAGCTAAGAAGGGGGACTGACGAACTATGGGTAACGGATTAGATCAAGGGTACGGGGTATTAAAATGCAAATTATCCAATGAGAATACCATATATAAGCTAGGTGTCAAAAATAATCATGTCCAGGTACTGGTTGAGGTTGAAGGTGATATTAATAAAAAGTACAGGGTGGCTATCAATATCAGATCAAGCGCAAAAGCGGAACATTTACCGGAGGACACCGCAAATCAGGTGCTTTATTATGTGGGCGAAGATTTCAAAGCGGAAGAAACGGCCCGTTGGCTCACGCTTGAATCCGGCTTCACGAAGATCACCGGGCATAACCGGAGCCTTGCCCTTGATTATATCAGGGGAAACCTGGTGATTCCCAGTAAGATGGTAGCTCTGCCTAATACGAACCGGAATGAACCCGAAGACAGCGATCCCCGCAACAATCTTTATGATAAAATCACCTCTTATCTCAAGGAGGCACATCAACAGGATGCAACCCTGTACGTATTCGGCGAGCCTTGGGGACCCGAAGAGGATAAGCCTGATAAGTACTTCGGCTTCTCCCCTGGGCAGGGCGTTCATAATATTCATATGAACCAAGGCAATGCGGGCGGGTACGCCAGTGAAAATGGCACATGGCAAGACGGCGGCGTCCTTATTCATTTCGAGAATGAACACAGATGGGTGGCTATCTTCCTGGCCTTCCAGTCCCAATCCTGGTGCACTAACGACCAGGGAGATGCCACCAAGCCGGTTAGTGAATGTAATCATACCAATGCTTAAGGCCAATAAAAAACGCGGTCCCCAGAACCGGAAGGCCGCGTCAAGCTTAATTCATAAGAATGCTGGTGAAGGGAATTGAACCCCCGGCCTACGCATTACGAGTGCGTTGCTCTACCCCTGAGCTACACCAGCGAACAGGCTTTGCTGTCCTGCCAAACACAAAATATTATAACTCTTCCAGCGGAAAACGCAACCCCTTTTTCCGCTGGCTGCTGTGTCATCAGCCCTGCATCAGCCCTAGCCCGCGGAAATAATCCAGTGCGAGCTTAGCGCTTGCAAGAGAAGATACCTCATATGCCTCTTGCTCCACAATATAATAGAGAATTCCGCTCTGCTCCGCGATCTCGAAGACGCTCCGGAAATCGACCTCTCCCTTTCCGAGATCAGTCTCCTCATTGTCTGCTCCGAAGTCCTTAATGTGAACCAGCGGAACACGGCCGGCGTACCGCGACACATAATCAACGGGCCGGGCTCCCCCCCTGTATACCCATCCCAGATCAAACTCAGCCAGCATATGCTCGGCAGGAATCTGCTCCAGCCAGATATCGATGACCGCCTTGCCGTCAACCTCTTTGAATTCATAATCATGGTTGTGGTAGCCGTACTGCATCCCCGCCGCCCGGACCATTGCGGAAGCCTTCTCCAGGAATGGAATGATTCTCGTTACATCCTCTATGGAAGGGTTCGGCGGAAGCGGTGCCGACGGGGTGATCATATATTGCAGTCCGAGCTCTACACCGTATTCAATCTCTTTGGCTAATGCCTGCTCCATCTTATCCAGACTGCTGAAGTCCAGGCCTACATGCGCCGAAGGGGCCGCCAGGCCAAGTTCATCCAGCTTACGGCGCAGTTCCCCTGCAGATACACCGAAATAACCGGCGAATTCCACTGCCTGGTACCCCATCTCTGCCACCTTGGCCAGTGTGCCGAGGAAATCGCGTTCCGTCTGGTCACGCAGTGTATACATTTGAATTCCGATCTGCTGTGCTGCTTCTGTCATTAAGAATCCGCTCCTTATCGGTTGATTCTGATTAGATACTATTGTGGTTACTCTCCCTGTAGCTTGCGCTCCACAGATTCCAGCTTGCTGCGGCTGGTCGAGGTCTTGTCGCGCCGGTCATCGATCTTGAGTGAGGTTGAGACTCTCTGTGCCCCGGCGGTAAACGGCGACTCATGCAGCGCTTCTACCGCAGCCAGAATCCGCGCTACCGGTCCCTCAATAATTGTACCCATAGAAGTTAGCTCATAGGTAATGCCCTCCACCGTCTGCAGCACACGCTGCATCTCGGCCACATAGCTGCTGAGACTGGTGCTGCCTGTCCCGATCGGAATAACGGTCACTTCGCCAATTGCCATTGTGATCTCCCTCCTAATTATCTGGTATGCCTGAGTCTCTTATTTATCCTCTTATTGTAACGCTTCGCCAGGCTTGCTACAAATCACCTGCACCCTCTCTATTCTATTAATATCCGTCAAAATGATTACCAGGATTAGACGCACTCTATTTATGGATTCTTTGTGGCGTATTTTCGGAGATTTTATGAAAAATTCACGGCAGATTCATAGGAAAGTTGTGGATTACCTGTGGACTAACTGTGGATCAGCTGTGAGTAAAAGCGCCGAACCCGCTCCCCGTGCGGGATTGCAAAAAAACATTTACAAACACAATATATTGCGGTAGCTTTAATAGATAACAACAAAATATAGTAGAAACGGGTGTTTCACCCCTTGTAATAGAGGTGCGACTTAATAGGGAAGCGCGGTGCAAAACCGCTGCGGTCCCGCCACTGTAACCGGATGCTCCCAGGGTGCGATGCCCAGGGCCGCATTCTCCGGCTAAATGCCACTAAGGGGCGGAATAAGCCCCCCGGGAAGGCGCCGGAGGAGTTGCCGGAAGCCAGGAGACCTGCCTGTTTCGGTGGCACCGCTTAGACTCCTGCGAGGAACAGGGGAGGTGTCCGTATGCGGCCTGCCATAGCAGAGTTAGCCTTCCGTCAATCGGGCCAGAGGCTGCCGATACCTGAGGACGATCGTGGATTATCTTCAGGTATCGGCTCTGCGGAATGTACAAGAACGGGCGTAAGCTATTTGCCCAGTGTCTGCTCGTATATTCCACCCAGACCACAGGCAAACTTCCGCTTTCCGGATCTTTGCATCATGCATTCGGGCATTTCCGGCCTTCCCGGCCGGAGGTGCTTTTTTAACGCTTACAATACCCGAGAGGAGAGAGTTATATAATGACGCTGCTGGAGAAACGTTATAACGAAGGACAAGCTGCACAGGAGGATCTTTTGGAAGAGGTCATTCATCTGGGACGGGATATTATCGACAGCCGGGATCTGGATCTGCTGCGCGAGAACGCCAACCTGAACGGGGAGAGCTTCTCCGGCAAAATGAGCAAATTCGGCAGTGAATACTCCAAATGGTATGCCCGCAACTTCACCATGCCGCCGCAGCTGGTACAGGCTACCCTGGATAATGTCGTCTATGTGCATGACCTGGATCAATACGCCATCGGAACCACCAACTGCATCTTCATCCCGTTCGAACGGCTTCTCCGTGAAGGCTTCAACACCGGCAACGGCAGCGTACGGCCTCCCAACTCGATTATGACGGCGATGTCGCTGGTGGCGATTATTTTCCAGTCGCAGCAGAATGCGCAGTACGGCGGTGTGTCCGCCAACAAGCTGGATTATGATCTGGCTCCTTATGTGACCAAGTCCTTCTCCAAGCTCTTCCGCAAAGGTCTGGAGTATTTCGAGGAGAATGCAGAGGTTTCAGAACTTGGGGAGATTACGATGAGCCGCAGCGATCTGGCTGAGCAGTATCCGCGCGCCTTCCGTTTTGCCCTGAAGGAGACGCAGAGCGAGACCCTGCAGGCCGCAGAGAGTATGGTACATAACCTGAATACGATGTCCAGCCGCTCCGGCGGCCAGATTCCTTTTACCAGCATCAACTACGGGACCTGCACCTCCCCGGAGGGCCAGCTTGTGATCAGCTCACTGCTGACGGCTACGATGAACGGACTGGGCAGCGGGGAGACGCCGGTGTTCCCGATTCAGATCTTCAAATGCAAGCAAGGCATCAACCAGCAACCGGGTGACCCTAACTATGAGCTGTTCCTGAAGGCAGCGGAGTGCTCGGCGCGCAGATTGTATCCGAACTTCGCCAACCTGGACGCTCCGCTGAACATGCAATATTATGATCCGGCTGACCCGGATACCGAGTTCGCTACGATGGGCTGCCGGACCCGTGTGCTCGGCGACCGCTTCGGACGCAACCATTGCTCCGGCAAAGGCAACTTGTCCTTCAATACGCTCAACCTGGTGCGTCTTGGACTGGCCCACGGCACGATAACCGGCCGCCGCCTGGCTGCTGATGAAGAAGGGTTCTTCGACGACCTGAATCACTATATGGATATTGCGCTGGACGGTCTGCTGCACCGCTTCCGTATCCAGGCTTCCCAGAAGGCCAAAGCCTCCGATTTCATGATGCGTGAAGGCGTCTGGGAGGGCGGCGAGCAGCTTGCCCCTGATGACAGTGTAGGCGAACTGCTGAAGCACGGCAGCCTGTCGCTGGGCTTCATCGGGATGGCCGAATGCATGAAAGCCATGTACGGCAAGCATCACGGCGAAGATATGGAGATTCACGCCAAGGCTGTAGCCATTGTCCGCCACATGCGTGAATATTGCGACCGCAAGAGCGAGGAGCTTAACCTCAACATCACCTTGTTCGCAACACCGGCCGAAGGTCTCTCCGGTAAGTTCACCAAGATCGACCGCAAGGTGCTCGGTTCTATCCCTGGGGTAACCGACCGTGAATACTATACGAACTCGTTCCACATTCCGGTCTACCATGAACTTAGCGCAGCCAAGAAGATCAGCCTGGAAGCCCCGTTCCATGAATATTGCAACGCCGGAGCGATCTCCTATGTCGAGCTGAACGGCAATGCCCGGAGCAATCCTGCAGCCTTCGTCAAAATCATCAAATATGCGCTGGAGCAGGACATCAGCTACTTCAGCATCAACCATCCGATTGACCGCTGCTCCGGCTGCGGCTATGAAGGGGTCATCGGCACGAATTGCCCGACCTGCAATGCCCATGAGGATACCACCCATATCCGCCGTCTGCGCCGGGTTACCGGGTATCTGACCGGTGACTATCAGACCCGTTTCAATGCGGCCAAGCAAGCCGAAGTCCGGGACCGTGTTAAGCATCTATGAACATCTGCGGATATTATCCGGAGTCGATCAATGAAGGGGAAGGCCTGCGGGCCGTCCTCTTCGTCAGCGGCTGCCGCCACCGCTGCCCGGGCTGCTTCAACCCGAAGACCTGGAACTTTAACTACGGGGAGGCCTTTACCCCGGAGCGCCGGCGGGAGATTATAGAGGAGATTGCAGGCAATCCGCTGCTGGACGGCTTGACGCTGGCGGGCGGGGACCCTTTTTTCTCGGCTGAGGAGGCTGCAGACTTCATACACGAGCTGCGCGCCGAGCTGCCGGCCTTCCCGGTCTGGATCTATACCGGCTATACGTACGAGGAGCTTACGGCTTCCCCGGGCTCTGCGGAATGGAAGCTGCTGGCCTTGTGCCAGGTCGTGATCGACGGACGGTTCGTCGAAGAGCTCAAAGACCTTACCCTCTCCTACCGGGGAAGCAGCAACCAGCGGATCATTGATATTCCGGCGAGTCTGGCGGGAGATAGGGTTGTTCTGTGGGAGCCGGAGCTGAGCTTTCAAGGAGTATAACTCCTAAATAGACAAAGGCACTAAACTCCCGCATCCGGGTGGTTTAGTGCCTTTTGATTGTACCGGGGATGATCGGACCGGCAGCGTAACCTTATTCCGCGGCTCCTGTCTGTCCTGCCTTGCGCCCCACCTTATGCTCCGTCTCCTCCGCCAGCTCTTCCAGCACGCTGTTCAGGCGTAAACGCAGCTCTTCAGCCAGCTCAACTACGCCCTGGTCGTTACGAACCGCCTGGGAGTCTACGGCGTAGACGCCGCCAAGAATGTAGCGGGCGCCAAGCACGGACAGTACCGGCTTCAGTGCATAGTCGATCGCCAGCAGATGTGCAAGACTTCCGCCCATGAAGAGCGGCAGGACGATTTTGCCGGCCAGCCCTTTTTGCGGCACCAGATCCAGGAAGGTCTTCAGTACTCCCGTGTAAGAAGCCTTATATACCGGACTGACTACGATTACCGCATCAGCTTCCGCTACGAGCCCATTCGCCTTGACAATGGCCTCGCTCTCGAATTTGGTATGGATCAGATCCTCCGCAGGCAGCTCCGCCACATTGATCCGCTCCACTTCATACCCGCGCTCCCGCAGGGCATTCTCTGCATACTCAATCACGGCATTGATCCGTGAGACCAGCGAGGGTGTTCCGTTAATTACGACTATTTTGGCCATTTCCGCACCTCTTCCGTCCGCATAATAGGATAAACCGGGCTGCTTCGCCGGGCATCAATACTTTAAATTAGTAATAATCCTAGCAGAGTACAAGGAATATTGTCAAACCCCTCTTATGCTTGCAAACTGCTGCCGCTCTGGTTATAATAAACGGCAAACCTATATCCCGACCAGGCCAACGACCGGCATCCAACCGCGAGGCGTCTGCGACCGGAGCAGCTTCCTGTTCCCTAAGTTTACCGGGTTTCGCCCGTTACCGCGAAGACCAAAGAGGGCCTGATTCCGCGCTGCTTAGCTGCTATACGCGAATGAGGTCAACCTGGGTGGCACCGCGAGCTGACGCTCCTCGTCCCATGGATGAGGGCGTTTTTTGCGTTTTTTTACCCACACTTAAGGAGCGGATGCAGATGTTGGATATGAATTGGATCAGGGAGAATGAGGACCTTGTACGGAAGACGGCCGAATGGAAAAGATTGAAGTTCCCCCTGGAGGAACTTCTGGAGTGGGATGACCGGCGGCGGGAGGTACGCCGGGCCACCGAGCAGCGGCGCGCGGAGCGCAACGCGCTGACGAAGGAGGTCGAGCGCCTGCTGCGCGGGGGCGACCCTGAAGGCGCCGAGCACGCAAAGGCGCAGGTGCGGGGCACCCTCAGCGAGCTGGCGCTGCTGGAGGCGGAGCTGGCAGAAGCGGAGCAGCGCTGCGGCGAGCTGCTGCTGGAAGCGCCGAATCCCGTGTCGGCGGATACGCCGATCGGGCCGGATGACAGCGCGAATGTGGAGCTGCGGCGGCATGGCGCGCCGCCGGTATTCGGCTTCCGCGCGCGGGACCATGTCGAGCTCGGAGAGCTGCACGACATCATCGACCTTCCGCGCGGTGTCAAAGCCGGAGGGCCCCGCAGCTATGTGCTGAAGGGGGCCGGGCTGCTGCTGCACCTCGCCGTGCAGCGGCTGGCGCTCGATGTGCTGATGCAGCGCGGCTTCACCGCGATGGATGTGCCCGTGATCGTCCGGCCGGAAGCGCTGGAGCGGACCGGGTTCTTCCCCGGCGGCCGGGACCAGACCTACGAGCTGACAGGCGAGAAGCGCTGGCTGGCCGGGACCTCGGAGGTGTCGCTGGTCTCGCTGTACAGCGATGAGATTCTGGAGCTGGATCAGCCGCTGCGGCTGGCCGGGATGTCGGCCTGCTTCCGCCGCGAGGTCGGCTCGGCCGGCCGCGATGTGCGCGGGCTGTACCGGGTCCACCAGTTCTCGAAGATCGAGCAGGTGGTCATGTGCAAGAACGATCCGGCAGAATCAGAGCAGATGCTCCAGGAGATTCTCGGCAATGCCGAGCATATTCTTCAGCTGCTGGAGCTGCCTTACCGGGTAGTCGCCGTCTGTAGCGGAGACATGGCGATGAAGACCCATAAGCAGTATGACATCGAGACCTGGATGCCGGGCAGAGAAGCTTACGGGGAGACCCACTCGGCTTCCAATCTGCTCGACTTCCAGGCCCGCCGCTCGGGCATCCGCTACCGTGATGAAGACGGGCGGCTGCAATACTGCCATACCTTGAACAACACAGCGGTGGCCACGCCGCGCATTCTGATTCCGCTGCTGGAGAACCACCAGCAGGAGGACGGATCGATCTATATCCCGCAGGCGCTGCGGCCGTATATGGGCGGGGCGGAGCGGATTGAAACGGGAGTGAATCACGGCTGATATCCGGCTCTACAACGTCGACTATAATTGATTTTCTATTAATAATCGATAATAGCCATTCCCCAATATTGGGGAATGGCTATTTATATAGATTTTATACTAAACATTACTACTATTTTTATGCATTTCTAATAAACTTCTCTATTATTCTTTTGAATTGGTCTCAATTTAATATATATTTATATGAAGCGACCCTTTATTTAACAATTAAATGGTAGAATAATGGGGAATGCCAATCATAGTTTTGAGAGGAGTGGGTTTAGGATCATGGTTATTTCTCACAGGATGCGAAGATGGCTGTCTACAGGGTTATCCGTGCTAATGCTGCTCGGACTGTTAACGCCTGCTGGACAAAGTGCACAGGCAACAGCGGATAACAGTAATATTGTAATCTCACAAGTCTACGGTGGCGGCGGCAACGGCGGCGCTAAATACAAAAATGACTTCATTGAATTATACAATCCTACGGATACAGCAGTGAGTCTTGAGGGATGGAAGGTGCGTTATGCCAGTGCCAATGGTGACCTAATTAACACATCCGACATCTCAGTATTAACAGGAACCATTGCCGCGAAGGGATACTTTCTGATCCAGCAATCGGCTGGTACCGGAGGTACGGTTGAATTGCCAGCCCCTGATTATACAGGAACATTAAAGCTTGGAGCTACCAATGGCAAAATTGACCTTGTAGATGCCTCCAATGCAGGTGTTGATATGGTTGGCTTCGGAACTGCCACTACTTATGAAGGCAGCGGAGCTACAGCCGCACTAAGCAGTACCCTTGCCGCAGTGCGCAAGACCGCAGACATTTCACCTGCAGATAACCGTGCCTTCGATACCGATAATAACTCTAAGGACTTCACCGTCCAGCCCCCTGATCCCCGCAATAGCCATTATGGTCTCAGTCAGACTGTAGCGCCGGTTATTGCCACTCCGTCTGCCAATGCCTGGCCCGCAGGCACTGAAATCTCCCTTAATACTTCAACCGTTGGCGCATCCGTGTACGCCGCAGTCTACATAGACGGCGCCGAAGCGGCATTCAAGCCATACAGCACCCCTATCCTACTAAATGCACCCACGACAATCAAAACCTATGCTGTATCCGATGCAGTCTATAGCACAGAATCGAGCTATGATTACACTCTCCTTAAACAACAGGATATTGCCTCTGTCCGCCCGGCACCTAAGGGTCAGAACGTATGGACGGAAGGAACGGTTACACACATCGACGGCGCAAAAATGTACATTCAGGATGCCACTGCTGGCCTTGTGCTGTACGGGTACCCTGACTTCGCCAAAGCAGGAGATATTGTTAATATTCAAGGTGTTATGGATATCTACAGTAACCTCCAGGAACTTAAACCGTCCGCCGGGCTTAACTACAGTGTAGTGACTCCGGATGCCGGTGTTCCTGCTCCCCAGTTAATTACCGCCGCAGAACTGACAACAGCAAATGGTGAAGCTTATGAGGCTAAACTTGTCACACTTGAGAATGTAACAATCAAAAGTAAAGACGGTAAGAATGTCACCGCCATTCAAGCTGAGCAGCCGTTCAGAATTTACTCTGACCTGCCTCAACTGACCGCAGAAAAGCATTTTGATAGAATCACCGGTGTTATTGAACAGTTTAATGATGTCTATCAATTCATTCCGCTGAATGCCGAGAGTCTGGTAGAAGAGCTATTCTCTGTGACCGCCAGCCCCGGCGCCGGACGAATCATTAGCGGAGGCTCTGTAACACTATCCAGTCCTACAGAAGGAGCAGCTATCTATTATACGCTCGACGGCTCAGAACCTACCGTGACCAGTACGTTGTATACCGTTCCGGTTACGATTACTAAGGATACTGTAATTAAAGCTATCGCTTCCATTCCGGGCCAGACCAGCAAAGTATTCACGTTCAGTTATACCGCTTCAGCGCCTCCGCGCATCCATGATATTCAAGGGGAATCCCATTCCTCTGAATATGCCGGCCAGACCGTTACTGATGTCGAGGGGATTGTTACCCAATATGGATATACATTTGCGAACGGCAATTATAAAGGATTTTTCATCCAGGACCCTAAGCCGGATAGCAATGACAATACCTCTGAAGGCATATTCGTATACAGCACGAATGCCAGCCTGAAGCCCGATATTGGAGATCATGTGACTGTATCGGGTATGGTGTCGGAGTACAATGAGGGCAGCAGCAAGAATCTGACTTCCACCCAAATTACACTCAGTACAATCAAGACAGTTGCCAAAAACGTAAAACTTCCAGAGCCTGTAGTTCTGGGCAAAGGCGGGCGGATCATCCCGTCCTCAGTCATCGACGATGATAAACTAACCGAATTCCAGCCCGATGAGGATGCTATGGACTTTTATGAATCGCTTGAGGGGATGCTCGTTACACTTCCGACTCCTACGATTCTCAGTCCGTATTGGACAAGCGGCGGCGGTACCTCCACCGTATATAACATTCCTACGAGAGTGGACAATATGATGGACGATGTTATTACACCGGCAGGCGGACTTGTTCTAAAAGGCGCCAAAAACCTTAATCCGCAACGGCTGCTGATCGCCTATGGCAATCCCGGCCAAGAGGTTGGTACCGGTGATACATTCAACGGTGATGTGACCGGAGTAATCGGCTACAACAATGGAAATTTCAAGGTTATTCCGGCGAATGGAAGTCTGCCCGGCATTACGCAAGGAAGCTTCACACAGGAGACCTCTACGATTGCTGTAGCTGAGGACAAGCTGCTGGTGGCTTCGTATAATATCGAGAACTATTACCCTGGCGTAGGAGCCGCGAAGATTCAGAAGCTGGCTCAGTCCATCGCTGTAAATCTCCAGAAGCCGGATATTATCAGCGTCGTTGAAATGCAGGACAGCAACGGCGAGACTGACAACGGTATCGTGGAAGCCAATGCCGCCGAGCTGATCGAAGCGATTCAGACCGCCGGAGGCCCGGCGTACCAGTATATTGATATTGCTCCATCGGATAAAGCAGACGGCGGTGCTCCCGGCGGTAACATCCGGGTTGGATTCCTCTACAATCCGGTAAGAGTCAAGCTGTCTGACAGCATCAGCGGACAGAAGGGTTCCGCTCTGCAAGCGGTCAGCTACAATGCGGCTGCGGACAAGCTCACCTACAATCCGGGAAGAATTGACCCGGCGAACGATGCCTTTAAAGAATCCCGCAAGCCGCTTGCGGCACAATTCGAGTTCAAAGGCAAGAAGGTCATTGTAATTGCCAATCACTTCAATTCCAAGTCGGGGGACAACGGCCCGTTTGAGAACGTTCAGCCACCGGTTTTGTCAAGTGAGACACAGCGTCACAAGATTGCCGCCGTCGTGAACGGCTTCGTCAAGGATGTGCTCGCAGCCAACCCGTCGGCGAATATTATTGCCATGGGCGACTTGAATGATTTCCAATTCACCAAGACCGCAGATATTCTCAAAGGTAATGAGCTGGACAATCTGATTGACAAGCTGCCGCTTAATGAACAGTACACTTATACGTATGACGGAAACTCACAGGTACTGGATCATATTTTGGCGAGTAAAAATATTGCGAAATCCGCAGAAATGGACGTTGTCCATCTTAATGCAGACTTCCCGGCATCGCGTGGACGGGCATCCGACCATGATCCGGTAGTCGCTCAGTTCGACCTATCCAACTTCGCTCTGCGTGTGCTGCACACGAATGACACGCATGGACATCTGGAGACGATTGCCAAGCGTGCTACGGCGATCAAGCAGGAACGCAATCCCTATACTCTACTGTTAGATGCAGGAGATGTGTTCTCAGGGACACTCTATTCCACTACGTTTAAAGGCATGGCGGATGTTGATTTCATGAACGACCTCGGCTATGACGCGATGACCTTCGGCAACCATGAATTTGATCAGAATAAGGAGCATCCTGAATACCTGAGAAATTTCGTGGAAGCGGCGAAATTCCCGTTCGCGAGCGCAAACATTGACTTTACCTCTAAGAACAGTGAGCTTGCAGACCGGTACCACAACGATATCGTTACCATCGGCGAAGGTGACACCGCGTATAACGGGAACATCTATCCGGCTGTAATCAAAGACGTCTACGGGGAGAAGGTCGGTGTCTTCGGCCTGACCACTGAGGATACGGTCGGATTATCTTCTCCGGGGGATAAGATTAGCTTCAAGGACCATATAGAGAGCGCGAGGAACACTGTAGCGATGCTCGAAGCTAAAGGGGTTAATAAGATTATCGCGGTAACCCATCTGGGGTATACCGTAGACAAGAATCTCGCTGCCGCCGTCGACGGCATTGACATCATTGTCGGCGGGCATTCTCATACCAAGATCGACAACCCTCCTGAGCCGGTTACCAACGTTGGTACAGGTAAGCCTGTGCTGGTGGTCCAGACAGGAGAATACGGCCAAAATCTGGGTGAGCTGAATGTTGTCTTTGACAAAAACGGTGAAATTGTATCGTACAACGGAAAGCTGCTGGATGTAGCCAAATACGCTGAAGATCCGGCGGCCAAAGCCAAGCTCGCTTCTGAATACGATTCTAAGCTCTCCGCCGTTCGGGCTGAGAAGGTAGGATATTCAGACGTTGATCTCTACACAAACCGCGACATCGACGGGAAATCCGTCCGCGTGGTGCGTAAGGAAGAGACGCCGATAGGTAATATGATTGCGGACAGTATTGCGGAGAAGGTTACCGAGCTGATGCCTAACTTCGTGTCCAAGGAGGAGCTTGGTACGATCAAAGGCGTCGTGGCCATCCAGAATGGCGGAGGGATCCGTGCAGCGATTGATAAGGGTGAGATTACGATGGGCGAAGTGTTAACCACACTCCCATTCAATAACAGCCTGGTTGCCCTGAAGGTTACCGGCGCGGAGATTATCTCCTCCCTGGAGAACGCAGTCAGCGGCCTGGAGCTAGACCAGGGACGTTTCGCCCATGTCTCGGGGATGAAATACACGTATGATTCGACTAAAAAACCAGAGATTGTGAGTTCATTGACCGGTCAGGTGACCCAGACCGGGGAACGCATCATCTCCGTTGAGATCAAGCAGGCGGACGGATCTTACCAGCCGATTGATCCGGCAGGCTATTATATTCTGTCCACGAACTCCTTCATGGCTGGCGGCGGGGACTTCTACCGCGCACTGGCTTCAGCCAAGGCGGATGGACGTTATTATGAACTGGGTCTTCCCGACTTCGAAGTCCTGCTGGCCTATCTGAAGAAGCATAATCCGGTAACTTCAAGCGTTGAAGGACGGATCACCGATCTGAAGGGTGCCGTTCCAAACCCAAGTCCGACTGTAACGCCTACTCCGGCTCCAACCACGGCACCGGAAGGCGGAAGCCCAGGGGGCACCGGAGGAGTGACTCCTACGGCAACGCCATCAGTAACCTCTACTCCAAGCGCGGCAGCACCGCAGGTTACCACGCTTACAGCAGCAGAGCTTACAGCGAAGCTGGCCGCACTGCCAGCCGGTTCTAGTGAGCTGATCATTCCGCTTACAGCGTCGGCAGGAGGCGCACAGGTTGTCCTGCCAGGCAGTGTGCTGGTTCAGCAGGCGGCTGCCCGCCCTGATACCGTGCTTACCTTCACCTCATCAGGCGGAGCCTCCTACTCCCTGCCGCTGAGCGTTGTGAACGGATCAGCACTGGCTGCAAGATTTGGCACCGGGGAGTTCACGGTCACTGTCTCGCTGCTTCAGGCCGGACCTGCTGCACTTGACGGTCTGAACAAGGCCATTGCCGCACAGGGCAATGTGGTCACACTAGCCGGCCCCGTCATTGAATTCAGTGTCACTGCCCAGGCAGGCACCACCAATGTACCGCTGAACAGCTTCGGCAGCACTTATGTGAAGCGGACAATCACGGCCACAGGTGCACTTGATGCCAAGGGTGCGACCGGTGTCGCCTTTGACCCGGCCACGGGCAAGCTTTCCTTCGTGCCTTCTGTCTTCGCAAGCCCGGCAGACGGACATACAGAGGTAACGATCAAGCGCAACAGCAACAGCTACTACACTGTCGTTAAATCGTCCAAGACCTTCGGTGACACTGCCGGCCATTGGGCACAGGGCTCCATTGAGCTGCTGGCCTCCAAGCTGGTGATTAACGGCACCAGCAATACCGCCTTCTCACCTGCGCAGTCTATTACACGGGCAGAGTTCGCAGCCTTGATCACCCGCTCGCTGGGGCTTGCACCGGCAGCAACAGGAACATCCTTCAGTGATGTCCGTGCTGGCGCATGGTACACGGATGCTGTACAGACAGCAGCAGCCGCAGGTCTGATTACCGGTTATACCGATGGCAGCTTCAAGCCGGGCAGTCCGATTACCCGGCAGGAGATGGCAGCCGTCCTGTCCAAAGCTATGAAATACACCGGCAAGACCCTGACGGCCGATTCGGCTGTACTGGCTAAATTCCGCGATGCCTCAAGCATCCCGGCCTGGTCCAGAGCAGCGGTAGCAGAGATCGCCGCCGCAGGCATCATCCAGGGTACCCCTGATGGTGCGTTCGCTCCGGCGAAGCTGGCTACCCGTGCGGAAGCGGCTACGATGCTGGAGAAGACCTTGAAGTCGCTGCAATTCATTAACTAACGCACGCACGCTACAGCGTTATACGAGGTTTAAATCAGTAAAGGCGGTTCCCAAGGCGCATGATGCGCTGCGGGAACCGCCTTTTTTTGAATAATAAGATTTGCCAAACCAGAAAAGTTCGTTTATGATAAAACAAATATAAGTTCTATGTTTATAGAACTTTTTTTTAATTCCAAGCTCAGTTATCCTTCACTATCTATTATCTCTGTTATATCTAACCCCACTACACCAGAAAGCAGGAATTCCTTATGGATTATAAAGTAACTGTGGACTTCGCGCCTGTCTATGAATGCATTACCAGCCTGAACGCTTTTATCGGCAAGCAAAATCATACGGCTATGGATGCCGGGACCTCCTGGGTCCGCCAGGTCCAGACGCAGTTTGCCCCTGTCATGCTCCAGCGCATGAAGGAAGTGCTGAAGCTCACCGATAATTTCAGTCTCTCCCCCTACATCTGGAGCTGTCCCGGAGAGCGTACGCCGGAGGCATTCCTGCATTGGTTCGAAGAATTGTCTCCGGGGGAGCTCTACGACATTGCCGGGCGGTTCGGGCAGAGTGTGCCTGCGAATCTTGCCGGGCTGCGGGATGCTGCGGCTGAAGTGATCCGGGTGTGGAATGACAGCTATTTCAGCAGCATTGATCCGGCCATTATGGAAGGGCTGCGGCAGGAGGCCGAAGCACGGGCAGCGATGCTGGACGGCACGAATGATATGGCCATCTACGAGGCAGCTACCGAAGGAATGCGGCTCTATCCGTCTAAGACGCTGAAGCAGGTTATTATCACTCCGCAATATCATGCCCGACCGCTGGTCATCTCCTCTCAATATGATGAGTTTGTGTTCACCAGCTACTCTTGTGATGCGCTTCCCCCCGAAGAAGGACGGCCCACTGCCGCGCTACTGCGGCTTACCCGGGCGTTATCGGATGAGACCCGGCTGTTCATTCTCCGGCAGCTTACCGGCAGCCAGATGAATTTCACAGAGATTGTGAAGGCGGTCCAGCTGTCCAAAAGCACGATTCACTACCACCTGATCGCGCTGCGCGCAGCAGGTCTGGTCATCGTTCACACCAGCGGCAAAAGTGTCTCCTACAGCCTGCGGCTGGAGGCTCTGGACGATCTGCCTGGGCAAATTGAGGATTACCTGAAGGGGTGAGAAAGTTGCAGAAACGGAGCTATTACGGATTGTTATCCACGGTTTCACTCAGCGCCTTCGGCGACGCCTTTGGGCTGCTGGCCATGGAGTGGCTGGTCTATGACCTGACTGGCTCCAAGGTAGCGATGGGGGCGCTTGCGCTCAGCTCCATGATTCCCGAGCAAGTGCTGCGCCTGCTCGGCTCGCCGCTATCCGACCGGCTGCCCCGCGTGCGGTTCATGGCCTGCCTTGCCGTGCTGCGGCTGCTGGCGCTCCTGCTTCCGCTCGGCATGGGCCTCGCCGGCCATCTCCAGCTCTGGCAGCTGTTCGCGGCCGCCAGCCTGAGCGGCGCCTGCTCCGCGCTGTTCCTGCCGACGGCCATGGCCGTCATCCCGGAAATCGCCGGAACCGGCAAGCTGATGCGCGCCTTCGCCATCATTGACGGCTGCAAGGGCGCTGCCGTGCTGCTCGGTCCAGCGCTTGCCGGTATCCTGACCGCGGCCAGCGGCGCCTTGCCAGCGCTCGGGGTCAACGCCGTCTGCTATATGGCTGCGATTGCCATGCTGCTGTGGCTGCCCCGGATGGGCAAGCCCGCCGGGCCGCCTGCTGCTGCCGTTTCCGTATCCGGCTATCTGCGGGAGGTAGCCGAAGGCTTCTCGTTCTATCGGCGGTTCCCGGCCATGCTGACGATCATGATGATGGCTGCCGTCAGCAATCTTAGCTCCACAGCCATATGGACGATGATGGTCCCTTATGTCCGCGAGGTGCTGCACCGCAATGCGGCGGCTGTAGGTACGCTGTCTACAGCTTCTGCGCTTGGGTACCTCGCCGGACTCGGGGTCATCTCCATCATGGGCGAGATTAAGCAGCGGCGCGCTGTCATGCTGGGCAGCCTGGGCTTGTCAGGTATCGTCACCATGCTGTGGGGCTTCATCCCCAGCTATGCCTTCGCCTTGTTCGCCGTATTCGCCGCCGGGCTGATGGGGCCGTTCTTCAGTTCCCTAAGCTCCTCCCTGCACGGGCGGCTCGTACCCGGTCAGCTTCAGGGCCGGGTGAATTCGGTCCGCTTCCTGATTGGCGGGAGCCTGTCGCCGATTGGCGCCTTGGCAGCCGGTACGGTCGCTGAGCTGTACGGGGTTCCTGTGCTTTTGATTGCCGCAGGCCTTCTTCCGGTGCTGTACGCCGGAGTGGCCCTGCGCCTGCCCGGCCTGAAAGCGCTGGACGGCGACCTGTCTGTGCTGGAGCAGCGGGACCGCCAGCGCCAGGAGGCTGCGCTGACGGGCAATGCATCTATGTAGATGGACCTTAAGGAGCTGACAGTGTTGCATTCCGTGCAGGATCTCTGCGTAGATCGCCCCTATCAAGCTCCAGTGTTGCACTTTATGCAAGATTTTTCTTAATTTGTTACTGATTATGGCACATTGTTGCAGCTTTTGCAGGATTTCGGGCGATTCGGGGCTAACGGGAGCTGGATTGTTGCATTTCGTGCAGGATCTCCGCACAGGCCGTTCTTATCGAGCCCCATTGTTGCATTTCATGCAGGATTCCTACACACTGCCCCCTAGCGAGCCCCAGTGTTGCACAATGTGCAAAATTCCCGCGCACGCCTTACGCCGCCCCACGCCAAACAGGCGATGCCACATGCGCATCGCCTGTTTATCGTAACTCTACCTGCTGTGCTGCTATCCAGTAACTGCTACTCAGGACTCCAGCCCGCCCTCACTGGTCACATAATGACTGGTGTCCCCGTGCAGCACAATCTCCGGCACGCCGTCAGTAATATCAATTCTGCATAGGCAGGTAGGGTGAATGTAGGGCAGATCCCATAGCTTGTCCATGGCCCGGTCTTCAAAATAAGCCATCAACACCTTCACTACTACCGTATGGGTGGCAATAAGGATCGTGCCGCCTTCGTGCAGGTCTATGAGCTCACGCAGCTTGCCGAGCGCACGCTCCTGCACTGCTGCGAAGGTCTCGCCGCCCTGGATGCTGAACAGCGCCGGGTCCCCCCAGAATAGCTGGTGCTGCTCCGGGTACTGCTCCTCCAGCTCACCGGCCTCCCGGCCTTCCCAGACGCCAAGGTTAATCTCTTTGAACTCATCATAAGCGGTAAGCGGGATCTCCCGCCCGCCCCGGATAATCTCTGCCGTCCGCAGCGCCCGGGGGCTGGAGCTGGCATAGACCGCGTCCAGATGGACATCCTTCATAGCCTTGCCCAGCCACTCCGCCTGCTGGACGCCCAGCGGCGTAAGCGGCGAATCCTGATGACCCTGCATCCGCTTCTGCACATTCCATTCCGTCTGCCCGTGTCTTGTAATATACACCGTTGTAGTCATGAATTCCTATTCCCCTTTACCCAATTATGTATCGATGATTGGACCATTCCGGCCGCTATGACACCAGCATGTGCCAATCGTCTCATTCAGGGTCTACCTGCGGCGGCGCTCCAGCCACTTCACCCCATAATCGACAATCTCCCGCTGCGGGACCAGCTGCGCCGCAGATGCTGCAATGAAGCCCTTGGCAATCCGCCCGGTCTCCTTGTCAAAGTCCGCGCCAAGCTGAGCGAAATCATCCGAATTCCAGTTGTAATCACTGAACTCCACCCATTGCCGGACGCCATCCACCAGCATCGGAGCACCTGCGATAACCTCCTGCTTCCCTGCATAATCGGCCCGGTGCTCCGCGAGATGCAGCGAGGTATTGTTCCCATGGTCCACGCCAAGCAGCAGCACGCTTCCCCCCAGCTCATAGATCCGGGCCAGCGGCGACCGCTCTCCGAAGGCATATTCCAGGCCATGGCTGTCAATAATGACATCCCGGTGCTTCCCCCAGGCGGCAAAAGAATCAATCGGATGGCTGCTGCGCCGCACACCCCGCTGCTTGCGGAAGCAGTCCGGGATAATCCCCATACCGCGAATAGGCGTCAGGTCCGGGTCATACGCCGGCATATGCTCCCGGATCTCCGGCCACCAGGCCTCCGGCACCGGCGGTCTGCTCCAGCCTGACGGATCGGTCAGATCCGAGGATTGCGTCGGCATCACCAGCGTTCCTTCCTCGCCCAGCACCTGCTCCAGCGCGAGGATCACGGCAACGGGTCCGCCTGCCACCCACTGCCCGAGTGACTTCAAGGAGGAGTGCAGCAGCAGCGTCATGCCTTCTTGCACGCCCAGCTGCCGAAAATCGGCGGCAAGCCTATCTACCGTAATCAGTGTTCCTTGGATCTCTTCCATACAAATACCTCCAGACCTTCCATCTATCCTATCATAGACCAGAACCTCAAGTCTTGCCACCCGGCCCTTAACTCCCGCTCTTTATCATTCCTGCAGCTGCTCTAATCCTAAGACTCCTTATCCTCAGCCTGGCCGGGATAACGCCCCATCAGCAGCTTCGCCCGGTACTCTCCGGGGGAGATGCCCTCCAGCTCCTTGAATACCCGTGCGAACTGCTTGCTGTTCTCGAAGCCGACGGACTCAGAGACGGAGGCCAGCTTGACCCGGTTATCGGCCAGCAGCTCTTTGGCGTGACGGATGCGGACTTTTTTGAGATACAGCACGAAGCTCTCCCCGGTATAGGCCTTGAATGCCTCACTGAAATAAGAATAGTTCAGGGACACATAATTACTGACCATCGCCATGTTCAGCGGACGCGCATAATTCGCTTCGATATACGCCAGCGCTTCCTCCATATCGGCATGCTCGGTATGAGCGGATTTGATGCCTATAATATAATCGTTAACGCTCAGGAGCAGATGCTCCAGCGCACGGTAATAGTCGTGGAAATGGCGGAAATTATGCAGGTTGCCCACTTGGCGGTAGAGCTTCAGCACCTCCACCGAAGCTTCGCCATGCGTACGGAACACCTCATCCAGTACGCGTTCATTCATACTCCGTCCTACATTCTCCAGGTAGCTCAGATCCAGCCTCAGCAGATGCTCCGTCTGAAAAATAACGCCAAGCAGCGCCTTGATTTCCTTCTCCCGCCCGGTTCCCAGCATATTAAGCAGCTTCCGCAGCTCTTCCTCCGGGAGCGGGAAGCTCAGCCGTCCAGCCTGAATATCCGCATAGTCCACGAAGCTGGCCTGCGGCGACAGGAAGGTATATTGCAGCGCCCGGCAAGCCTCCAGATAACAGGCGCGGAACTGCCCGGCGCTGCGGCTCTCCCTGCTGATTCCGAGCAGCAGCCGCGTAAGCTCCTTGGACTCGGCCCTCTTGGCCAGCTCCAGGAAGCTCTCCCCGCCACCGACCAGCACCAGCTTCCCGTCTCCGTCCGTCAGAATCTCCTTGAATTTGTGCTCTAGCGGTCCGCCCAGCTGCTCCAGCAGCCCCTGCACTTCTGCAGGCTTCATCCGTGTACCGTCACTGTGATAATAGTTCAGCACTCCTACTGTAAAAGGCACTTCAAGCCCCGCAAGCTCCTCATGCTGCGCAGACGATACCTCGCCCTCCTGCTGCATCAGGAGGCTGCGCAGACGGGCCGCCCGCAGCTCGCGGCGGTAGCCCTCTGCTTCCTGCAGCTGCTTGTGGCTGCTGAATTCCCGCTCTTCCCCTTCCTTGGCTATCCGCTCCAGAATCTCGAACAGCTCCTCACGGCGGATCGGCTTCAGCAGATAATCCTTGACGCGGTAGCGGATCGCGCTTTTGGCATATTCGAAATCATCATGGCCGCTGAGTATAATGACAGCCGGAGCCCCATCCGCCGCTGCTTCCGCAGACAGCCGCGCCAGCAGTGTAATTCCGTCCATGATCGGCATCCGGATATCGGTGATAATCACATCCTGCCGCTCCTGTTTGTACAGCTCCAGTGCTTCCGCGCCGTTGCCCGCCATCGATATGCTGTAGACAGCCGGATATTCCCGTTCAATCATCGCCTTCAGGCCTAAACGGATCATTTTTTCATCATCCACAATCAGCAGATTAGTCATAGCTGTTATCCCCCGTCAATAGAACTTTGGGCAGTGACATGTACACGGCCGTCCATTTTCCCGCTTCGCTCTGTACCTCCAGCCCGTAGGCTTCACCGTAGAATAGCTGCAGCCGCTGGTGCACATTGCGCAGTCCGACGCCGCCCGCCTTATATCCTCCGCTGCTGATCCCGGAAGCGTCCGCTCCAGGCTCCTCTTTCGCATAGATCGCCTCATGCAGCGCCAGCAGCCGCTCCGGCGTCAGTCCCAGACCATTGTCGCGCACGACAATTAGAATCTCCGTCCCGACCTCCGTCAGATCAATCCGCACCACGCGGTCCTTAAGCTCGACTCCGTCCGCATTCCAGGCATGCTTCACACTGTTCTCGACAATCGGCTGCAGCGACATTTTAAGCACCTCCACTTCCAGATAAGCGCTGTCAATATCCAGCTCTAACCGGATGGTATGCTCGAACCTGATGTTCATAACCTCCACATAATTCTCAATATGGCGGATCTCGTCCCTCAGCTTGACGTATTCTCCGCTCCACTTGAAATTATAACGCATCATGCCGCCCAGCCGGGTCAATGCATCCGAGATGGTCCGTTGGTTCTCGATTTCGGCCAGCATCTTGATATTCTCCAGCGTATTATAGAGAAAGTGGGCATCGATCTGATTATGCAGGGTGCGCAGCTCCGCTTCCTTGGAGAGCGCCTGCTTATGGACCGCCTGGGCCACCAGCGTATTGATCGTATTCAGCAGCTTCGAGAAATGATGGGCCAGCTCCCCGACCTCACCGCCGCCGTTGACCCGGATGCTGCCGTAAGGCTCACCTCTGCGGACCTTCTTCATCGTCTCGGTCAGGCGGCGGAGATTCTTCAGAATAAATGCGTTCATGATATAGGCAATGACCGTTACCAGGAAAATAAAAACGATATTCGCCCCAATAATCAGGTTGCGGGTACGCGAAATATCCTTCATTAATCCCTTCATGGAGACCACCGTGACCAGGGAAGCATTAATCTGCTCCAGCGGCGCTTGAATCAGCAGGAATGAATTCCCGTTCTCCTCGTAATCCATCTCCCATCCGCCCATCTTACGGTAGACATCCAGCCGTTCTTTAACGGCCGCAGAGAGTCCCGGATTCTCCTCCAAGAAGGAGTGGTCCGTCCGGGTGAACAGGTTCAGCTCCTCATCTGCGATCATCATCTGCGATTCATTGTCCTGCACAGAGGTGAATGCCTTAGGTGCGAACTTGCTCAGCTGCATATCGACCTGCACCATCCCGACATGATGCCCGGCAGGAATGCTTTTCTCTTTAAGCAGCGACACCTTGGCCGGACCAGCCTCCACCTCCCCTGCGTAGCGCTTCATGAGGTCGGGATCCCGCTTCTGAAAGGACCAGTAATGCTGTCCCTCCATCTGCAGCGCTTTTTGAAACCACGGTTCCATCGATACCCGGTCCTCACTGAAAATAACCGGCCACAGCTCATGCACATTCTTATTGCTGGAGAACAGCCGCAGATGCTCAATATTCGGATTATTGAATTGCATCTGGCTCAAGCTCACAAAGGTAGTTGTATTGAAATCGATCAGTTCTCCAAGCGAAGGCTCATCCTCGCTGACCAGATAGCTCTCCACCCCTTTATCCGAGGAAGCCATCTGGGCGACCCGTTCCATCGCTTCAATCTGGTTGAGCACATACAGCTTCTCCATCTGGAGGAGATAGCTGTTCTTCTCAATAGAATCACGCTTATAAGTATTATTGATCGCTCTGTACGAATAGAGGGACACCAGCAGGCTGGGTCCCAGAATAATGAAGATATATGCAGCAATCAGCCGGCTCTGCAGTGACCTCCGCCCCCACCAATAGCGGAAGGAATTCCATAATGCCCCTGTTCGTTCGCGCATGCTCACCTCTTGAAAATAGCCCAAAAGCCCGCAGTCTGCGGGCCAATGGGTCTTATATTTAAAAACTTACATTCCGAGTTTCTTTTTGTTCTCTTCATATTTCGTCTGGCGGTAGGCATCGAAGGTCGCCTGGCCGTCCTTTTCTTTCTTGGCGAGATAATCGCTCCAGATCTTATCGAAGTCTGCATCGGAATCCGCCATCAGCAGTTTCGGCAGTGTTTTACCGCGCAGTTCCTTCAGTTTGGTAGCGATAATGCCTTCCGGCGAGTTGCCGGTAGGGTCAATCAATTGGAATTCAGAGGTATTGACGGATTTGCCCTTTGTCCAGTCTTCCAGTTGCTTGTAAGGCTCCACAGATTCCGGCTTCCATTGTTCGGTAATATTGGTGTTCTGCATCATCCAGAAGGTGAAGGATGAACCGTATTGCTTATCAAAGGCTCCGCGGTCACTGTTCATCAGCTTCAGCGCTTCAGGCAGGAATTGGTCCTTGCCGTCAATTGTATCATAGCTGACCCCTTTTTCACCCAGGAAAAGATCCTTTTGGCCTTCTTCACTGTTCAGATAGCTGAGGAATTTAATCGCACGCGCTTTATCCTTCACGTTCTTGGAGATCAGGGTCACCGTCCAGCCTGAGATTCCGGGGCCGTCCAGGGCCGGAGGGTCCATCTTGGTGTTGGCCGGTCCGTCAACTGCAATGTACACCTGCTCAGGGTTCTTCTGGAAAATCGTACCGAGCTGGGAAGCGAAGTCTGTGCGCTGATACAGCATGGCGAAGTAGCGCCCTTGTACGATCTTCTCTTCCATCTGCGCACGCTTGTCAATGAAGATATCCTTGGCCAAGAGCCCGTCCTGGTTGGCCTGGCGGAGCGTTTTCATCCAGCGGACATACTCCGGATCCGTCTCACGGTCATAGACCTTGCCGTCCTTTTCCCAAGGAATGTTCAGGAAGTTCTGAATGTAGCCTTCCAGCGAGTCGTTGCCGGTCTCTTTAAACTCATGCAGCCCCAGCGGGATCAGCGGCTGGCCGTTCACCTCAGGGAATTTCTCCTTCGCAGCCTTCAGCGCGGCGAGGAAACCTTCAGGAGTACGCATATCCGGGCTGCCGATCGCTTCATAGATATCCTTGCGAACCGCAAAGGTCTGGTTGGATACATAGGCGTCGCCATATTGCTTATAATCAGCCGGGGAGGACGAGGAGTTCGGATACCCGTAGACATTGCCGTCCGGCTGAGTGTACCAGCCGAGCTTATCCTTATCCGATACTTTGTAGAAGTACGGGTCATATTCATCGGCCAGCTTGTTCAGCGGAAGAACCAGATCGCCTTCAATCATTTTTTTGATCGCATCTTCCCAGAACCCAAGGGTAATGAAATCCGGCAGCTTGCCGGAAGCAATCAGCGTGTTCAGCTTCTCGTTCTCATTGCCTGCAGGCACGATGAAGTTAAGGTTAACGCCGGTCTTCTTGGTCACATATTGGGAAGTAGGGTCTACACCCCATTTATTCGGGAACCAGGCAAAGTTCAGATACCAGTCAAAGGTAATCGGTGAAGTATCGCTCTTCCAGCCCGGTTCATCGGCCGAAGCCGCAGGTGCCGGAGTTGCAGCGTCTGTTGCAGGTGCCGCCGTAGCCTCCGTGTTCGCCGGCTTGTCATTCGCCTTGTTTCCGGATGAAGCATTATTGCTGTTACCACAGCCCGTTGCAGATAAGGCCAGCATGAGTCCCAACATCAGCAGGACCGTTTTCTTCGGCTTATGTTTCATGCCCATTTGTTTACCCCTTTTCTAGATCATAATATTTATAAGCTCAACCCCGTAGCCCTTCAGACACCCGGGCGTTGGAGGAGTTACCTGTGGCTTGCAGATACTTAGCCCTTAATCGAACCAATCATCATACCTTTGACGAAATAACGCTGCAGGAACGGATAGACGAATACGATTGGCAGTGTGGTCACGACCATGGTGGCCAGCTTGATCGACTGTGAGGTGACCGTTCTTGTGGCCGCGCTGCCCTGGACAGCGGTCATCATGGTATTGGAGCTGGATTGGGCCACGACCCGGAACAGATAGGTCTGAATCGGCTGAAGATCCACGTTGTTGATGTAGATAATGCCTGTAAAATAATCATTCCACTGGTAGACTCCGTGGAACAGGGCGATGGTGGCAATGACCGGCATGGAGACCGGCAGCACAATCCGCAGCAGAATCGACCAGTCGTTGGCCCCGTCAATCCGCGCCGCTTCATCCAGACCATCCGGAATTTCCCGGAAGAAGGTCATGAAGATAATGAGGTCGAAGAAGCTGAACATCACCGGGATGATATAGACCAGGAAGTTATCCAGCAGATGCAGGTCGCGGTTCAGCAGGAAGGTCGGGATTAGCCCGCCGTTGAAGAACAGGGTGACCGTACCGATCAGAATGTAGATTTTGCCGCCCACCAGATCCCTGCGGGATAGAGCATACGCGACCATTGCTGTGAAGAATACATGCACGGCAACACCGACTACTGTCTTGGCTACGGTAATGGCCATCGCCAGCATAATGCCCGGACTTGCGAAGACCGCCTCGAAGTTCTTCAGTGTGATGATGCGCGGCCACCAGTAGATTCCGCCCAGCATGGCGTCATTGCCGTCATTGAAGGCGTTGACCAGCACATACCAGATCGGATAGAGCGTCAGGAAGCAGACGCAGAGCATGACCAGATTATTGATGATGTCGAAGATGACTTCGCCTTTGGTTCTGCGTTTGAGTGCAAACATAGATAGATCCTCCTTGTTCTAGAACAGCGACGTGTCGTTGATTTTTTTGGATACCTGGTTAGCAATCAGCAGCAGAATCAGTGCAATGACCGCCTTAACCAGAGTGACCGCCGCAGAGTAGGAGAAGCGGTTAGAGACAATACCTGTCTGATAAATATAATAGTCAATGACGTTAGAAGCACTTTCATTCAGCGAGTTGCGCAGCACCAGAATCTGGTCGAAGTTGGAGCTCAGCACTCCGCTGACCGCGAGAATGAACAGAATGCTGATCGTGCCCCGGACGGACGGCAGCGTAACGAACCACATTTTCTGGAACCGCCCGGCTCCGTCAATCGTCGCCGCCTCATACATCTCCGGAGAGACACCGGCGATCGCCGCCAGATAGATAATGGCTGACCATCCCAGCTCTTTCCAGATGTCGGAGCTAATGATAATGGTCCAGAAGTAGCTTGGCTCGGCCAGATACGTAATCGGCTGGTCAATGAGGTGCAGCGCCATCAGGATACTATTGATAATCCCCACATCGGCCAGCCAGGTGGCCAGAATCCCGCCAAGCACGACCCAGGAGAGGAAATGCGGCAGATAGGAGATCGTCTGAATCGCCTTCTTATACCGGAGGGAACGGACCTCATTAAGAAATAAAGCGAAGATAATCGGCAGCGGGAATCCGATAATCAGCTTGATCAGACTGATTCCCAGCGTATTGCGTATAACATTGGGCAACTCGTCGTCGTCGAATAATTCCCTGAAATGCTGCAGGCCCACCCAGGGGGCTTCGGCAATCGATTTGACGATGTTGTACTCCTTGAAGGAAATAATCAGGCCATAGATTGGAATGTAGTTGAATACAATCATCCAGGCTACGCCAAGCAGGGCCATCGTCTGCAAATGCCGCTGGGCTACAAATTTCCTCCAGAGTGAATGTTTCCGACCTGAACCGGTTTCGATTGACGCCGGAATGAGCGGACCCATGACCGGGTCCTGCTTGGTATTTCGTTTGTTCTCCATCGTGTGGACCTCCAGGATACCTATCTGTTTATGTGAAGCGTTTTCATCTCTATGTAAGTATTGTATGCGTTTTAGGTATACGGTAAAAGGCCTCATATTTCGTATTTAGGGGCTCATATTTCGGCTTGGAGTATTCTTCTGGGCTCCCCAAGCCGAGCCTCTTACACATGCAGAACCGCATGCTCCTCCGACAAAACAAGATAGTCACCGATCACGCCGTCCTCAAAGGCAGGCTTGCGGGGCTGGCCGTTTCCCAGCGGGGGCAGATCCTGATGGTATTTGTAGAAAACAAGCTGGGATCGCGCCCCCTCCTGCGTCAGCTCAAGCCGCAGCTCCTCATCGGTCAGACAGACAGCGGACACCACGCTCCCCGTTACTTTTGCCGTCAGCTCATCCCATTGCTCTTCCTCAGGCTTCCCTGCCCAGCTGGATATCCACGGCCGGTGGCTCTTGTTATAATTCAGGTGGCATTCAATCACTCTGCCGTCCAGCAGAATATATTGGCCCGATGCCCAGACGGCATATACGAGATACTGTCTAACGCCTTCCTTCTCCAGCAGCAGTCCGAAGAACCCGGGACCTCCCATGCCATAGGTTCCCAGATGGGTAGAGAATCCCACTGCCCTGCTGCCCAGCAGCGCGTCCTTGTCCATCTCTGTCATCGTCCGGGGTCTGGCGGTCATCATCGCCTCGCCTTCCTCCGCTTCATAGTGGAAGTCCCTGAACGAACTTTCTTCCGTCCAGCCTTTAGCCTCCCACGTCTCCCGTTCAGCGGCGGGAATAATCATGGAGTATTTCTCAATCAGTCCGATCTTAAGCTCGCTCATTCCTTCATCCTGCCCCTCTCCTGTTAACAGATGTATACCCATTATTATAAGCAACTTCACATCAGCCATTGTATTCTGTATTTCGCATTCAATCCAGACTTCTTATACATCAGAAAGGAGGCCCCTAAGGACCTCCTCCCCATTACTATCTATGCCCGTTATTCCATTACCGCACGGATCGCGGCAATCTCCCCGCGCCGCAAGGCTTCGGCATCTGCGCCGCGCAGCAAGCCGCCGGTAATCACGCGCTCCATACCGTCCCGGAAGGTCAGTGCCAGCGTCTGAATAACTGCCTTGCTGTCGCCGAAGGTATCCGCATGACGCGGATTCACATACGTCACTTCCGTGCTGCCCAGCAGCTTGAAGGAGACCTCTCCCTGCTCGTCGAACAGCCAGCCGGGAAGAGCCGGATGCAGCGCCAGCGTTAATTCGCCATCCCGGGTAGCGAACAGGCTGCTGCCTGCCATCATCGTTCTCCACATGCTCAGGAACTCGGCCGTGGATCCGCTCAGCCGGGCCACGAACCCTCTGCCATGTGTGGCAGGGTCGGGGTTGCCGCCGGTGGAGATGAACGACGAATTCTCCAGCGTGCTGCGTCCGTATACCTCAGGATCAAGGAACGGGATCAGCGACGTTCTCAGCTCACTGTAGAATTCTTCATACAGTCCCGCCTTCAGCAGCTCAAGCAAGTATTTATAGGACATGTGCAGGAAGTTCGATTCCCGCTCCTGCCAGCCTGCGGTGAACGCCCGGATGCGTCCGATCTCATGCCCCTCTTCCTCCAGTGATACCGAAGTCCGGTACATCGAGGTGACCGGATCGAACAGCCCGCTCCGCTTCACCTTGCTGTAGATAGCCTTGGCGGTCTGCTGATCCTCCAGTGTCTTCAGCCAGCGGGTTGGGCCTTCCAGGAAATACGGCAGCGCCGAAGCCTCGAATTCTTCTACGACTGCCTTCGGCAGTCCATAGCCGCTGATGACCGGCTCGCCGGCAGCATCCGTGACCGGCCGGAAGCGCGTAGCCTCGAAACGGAAATAGGTTGGCACCAGTCCGCCGACCATGTCTACCGCACGCGCAATCCCCTGATCCACTTTGTGCAGCCACTGCTCCAGCATTCCGCGGATCACTTCAAGGGAGACTTCGCCGGTCTCGCCCGTGATCCCGAACCGAACGGACGCCCGGTATGCCTCACGCGCTGCGGCCACACGGTCCCAATACGGGAACTCAGCCAGCGAACCGTCCAGCACTTCCGTTACAGCCTGGCCTACCTGTGTGAGCAGCGCCGCAATCTCCGATGGAAGAGCCACTGTGGAAGGAAGCCCGGCACTGTTCTCCAGCGCTTCCACCATGAAGACCAGCATCCGTTTCAGCTCCAGTGTCTCGCTCATGCCCGAGCCCATCAGGCCCGGCAGTCCGTTCATCGCATCGTTCCAGCCCGGCTTGTTCGCCTCCATCTCCACACCCATACCGTATGGATCAAGCGTGGCGAATTTGTTCAGGGCGAGCGACAGCATTTTCACAAACAGACTGGTCCGGTAGATCTCCCCGTGCCCGCCTTGTGTGCGCAGCCACTCGGTACCGGATGCCTTGCGCTTCAGCTTATGCAGCTTCTCCTCATCCTCCAGCAGAGCTCCGAACTGCCGCACCTTGCCGCCGCTGATCACGTACTTCTCGCTGCGCGGCAGGACATAGGCCGGAGAGTCGTAGAACGCATACGTCTCATCCCCGAACAGCAGCTCTCCAAGGCGCTCAGGATAAATATCCAGATAGCCTTCCACCAGGTCCAGGTTATACGTCCAGTGATCCGACCAGAACCCCTCGCCGAAGGCGGCTTCAATGTTCTGCTGCGACAACGCAAGCACCCCGCTGAGGAATTCCTGCTCACTTAGGGTTAACACGATCTGCTGATCGGCAATATAGTTAATCAGACTGCCTGCGGTGAAGCGTCCGGCCAGGAGCTGAGTAAGTCCCGCATGCTGCTCTGCAAGCGCCCCGGTCAGCCATGCCTTAAGCTGCTCCTCCGCACCCGGCAGAATCTCGAAGCTGGTGCCCTGTACACTGAGCGGGTTGTAGCCGTCTGCCTGAATCAGGCTATAGAACATTTTGATATTGAAGCTGCCCACCTTGGGATGGAAAAAGACGTCGTTGCGGCGGTTCTGGTTCATATCGCGGAAATTCCCGTTCCCCTGCGAATAATATTCGGGGGCCAGCGAGAAGAAGTTATAATCCCGTTCCATATCGCCATGCTTGCGGGAGTAGAGATGGACCACGAAGCCCTCTTCCCCATTGTCAAAGATAAACGGATATCCCCCGCGCAGGAAATTGTCGAGATAGGACTGGCGGCAATACGCGTCAAAGATCGGCGAGGACGTCCGGGTGGCGATATCCGCAGTTAACTCCTCGGTCAGTGCGGCAGCTTCAAGGGACTTGGCGGCAAAATACTCCTCACGGCACAGCTCCGCCGTCCGTTCATTAATCCGGGCAATATCATTTACATGCCCGATGATGGTGTTCAGCTTCAGCGAAGCCCCGGGGGCAAGCGTCCGGGCAGTGCCGCTAAATCCGCACGGCACCTTGTTGACCGGATACTGCGCCTGTGCCAGCAGCTCGGCCAGCGGAAGCGCCGCGAAGCGGTCAGGATAGGTCAGTGACGTATTTCCGCCAAAGATCACTTCATAATCTACAAGCGGGCGGAGCAGCTCTCCTTCCGCCGTGGAGGAGAGATAGAAATGCCCGCTCTCGATCTTGCCGATTTCGGCATCGTCATTCGTGCCGGAGCGCAGCTTGTAGAACGGAATCCCGTGCTCAAGGTTGAACACATCCATCCAGCTGCGGAGAAGGTTCCCCATCTCCTTATAGCCTCCGTTCGCCACTCCGAACGGAAGCACCTCCGGCAGACCGTCCAGCAGTTCAAGCGCAAGTTCAACTCCGCCGATATTCTGAATCTCCACCTGACGGACCAGCGCGGCATAATCATCCCCCGGAAGGTTGAAATAGTGGACTGTGGTCTTCAGGCCATGTCCGGCATGCGATTCCTCAATGGTCAGTCCGTTCGGCAGAATGGTCATGATCCGCTGGGCTGCCTGGTCCGGGCGGGCCGACTGGAACGGTTCATAGATCTCTGCGTTCCCCTTCAGCTTGATGAAGGTGCGGAAGCCGGTCGATGTTACATTCTTGTAGGAGATATTGGCCGGCGAGAACTCCATGATCGGCGAGTTTTTGTCCCGCACGCCGAAGCTGCTAATCCCTTGGCCGCGGTTCACATAGAATGTCCACATCGGTATCCCCTTCAGTCCGGCAAGGCCCGGCAGGAAGCTGGCGAACGGCTTGCCTTCATGGAACTGCTTGATCACAAATTTTCCTGAGTCAAAAGTATAACGGCTCATATTTACTCCTCCTAAAATATCAATGAATGCTTGCAGTGCAGGCCTACCCCTGCGTAATCAGATGTGTCGCGATAGAGTGCGCAGGCAGCGTGCATTCGGCGGTCTCAGCGCCCAGTCCCAGCGTCAGCGTACGTGCTTGCCCGCCTTCGTTCATCAGCACCACAGCGAGACTGCCGTCCGGATTGCGGAACGCAGCCGACAGCACATCTGCCGCTGCCGATTCAAGCCCGATCCGCACCGCACCCGGGGCGATGAATTTGCTGAAATGCCCGATGTAGTAATACGAGCTGTTGTAGTGGACCTCGTCAGTAGCCGTATCCGCGATCACCGGAGCATCGCAGAGATTGCCCACATGGTTCGGCCCGCCCGTCTCATCCAGCACCAGATTCCAGTCCAGGTAACCTTCGGTCCAGGCATTCAGATCGCCGATCATATTGCGGCCGTAGCGCTCACCCGTGAACCATTCGCCCAGACGCACGCCGCCCTCCTGACAGCCCTCGGTGAACAGCACATGCTTATCCGGGAAAAGCTCATGCACCTGCTCCACGTTGCCGAACTCCTCGCCGCCATACCAGTGGATACCGGTCCCCCAGACATACTGTGCAGCTTCCGGGTCCGACAGAATCGGGGTCACGCGCTCGACCATAATGTCGCGGTTATGATCCCAGATCACGATGTTCACATCGCCCATTCCGGCTTCGTGCATCACGGGGCCGAGATGGTTTTTGACAAAATCACGCTCTTCCTCAGCACTGTACACACAGGAATCCCAGGTCTGCACCGCTGCCGGCTCATTCTGCACTGAGACGGCCCAGACCGGAACGCCTTCCTTGCGGTAGGCCTCGATGAATTTGGTATAATACCGCGCCCAGACCGGCGCATACTCCGGCTTCAGCGAGCCGCCGTTGTTCATCTCCCCGTTCGTCTTCATCCAGGCGGGCGGGCTCCACGGGGAGGCCAGCATGGTGAACGGTCCGCCCCGGACCTCCATGGCATCCTTAATCAGCGGCAGCACCCACTTATGATCACGCGAGATATCGAAGGTCTTAAGCTCCGTATCCCCATCCTCCACATACGTATAATTACCGAGTGCGAAGTCGCAGCTATGGATATGCACACGGCCCATACTGTAATTCAGCCCGTCTACCGGGTCAAAGTACCGCCGGATGACCTCTGTACGCTTCGCTGGACTCATCCGGGACAAGGTATACGCCGCTGCTTCTGTGAATGCGCCGCCAAAACCAATAATGGTCTGGAACGCCTGCTCCGGGTGCAGCACGATATCTGCTTTTGCCGCTGCGCCCTCTGCGCTAAACTGAATGCCATCCTTGCGACTCAGGCGATCTCCTGTATCTTTGGCGGTGACTACGGTTTGAACGGTTGTCATGTCTATCACTCCTTTATTATTTTTGCCAGGCGAAACCAGGGACGAAAGAAATCGAAACCGGTTTCGATTTTGCCGAAAAAAAAGGTATTCCTGAATGTACGCACCTTCATCACATGCGCGGCGGTGCGCAGGAATCCCTCACAATAATCTCCACAGGCAGCACAAGTGCTTCCTGAGCCGTACCTGGACCGTTCATAGATGCCAGCAGCAGCTCCGCCGCCCGGGTCCCCAACATCTCAGTATTCTGGCGTACAGTGGTCAGCGCAGGCGTAACGTATCCGGCAAGCTCAATGTCGTCATAGCCCATCACCGAGACATCCTCCGGCACCGCAAGCCCCTGATCCTTAGCCGCCATTACCGCACCCAGGGCCAGCAAGTCACCCGAAGCAAAAACAGCCGTCGGCCGCTGCGGCAACGCCAGCAGACGCTTCATTGCACCATAACCATTCTCCAGCGCGTAGAAGGCTCCCTCGGCCACATATTCATCCGGCACCTCAAGATCCTGCTGCTTCATAGCCGTTCTGTACCCCAGCTCCCGCTGCTGTCCCGGATAGGTGTTCCCGCCTCCCGAGATATGGGCAATCCGGCGGTGTCCAAGACTGACCAGATAATCCACGGCCTGCAGCGCACCCGTCATGTTATCCGAGCAGACTGTATGCGACAGCTCCGTCTCGAAATCGAGCACCACGGTCGGAATATCACTCTCCAGCAGCTCCCGGAAATACGGGTCATCATAATCAGAGAGGAACACTACCACCCCGTCGACGCCGCGAATCCGGCAGTTCTCCAGATATCCGCTCTGCTTGCCGCCTACATCCTTCGAGATGAACATGAGGGCATAGCCCTTGGCTACGGCAACCTGCTTGAAGCTCTCAATCACTGCGCTGAAAAAAGGATGGCGGATTCCCGCCCCCGTATTCTCCACAAACAGCACACCGATGGTCCAGGATTTCTTGGTCGTCAGTGTACGTGCATGCGCATTGGGAAGATACCCCATCTCCCGGGCGGTACGCAGAATCTCCTCACGCGTCTTCTCCCGCACATCGGAATAGTTATTGAACGCCTTGGACACTGTGGTTGGTGAGTAGCCGGTCCTTTTGGCAATATCGTATATCGTGGTCATTTCCGGTTCACTCCCGCAGCTCAATGAAAGCCCTTTTATGTTCACTGACATTCTAACTTCTTTCGGCACGGCCGTCCAGCATAAAATATCTTTGGACCTCAGGCAGCAGCGTCAAGATCTGAATCACCATTCCAAGTGACATATAGAACACATGAATCAAGCTGACCATGTTCCACATGTAGGTCTGCACCATAATCCAGATAATCTGGCCGAAGCCGATATAGAGCGAAAAGCTCCAGGCCGCATGCCGCTCCTTGAACGGTGTCAAGGCGTAGCTCCAAGCCCACTGCGGCTGCTTCCAGAGACCGTACAGCACGAGCAGCGGGAGCACGCCGAACACGAACAACAGCAGCAGCCCAGGGACGGCAAAGCTGTGAAAGGGCATTCGTACCATTGCAGAGGCCGGCATGCCGAGCAATTCCCCGCTGGGATCAGTTAGCAGCGCCAGCCCGCCTGCGATGGCCCCCAAGCCCAAAAACCCTTGAAGTACCAGCAGCACCCTAACAGCACCTGGCATTTTTTTAGCAGCGTTCATCCTCATTCCTCATTCCCCATTTCAGGCACCTATTTTCCGGCTACGGATTAGGGCTATTTCTGGTTAGCGCCTATGCTTTATTGAGATTTTACAGATTTCTCCTCAAGATTGCCGGGAAAGAAATCACACTCCGGAAAATTTGCATGATGTGCCTGCTGTGTGAATGTCTGCGGTTTACGCTATACTAGTATCAATTAGGACAACTCCTGACATTAAAGCGGACGCATGCAAGCAGATGCATTTATCATTCACAATACAGAAGGGATTGGACGGTTGCGGCTTAAGGCTGCTTCTGCCAAGTACACTTATGACTGAGATTACAACTCTACCTCCATCCAAAAAATGCGCGTACTGCCATCAGCTTAAGCCGCTCGCTGAATTCCGCCGGCGCACAGGCAAGCGCGCCAAAGGCGTGTCCCGGCGCGGAGCGTGCCGGGAATGCCGCAAGCTCCGCGAGGCCGAGGCTTCCTTGCCGCCAGTGCGGGCAAGCGTAGCCCCTGCCCTGCCGGAGCGCCAGGCCGGACCGGCCGGTCCCCTCAAGCGGGACAAGGGGCCGGTCTCTATCTCCAAGGCAGCTGCGCCCGAGAAGGCAAAGCCGCCCATGGCCCAGCCCCGTCCAGCCTCCCGGCCGGAACGTGCCCGGGACGCCAGAGGCAGCGCGGGAGCGCCAGGCCTTAAGGGCAAGGCGCGTCCCCGGCATGCCGCCGAGACCGGGCGCAGCCTTCCGCAGCAGCGCGGGCCGAAGCCCGATCCGCAGGATGCTTCTGCCCTGATTCCTTCGGCCAAGGGCATGATTCTCATGCGCGGGCACAGCGATAAGGGCCGCCGCTGGCATCAGGAGATCGACCTTGAGCTTGCCGTGACGCTGGTCAAGGAGCATGCAGCCATCGTCGTGAACCGGCGTACGATCCGCCGCTTGTACAGCAATAAGGACTTCCGCGCCTATATTTTGACGAGGGACAACTATACCTGTTATTTCTGCGGTCAATACGGGGATACCATCGATCATCTGCTCCCCCGCGCCAAAGGCGGGCATACTACGCCGGATAACTGCGTCTGTGCCTGCAATTTATGCAATCAGACGAAGGCTGACCAGTTGGTGGAGCAATTCATGAGCCGGTAATGTTCTTGACCCGTCCAACCTGGCCGTCCGAGAGCCGCACCTTGATCCCGTGCGGATGGCGGGGCGAGTTGGTCAGGATGTCTTTCACTGTGCCGTGCGTGAGCTTTCCGGTCGCCTGATCCTGCTTCAGTACGATATCTACCTGAATGCCGGGGCGGATATCCGCTCTTACTTGTCCGTTCATAATACACTCTCCTTTCGTTAATATTTGCGTTATATATCGTCTACTTTCTCTTACAGATAAGGATGAACAGCCATGGCTTTTGGAATCAACCGGGCGGAATTAACCCGCTGGAAACAGGCCGTCTCCGCAGGGGAGATTGCGTTCCTGACCCATTACTGGATCGATAAACGCTACCCTGAGATCACAACAGTCACCAAGGTGGGCTGCAGCGATCTGCCCCGCCTGCGGGAGTGGTGCAGGAAGCACGGTCTCCCGACGCGGTATATTCATAACCGCCAGCCGTTCCCCCACTTCGACCTCATGGGCCCGAAGCAGGCGGAGATTCTCAGGCAGGAGGGCTTATGGGAGCACCTGGAACGCTTCCGTATGCTCTGATGAACGGCAGACTGCGGAGCGCCTGCGACCGGGCGGTTATTTCGGGTTCCGCAGATCCTTCATAATCCGGCGGCCGGTCGGGGTCTGGGCCAGCCCGCCCCCGGCCGTCTCCCGGTGCTTCTCGGGCATCGCAGAGCCGACCTCCAGCATGACCTTAATCACTTCATCGGACGGAATCACGCTGCGGACGCCGGCCAGGGCCATATCCGCCGCTGCAAGCGCCGTAACGGCACCGAAGCCGTTGCGGACAATGCATGGAATCTCCACAAGTCCGCCTACCGGATCACAGATCAGCCCCAGTGTATTTTTGAGCGCAAGCCCTACTGCATGTACAGCCTGTGCCGGAGTCCCGCCGCGCATCTCGGTCAAGGCTCCGGCCGCCATACCGATCGCTGAGCCCACCTCGGCCTGACAGCCGCCTTCCGCACCCGATACAAAAGAATTATTAGCAATAACATACCCTATCGCTCCAGCCGCGAACAAACCGGAGACCATATAATCATCGTCCCAGCCGAAGCGCTCCTGACAGCTCAAGAACACACCGGGGATAATTCCGCAGGAGCCGGCAGTCGGTGTGGCAATAATCCGGCCCATAGAAGCGTTCACTTCAGAGACGGCAAGGGCATACGCCATCGCCTGGCCTGCCGGTCCCCCGAGACAAGGCTCATCCGCTGCATTATAGGCGGCCACCCGCTGGGCATCCAGCCCTGTCAGGCCGCTGCGTGAGGTGGTGTCTTCGGTCATGCCGCGCTGCACCGCTTCCTTCATGACCCCATAATACTCGCGCATGGTGGCGAATTCCTGCTCCTGGGAACGGCCGGATTCGGCGCTCTGCTCCTCAAGCATCAGAGCGCCGATCCCAAGCTCCCGCTCCCCGCATAGTACAGCCAGCTGGCTGAGTGTTTGAAAATTCATGTTGTGATGTCCTTCCCCTTCTGTGTCTGTTCTTGTGTAATGCCGTTCAAATCGACTACCTTGACGCTCTTCACTGCCGGAAGCGCCCGCAGCTTCTCCAGCAGCTCCGCCGTGGCTGGCTCATCCAGCTCCAGCACCGTCAAGGCCGCACCGCTGCGGTTCTTCCGGTCGAGTGACATATGTCCGATATTGAACTGGCCCTCCCGCATGACCTCCGTAACACTGGCCAGCACCCCCAGATAATCCATATGCTGAATCAGCACCGTAGGGTACATGCCGGTCAGCTTCACGCTGAAGCCGTCAATATCTACAATCTCAATATTGCCGCCGCCGATGGATGTGCCGGTAAGGGTCATCTCCGTCCCGCTCTCCCTGCCTGTAAGGCGCAGACGGACCGTATTGGGATGGGGAAACAGCCCCGTTCCCTGACCGAAGGAGATGCTCATCCCGGCTTCGGCCGCAAGCCCAATGGAATACGGCAGCCGGTGGTCGTCCGTGGCGAAGTCAAGCAGACCTCCGGCGATCGCCCGGTCTGTCCCGTGTCCCTGATAAGTCGCGGCAAAAGAACCGAAGAACGTAACCTCGGCCTCTCGCGGCAGCTCACCAAGCACCTGCCTTGCGGCCCGCCCGATCCGCGCGGCTCCCGCTGTATGAGAACTGGAAGGCCCGACCATGGCCGGGCCTATAATTGAGAATACATCTTTAAATCTCATAGTTTTGGTCTCCCGCTATCTGAATTCGGCCATGTACAGCGAATGTGTAATGATGTCCATCCGTTCATTGTACAGCACCTATATATTATACTGCGTCCGCACCAAAGCTACACTATTACATGAATTGTGACCTATTATTCGCTGCTCTGCGAGTGGAAACGGCTTTGCCGTCCTTATAAAGGACGGTACCGTTTCAGCGAGAAATAGAAGGAGAATGTATAGCGTGAAGTCTATACATTCTATTTCGAGAAAAGCACCAAGCCGTCCCGCTCCTGCCAGCCGATACGGGTCCAGAAGCTTCGGCCCATGGCATTATCTTCGATCACCATGAGATGGCACTTCGTTATGCCCGCTTCGCGCAGTCCCGCAAGGCAACGCCTCACCAGCTCACGGCCTGCACCGCTTCCCCGGCTGCCGCTGGCGACAGCCACATGATACATATGGCCTCTGCGTCCGTCATGCCCGCACATCGCGGTGCCCATTAGGGTGCCGTCCTCCTTCACGCACACCTGGCTGATGCCCGGATTCCGCTCCAGATAACGGATGATATTTTCACGCGAGTCGGCTTCACTGAGACCCATTCCGTCCGTATTCTCCCACAACCGGTAAGCCGCTTCGTAATCGTCCCCTGTCATTGCTCTATATATCATGCATTCTCCCCATTTCTATGTTTATGACTCCACTTCACGCCGCACGCTTTTCTGGGCGCATGCATACCCATATACGGAAGAGCTGAGCAGGCAAGGAGGAGTAACCGCCGATGAACCCCATGTATCCTTCTTATGATGACAAAACGGTCTCCCATGTGCAGCCTGTTGCTTTTCCCCCTCAGCACCAGGACCGTTACCAGCTGATCCATGTCCAGGCTTCAGCCGGTCACGCCGGCCTTGTTCATTCCCAACCCGAGAGGATGTATAGCGATGAATCAACACAAGGATTTCAACCTGCCTTCTGTCCGCCTGAATGCGGGCATGTACGCTCTGACCAAGCTGTCGGCCGCCGGATTGACCTTCATCCTGATCTCCCTGTTCATGCTGATCCATGGCTATGAGAACGGAATTCCGTCCGGCTGGCCGGTATCGGTGCCTTATGCCATCTACGCTTACGGCCTGCCGGCTGCCATCCTGGCCGATGCGCTCCTGCGCATGTTCCGCTCCACCTCGCTCAGCCCGGCGCTGGCCCTGTACGCCATTGCCGGCTATGGCGCCGGCCTGTGGCTCGCTGCGGAGCAGGGCGGCGACTCCCTTGTCTCCGGCCTTACCGGCCTCGCAATCCTGCTGCTATTCCGCATCGCCCAGATCGCGGGCGAACGCTTCCCGATCCTGCTTCCCTTCTTCGCTCTGTTCATTCCGCTGATCTGTCTGGTCTTGTTCTGACCTGGCGGGTTCAGGCAGGGCGGAGCATTGGGGAGGGCCGGGATGGCGGGTAAGGCTGGATACCGGGCTGGATGGGATCAGTATCCGGAAACCGCAAACCCTTCTCACGGCACATTATGTTCGGTTTTCCGCATACATTGGGACCACACGCCTCCGTCACGCCCAATGTGGTCGGTTTTTCGACTATATTTGGACCACACGTCTCCGTCACGCCCAATGTGGTCGGTTTTTCGATTACATTGGGCCCGATGACCTCGCGCTGGCACATTGCGTTAACTCTTATCGTCCGGTGCATCGCGCTCAATAGGATGCCCGAAGCAAACAATTGGAGAAATGTGTCTTATTTCATCCGTTTCTGCCGTTTACAGGCAGGCAAGTGGAAAAGCTCCAACTAATAAAGTTAGTTTTGTCGCCTGGGGTGAAATGTGCTAAATTAAGTGCCGTTTATCCAACTAACGTCCCGCCAGAGCTCATCCGCTCATCAGCAGGTGGACAAAATCCACCTGTTATCCGCTAAAGCAGACAGCAGACTAACATAGACTTTGAACTCCAAGCAGCCCGTGCGCCAGAGCGAGCAAGAGCTTGAACTTGTTAATGAAATGGAGGGCTGGCGCTGTTGGTTGGAGACATCAAACCCGGTGCTTACATTTACAGCGCCTCGATAATATCCCCGGCGATCAGGGCAGCAGGATGGTCCCGCTTCCGGGCAGCACGTTCTCCAGCCAGCCCGTGTAGATAGACTCCGAACGCGGCGGCCTGATCCGCCTCCAGGCCCTGGGCCTGCAGACCGGAGATGATGCCTGTCAGCACATCGCCCGCACCGCCGGTACCCATACCGGGATGCCCGGTGATATTGATATAGGCCTGCCCTTCGGGCGTTGCTATTACGGTATGGGCTCCTTTTAGCACAAGGATTACCCCATGCTGAACTGCGTAAGACAATGCCAATCCGATCCGGTCCCGCTGCACCTCCGCTGTAGATATCCCCGCCAGACGGGCCATCTCCCCCGGATGAGGGGTCAGAATAACCGGATGGCGGCGGCTCCAGCTCCGGTAATCGGTATCCGCCAGTATATTCAGCGCATCCGCATCAATAACCATAGGACCCTCCGTCTCCTCCCATAGTCTGCGGAGCCACTCCGTGTCTCCTTCGAACCGGCCCAGGCCGGGGCCGATGGCTGTACAATCGCGGCTGGTACTCAGCCGCAGCACTTCAGCGGCCGTACCCGCATTCCACTCCCCGTCACCTCCGGTGACCGGGGCCAGCATCAGCTCCGGTACAGAACCGATCACATTGGGCAGCAGCTTCTCCGGCAGCGCCCAGGTTACCAGCCCGCAGCCTGCGCGCAGTGCAGCGCGGGCAGACAACAGGCCTGCGCCGCTCATGCGCAGGCTTCCTGCTGCAAGCAGGACATGCCCGTAGGTGCCCTTGTGGCCCTCGGGCGAACGGCGGCGCGCCAGGTCAACCTTCAGGCGCGCCGTCAGTACTTCCGGCGTCAGGAGGCTGACCTGGACGCCGCCCTCCCGGGCAAGGGCAGCGGGTATGCCGATGGAGCGGACCACGACCCGCCCGGCGGCCTGCGCGCCGGGATATTGCAGCAGCCCCCGCTTCAGGAACGCGAGGCAGACGGTCACTGACGCATGAATGCAGGGCTCATGCGTCTCCCCCGTGTCCGCATCCAGCCCGCTGGGGATGTCCGCGGACACAATGGCTCTGCCGCTGGCGTTCGCAGCGGCAATCAGCTCCGCATAGGCACCGCGCGGGGCTCCCGCGCTGCCTGTGCCGAGCAGCGCATCTACGATGCCGCTGCATGAGGCAAGGTCCAGGGCGTCCTTGCCGTAGACTACGGCAGGAATGCCCATAGCTGCAGCGGCATCACGCTGCAGCGCGGCTTCGCCGGCCAGCGACTCCGGCGCGGCCGCGTACACCAGCGTGACGGCGATGCCGGCCTCACGCAGGTGCCTGGCGGCGGCGAGGCCATCGCCGCCGTTGTTGCCCTTGCCGGCGAGGACGAGCCAATGCTCTCCTCCGGCACCGGCAAGCGTCAGCGCTGCATCTCCGCTGACGGAGAAGCCCGCAGCGTCAGCGCCGAAGCCAGGCGCCCCGCGCCCGCTTAAGGCGCCCGCTACGTCACCAGCTGCTTCCGCTCCGTTCCGCATCATTCCGCCACCTGTCGTTCCCGCTCCATCCCGCTTCGCTCCACCTCCAGCCGCTCCCGCTCCAGCCCCCCACACCCTGCCACCAGGCACACCAGCTTCACTTGCCCGGCGGCGGCATAGGGCGATGACCTCCTCGGCAATGGCCCGTCCCGCATTTTCCATCAGGGCGATGGCCGGGATGCCCAGCCGCTCGATCGTGTCGCGGTCGAATGCCCGCATCTCCTCCGCTGTCACCACATCCATTGGTCCAGACCTCCTTCATAGTTGCTTCGATTGTACTAAGTCCCGTTTCAGCAAGCAAATAACCCAGGTAGCTCATGGCAGCCAACGAGCAACAAGCCCCCAGAACAGCAAAAAGCCCTCCCGCTACGAAGAGGACTTCTATGTTAGATAGGTAATGATTCCAACTGCTTAGTCTTGAGGATCAGATAAGCATACTTGGATCCATAGTTGCATTCCATACACCTAAAAACACTCAAAAGCAAGGCTGGCCTCTTCTAACTGTAGTTTGTACAACTAAATCTGCCCAATTGGGGAGAATCCCGGCACAGCGGCATTTTTAAATGTACAGACTGCAACTAAACGGATAATCGGTGGAAAATCAGGCGTTTAAGTTGTACAAAGTGCGATTAAACCTGCCGCCGACTCTACCTCTGCCTTTTCACCTTCCGCCTCCGCGTATCCCCCCATCAATACCCTACAGTAAACCTGGCTCTGCTGAAATTGCCTTCCTCCAGCTCATCGATAACCGCCACGGCAAAATCCTGGATACTGATGCTGCTCCGGCCGTCTTCGTCTACAATCAGCCGGTCAAGGCCGATACGGAATTGGCCGGTACGGCGCCCGTCTACCAGAGCGGCAGGCGGACTAAGATACGTATAGTCCAGCTCCGACCCTCTATAGATCTCATAGGCATTAGCATGAGCCGAAGCCAGCGCGCGGTAGTCCTCCGGGAATCCGGCGGTGTCCATCAGCCATTCTCCCGATTCCGTCTTGAGGCTGCCTGCTCCGCCGACAATGATCAGACGCTCAAGCCCAGCCGCCCGCAGCCCCTCCAGCAGTGAATCCGCCACCCGCAGCAGATCATTCTCATGCCCTGCCGCCGGACCGAAAGCACTGATTACCTCCTCATGTCCGCGCACGGCTGCCGTTACCGAGGCCGGGTCCAGCAGATCAGCAGCCGTCACCTGCAGCCGCTCATGCTGAAGGCTGAAGGCTTCAGGTCTGCGTACCGCAGCCGTGACCTCATGTTTTCTTTTTAACGCTTCCTGTACGATGGCACTTCCAACCCTGCCCGATGCTCCAAACACTACAATATCCATTCTCCCGCTGCCTCACTTTCCTAATCTGCTATCCTTTAGCATTACACGAATTCACACGATTTATCGCCGCAGGAACATTCCCTGTGAAGCAGGCATTACCGGCTCGAATCCGTATTTGGCATACAGCTTGGCCGCTTCCCCGTCAGCAATGAGACTGATATATGCCTTCTCCGGCACACTGTCCAGGAATGCGCGGATTTCCCCCATGATGATTTTTCCGAGACCCCGTCCCTGGAAGGAAGGCTTCACTGCTATATCCGTCACTTGAAAAAAACATCCCCCGTCCCCAATAACCCTGCCCATTCCCACCAGTTGCTCGCCTGCATACACAGTAACTGCAAAAGCAGAATTAGGCAGTCCGACTGCCGCCCCCTCTATGCTCATCGGGCTAAGCCCGGCTTCCTGCCGCAGTGCGAGATAATCCTCTACCGGGGGCAGCTCCTGCCGGATCTCCAGCTGTGCTGAATTTGTCATGCTACTCCTCCTATTTACTGCAATCTGCAAGCATAACCCGCCTGCTATACTGATACCAATATATATGTATTTGTTCAAAATTGAAACGCCCCGCCTCCTCCGGCGTACAATAACTCAAAACACAGCACTTGCTCTCTGCGGGCGGGCAGGTTATTCTTACCCCGTGTCCTTGGGTAAACTGTGGATAGACAAGCAACACTACTATTTTGGAAGGTTGGTGAAGTAATTATGTCTCCTACAGGGAAACTGTTTAAATGGGGAACTTTCGCTTATGAGGCTTTTCTGGCGCTGCCGATTATCGGGGGAAGCTTTGTGGTGGCAAATGCCTGGGCGCCGCTAGGAATCGCTTTTCTCCTGCATGCTGTAGCCATAATCATTCTGCTGAGAGAGCGCGGTCCGATTATCGGGAATGCAGTGGGCGTGGTCACCTCGGTGGTTGCCCTGATTCCTTTTGTCGGCTGGGTGATGCATGCCATTACCGCTATTATTCTGCTCGTAGAAGGGCTGAGCGGATCACGGCGCAATCCACGATACTGATAGTCAACACATTAATCTGTGAACAAGGAGTAGACTACCAACTATGATTAAAGGATTATACGAAGCCCATTTACCCGTTTCTAATCTGGAAGCATCTATTGAATTCTATAAAAGGCTGGGACTGAAATTCGCCTGGCGCGATGAGGACACCGCGTTCTTCTGGATTACAGAGGGGCGGAGCTGGATCGGATTATGGGAAGGGCCGGAGGTTCAGACCCCTTATCACCCTTCCCTGAGGCATATTGCCTTCGAAGTCACTTATGAGGATCTGAAGCAATCGCTCGCCTGGCTGCGTTCCCTACAGATTGACCCGGTTCCTTTCGGCAGCAGAAGCACGGTTGAGCCTTTTATCCGCCCCCATCAAGGCAATGCCTCGGTTTACTTCAATGATCCGGACGGCAACTCTCTGGAGCTGATGTGTCATATCGAAGTCCCTCAGGGGTTGAAGACGATCACAAGCAAGCTGTCTTTTGAGGAGTGGGAGGAGCTGTGCAGGAAGTCCAGCGATTAGTTCCAGCAGCTGTGCCGGGAGAAACGTGCAGGGAAACCGACATGTATACTGTTTTCTGCATACATTCGGGCCACATGCCTGCGTGCCAGCAACTGTATGCTGTTTTCCGCATACATTCGGGCCACGCGTCTGCATGTGAGCACAATGTATGCTGTTTTCCCCATACATTTGAGCCACACGCCTGCGCGCCACTTATTCACAACAGAAGAAAATCATAATTTCCTATACTACAAGAAAGACCTTCCATTGGTTGCCCAATCGAAGGTCTTTCTGTATTATCCTCGTCCCCCTGCACGGGTATCGGTCCGCCGGCTTCCGGTCTCTCCACTACCACGTGAATTTGCTGTGCTGTTCTCGAAACGTTTGCGCTCCGTGCGCTCCATCTGTACGATTTGGCCTTCATGCACTACGATGTGCAAGGAGCCGAATTCCATATCGTCGAGCAGTTCCGTTATCCGCGCAAGCCATACCTCATCCACCTTCAGTGGTTTAGCCATTCGCAAGCCTCCCTTTCCCGGTTAGGGAATAACTCTGCCTAAATTCCGTTATTACCAACTTGTATACTATGAATTAACTTAGCACGGCACCCAATAGCTGTCAATGAGCATTTTTGCGTACAAGCAGGCTTTTTACAACCATCGTCACCAGTGCCAGCAGGAGCAGCAGAGAAGCCACCGCGAAGGATGCCGAGAACTGATATTCGTTGTACAAAATTTCGACATGCAGCGGCAACGTATTCGTCTCCCCGCGAATATGCCCGGACACCACCGAGACGGCCCCGAACTCACCCATGGCCCGTGCATTACAGAGAATAATGCCATAGAGCAGGCCCCACTTGATATTCGGCAGCGTTACGCGCCAGAAGATCTGCCACCCGTGCGCACCGAGCGTAATGGCAGCCTCCTCCTCCTGTGTGCCCTGCTCCTCCATCAGGGGAATCAGCTCACGGGCGACGAACGGGAACGTGATAAACAGCGTAGCCAGCACGATGCCCGGCAGAGCGAAGACGATTTTGATATCGTGGTCGCTTAACCAGGGGCCGAACCAGCCATGCGAGCCGAACACCAGAATGAAGATAAGCCCGCCAATCACCGGTGATACGGCAAAAGGCAGATCGATCAGCGTCACCAGAAAGCCCTTGCCGCGAAAACGGAACTTGGTTACCGCCCACGCCGCCGTTACCCCAAAGACCGTATTCAGCGGAACCGTAATGGCGGCGACCAGCAGCGTCAGCTTCAGCGCCGAGGCGGCATCCGGGTCGGTCAATGCGGCCCAGTAGACATCCAGCCCCCGCTTCAGCGACTCCACCAGCACAATAATCAACGGCAGCGCAATCAGCCAGAGCAGGACCAGTCCCGCCAGGGAGATGAGCACCCATTTCACCGTTTGTGACTCCGCCCTTGAAGGCGATGACGCGCCTGTACGCGGCCCGGGGACATGCAGGGGAACCGTACCGGCCATATTTATTCCTCCTAAAAGTTTTGTTAGTATATGCATCCTGAATCCGCTCCTAACAAAACTCGCTTCGGAAGCATACGCTTAAGTTTTATGAAGCATTTGCTTCATTGTTAGACACCGCAATAAAACTCGCTTGGGAAGCACACGCTTAAGTTTTATGAAGCATACCCGTTCTCTCTTATCGCGAGCTCCTCCGCGCCCAGTGCTGAAGGCTGTTGATGACCAGCAGCATCAGGAAGGAGAGCAGCAGCAGAATCAGGGCCACGGCGGTGGCTCCGGCGTAATCGAACTGCTCCAGCTTGGACATGATCAGCAGCGGGGCGATCTCTGTGCGCATCGGCATATTGCCGGAGATGAACACGACAGAGCCGTACTCGCCGATACCCCGGGCGAACGCCAGGGCGAAGCCCGTAAGCAGCGGCGGGAGCAGCTCGGGCAGGACAATCCGCAGGAAGGTACGCCCGCGGCCTGCCCCCAGCGTAGCAGCGGCTTCCTCCATGTCCCTGTCCAGATCCTCCAGCACCGGCTGCACCGTACGGACGACAAAGGGAATGCCGATGAACATCAGCGCCAGCGTGATGCCCAGCGGCGTGAAGGCAACCTTGAAGCCCAGCGGCGTCAGCAGGGAGCCGATCCAGCCGTTCTGGGAATAGAGGGCGGTCAGCGATACGCCCGCCACAGCTGTAGGGAGCGCGAACGGCAGGTCGATCAGGGCATCGAAGATTCTTTTGCCGGGGAATTCATACCGCACCAGCACCCAGGCCAGCAGCAGTCCCAGACCAACATTGATCAGGGCCGCAGCGCCCGCCGTACTCAGACTGACACGGTAGGAGGCCAGGACGCGGGCATCCGTAGCCACATCCCAGAATTTCGCCCAGCTCAGCCCCGTTGAATTAAAGAGCAGCGCGGACAGCGGCAGCAGGACCACAAGACTCAGATACAGCACGCTGAATCCCATCGTAATCCCGAACCCCGGCAGCAGCCTGCGCCTTGATACCGTCCTTGCAGCAGCTTTGGTCGTGACATTCATCTGCCCATTCATCCTTTCCTGCCTTCGGCATATGGCCGATCAGCCTCTGGCGGAATTCCGCCTGTCAGTATGGTCTTGCCGCTTCTGCATCATCGTTCACGAACTCCGCTGTCAGCTGCCCGGTACGTAGATTTTGTCGAAAATCCCACCGTCATTGAAATGCTTCGCCTGCGTCTCCTTCCAGGTTCCGAATTTATCCGCCAGGGTGAACAGCTTGATCTCCGGGAATTGATCCTTGAACTCGGCCTTTACGCTATCCAGTGTCGGACGGTAATAGTTCTCGGCAGCAATCTTCTGGCCTTCCTCGGTGTAGAGATATTTCAGATAGGCATCTGCTACCTCGCGCGTTCCTCTTTTATCGACGACCTTATCCACCACAGCAACCGGCGGCTCAGCCAGAATACTCTCTGACGGATTCACAATCTCGAATTTGTCCGGACCCAGCTCCTTGATGGACAGATAAGCCTCATTCTCCCAGGCGATCAACACATCACCGATGCCGCGTTCCACGAAGGTAGTGGTTGAGCCGCGTGCTCCGGTATCCAGGACCGGTACATTCTTGAACAGCTTTTGCACGAATTCCTGAGCCTTGGCTTCATCATTATTATTGTGGTCCAGCGCATAGCCCCAGGCAGCCAGGTAGTTCCAGCGGGCACCGCCGGAGGTCTTGGGGTTAGGGGTGATGACCTCTACGCCGTCCTTCAGCAGATCCGGCCAATCCTTGATGCCCTTCGGGTTGCCTTTGCGGACCAGGAAGACGATGGTGGAGGTATATGGGGAGCTGTTATGCTCATATTTACTCTGCCAGTCCGCGCCAATCAAGCCGGCCTCCTGAAGCGCATCAATGTCATACCCGAGCGCCAGCGTAACGACATCCGCCTCCAGGCCATCCAGTACAGCCCGGCTCTGCTTGCCCGATCCGCCATGCGATTGCTTAACGGTTACCTTCTGGCCGGTCTCCTTCTCCCAGTAGGCGGCGAAGGCCTTGTTATAGTTCTCATACAGCTCACGCGTCGGATCGTAGGATACATTCAGCAGCTCCACCGGATCTTTGGCCTGTGTTTGGGTGGCTTCCGGTGCTGAAGATGCATTCGCAGCCGCTTCTGTTGCTGCCGGGGCCGCTGTTCCTGCACCCGCACTATTCCCTGCATTACTGTTCCCGCAAGCCGTAAGCCCTGCCGTCAATATCAATGCAACCCCGGCGAGAAGCCCCTTCTTGATCCCTTTTGTCATCCCAACCACTCCCCCATAATAGTCTTGTAACAAGCAATAGACGCAGGAAAGCCCGCTTGCGGCAAGTCAAACCGGTCTTATAGACACGTATCTGCGAGCCTGAAGCAGGCGTTCCTCCGTCTGTACGGTAAGAACTTATTTGATTATTCCTACCCATTTAGTAGGTTATACAGATATAATACTGAACGCTTCCCGCGCTGTCAAACCTTTTTTTCACTTTGAATGAAAGACGGCGATCGCTGGACCCGGGGCAGGAAGTGGCGCCCGTTCCTGTAAGACCCACTTGTTATTGTTGCCCCAAAGTAATATCATTGCTACATCTTATTGAGCGAAAATAGAGCGAATTCATATAAATAGAAACGGCATCGCAGTTTCTATTATTGCCGCTTACACCGGGGGAAATAATCATGGGAATGGATTTGGAGTATGGTCCCGCGCCGCAGGGACCACGGCTGCACAGGCGTGTATTCAGAGAACTGGGCAGACGTATCCTGGAGACGTACAGGTATGATACTACTTTATGGAGGACTGCGCTCAGCGGCCCGTGGACGCTATGCATTCTGGCTTTTTCTATAGTTATTATGGGTATTCCTACCGGACTCGGAAGCGCAGCGGATATTATGCTGGCAGCCGGCGCGGGGACGCTAGTTATGGCGCTGGCCGGCAATCTGCTGGCTGTGCTGCTCTCCCTAACCGGACTCCGCTGTCCGCATCTGTTCGCAGGCTCTTTGCTCAGCACCTATGGGACTGTATTGCTGATCCTGTATTTTTCCGATCTGGAGCTTGGAGCTGCAGCCGTTGTCGCCTGTATCGCAGCCTTGGCCTGCGGGATAGGGGGACTTGCGGCCGGTCTGCTGCGGACCCGGAGAATGTTCACCGGTGGTCTGCTGGCAGCGGCACTCTTGCTCTCCCCCTTCGCACTGGCCTATGGCTATGGGACGGGAAGCAGCCCGGTACCTGTACCCTCGCTTCAGAGTCTGGCGGCGGACGGACAGGTGCTTCCCGTAACGGCGGACGATCCCGCCCAGCCGGGCGACTATGAGTTCCACACCTTCACCTATGGCAGCGGCAAGGATCTGCAGCGCAAGGCGTATGGCAAGGATGTCCTGCTAGCCTCTGCTTCCGTGGATGCTACCGAATATATCTCTTCCTGGCCCGTGCTGCGGACCCTGTTCTGGGGGTTCGATCCCGCTTCCCTCCCGCTGAATGCCAGAGTGTGGATGCCGGATGGGGACGGGCCTTATCCGCTGGTGCTCATGGTCCATGGCAACCATATGATGGAGGACTTCTCCGAGGACGGCTATGCCTATCTTGGTGAATTACTGGCCAGCCGGGGCTTCATCGCGGTCACCCTGGATGAGAATTTCCTGAATTATTCGGCCTGGTCGGGTATTCCGGACAACGACTTCAAGGCGCGGACCTGGATGATTCTGAAGCATCTGCAGCAGATCGGCAGCTTCGCGGAGCAGCCCGGCACCCCCTTTTACCAGAAGGTTGATTATGACTCTGTTGCACTGCTTGGCCACAGCCGCGGCGGGCAGGCCGTAGCCATGGCTGCGGATGCGGCACGCTGGTTCGGCAGTGATCCGGTTCTGGACGCTATTCAGCAGTTCCATATTACTTCGGTTATTGCCCTGGCTCCTACGGATAAAATGATCGACAGCAAGCAGGCCCGTCTAACCGATGTGAGCTATCTGACACTCCAGGGCGCCCGTGACGGCGATGTACATGATTTCTACGGGGATCGTCAATATATGCGCTCTTCCTACACCGGCAATACCCCTGGCTTCAAAAGTTCGCTCTATATTGCCGACGCTAATCACAGCCAGTTCAATACGGACTGGGGGCTATATGACCAGACGCTGCCTACCGGCCTGTTCCTGAAGCGCTCCCGGATCATGGACGGGGAGGAGCAGCGGAGAATCGCCAAGGTCTATGTCTCTGCCTTCCTGGAGACCACGCTGCACGGGAGGAGCGAGTACCGGCAATTGTTCCGCGATTACCGCAGCGGTGCCCGGTGGCTGCCGGATACCGCCTACTATAACCGCTTCCAGAGCGGGGCCTATATCACGGTGGCGGACTATGATGAAGACCGCAACCGAGACGCCGTCCAAGGCGGGACTGTCTCTACTACTACGGGGCTTCACTGGAGCGAAGAGGCCGCAAAGGACCGCGAACGGAACAACAAGCCCTCTTACGGTATTCTGCTGGAGCGCAGCAGCAGCCCGGATCAGGAGCATACGGATCTTGAGGCTGCTTACAGCATTAGGCTTAGCGACACGCTGACTCAGACGCTTGCGGAATCCCCTGCCGTAGAGGGACTGACCTTCTCTCTGGCGAACCATAATTCCGGTCCTAACGAGGATGGAGATTCCAAGCCGCTGCCGGAGGCAGAGCTCTCCCCGGAGGTAGAGGTGGAGCTGACCGACAGTAAAGACACCTCTGCAAGAATTCCCCTGGACGAAGTGATGGATATTCTGCCGCTGCCACAGACTGAGTTTACGCTTAGTCCATGGCTGGAGGAGCGGATCAGTGACGGCAAATTCGGCAACCTCTCGGAAGCCGTCTACCAGACGTACAAGCTGCCCTTCGAGCTGTTCCTTGAGGAAGAGCCCGAGCTTGATCCGGATAGTCTGACAGACATCACCTTTTATCTGCAAGGGACAGAAGACAAGATTATGCTGGATGACATCGGCTTCTATGAGCGGGAGGACCCGCTGACAGGAGTGAATTAACCGGACATCATTCTATTTATAAAAAGCCAAAATTGCCCCCTGTCCGCCATACTGCGGACAGGGGGCTTTGCTGTTCCTGCACAGAGATGCTTGTCCAGGTTAGTCCAGGGCTACAAGGCAGACAGGTGCCGGCACTTCCAGCTCATTGCCGGTAGGGATCAGCCGTCCGGTCTCACTGTCTATGCGGAAGGAGGCAATATTGCCGCTGTTCTGGTTAGCAGCGAGCAGCATGCCGCCGATCAGAGCGAAATTACGCGGTGTCCGTCCCCCGGAAGTCACCCAGTCCTCCGTTTCCAGCAGACCCGTAGCCTTATCAATATGGAACAGTGCGATGCTGTCATGCCCACGGTTGGATACGTAGAGGTAGCGTCCGCATGGTGATACATGGATATCTGCAGCCGTATCATCACTTCCGGCGGTATAATGCTCCGGGAGACTGCTGATACTCTGCAGGAGCTTCAGATTGCCCTGAGGCTCATCATTGGCGAACACGGTAACCGTATTGTTCAGTTCATTAACCAGATAGATCCATTGCCGCGAAGGATGAACCGCCAGATGGCGCGGTCCTGAGCCTGGAGGAAGCTCTACCTCCCGGTGAGTGACCAGCTTCCCGTCCTCCACACGATAGAACACGATCTGGTCGAGACCGAGATCACAGACCAGCACATGATCACCCGTCTTGTCCGGAATCACGGAATGGGGATGGGGGGCCTCCTGACGGTCGCTGCGGATTCCCGAGCCCTCATGCTTCACCTGGGAGGACATCTCCTGTAATGACCCGTCCTCATTCAGCGGGAACACATTGACATTCCCTCCCGTATAGTTAGACACGGCTATGTAATCTCCCTTCGGAGCCACCGAGACATAGCAGGGCGCGCCGCCCCCGGTCGCTCTGCTGCCCAGCGGATGCAGCGCTTTGCTGCCGGGATCAATGGCGTAGGCATGAACCTCACCCTCATCCTGCTCACTCACAGCATATAATACCGTCTGCGCCGCATTAACCGCCAGATAGGAAGGGTTCTGGATCCCCCGGGTACCGCCCATAACCCTCATTTCTCCGCTCTCCTTATCCAGCGCACCGAGCAGGATGGCCTCTCTCTCCTCACTGTTGTACGTTCCAATATAGAATAATACTTCATTAGGCTGGTGCATGGCAGCGGCTCCTTTATTGTATAGTATATAAGCTTATATACCCTGTACACCCCTATACTCACTCAGCGGGTGAACCATAAATTCACTATAACATCTTTATGTACCCACTACGTTATCAGGGTTAAACAGCATAAATTTGGACAGACTGGAATACTAAATAAATGTGTGCCGGCAAAATTTAACACTTGGTTTAAACGCTGTGCATGAGGTTAATAGTAACCATCGAAGACAACAAACACAAAAGGAGCTGAAAGTTAATGAGTTTACTATGGATGTTGATTGTTGGTGGCGTAATTGGTTGGCTGGCCGGGTTGATTATGGGTAGAGACATTCCGGGCGGAATTATCGGCAACATTATCGCTGGTATTCTCGGTTCATGGCTCGGCGGCATGCTGCTGGGAAGCTGGGGACCTAAGATCAGCGACTACTATGTCTTCCCTTCACTGATCGGTGCTGTGGTTCTGATCTTTATCGTAAGCCTGATTCTGCGTTCGGTTGGCGGACGTAGCCGCTCTTAAGCTCTATGGCAGCATTCTTTCCTGAAGCTGCTGAACTATACTTAGCAAGCAGACCCGCCGGGGTTAGACTCTGGCGGGTTTGCTGTGTGCTTCAGGCAGATCACCCGTATGAGGCAGGCTGCGCATCATTAATGAAATCCGTTCATTATCTGCTATAATGAAGTAAATAGTGACCGAAATCACAGAGGAGGAACGTGAATTATGGGTAACATCAACCCCTCACTTCTGCATGTGGGCTCCACGCTGGGAGCAGTATTCATGGCGCTGATGGTGATTTTTATCCGCATGAAGGCCAGCGCCCGCCCGGTAACCATCCGCAAAATATGGATTCCGCCGCTTGGCATGTCCACCGGCTTCGCCATGTTCGTCGTACCGGAAGTGCGCTTCCCCTGGTGGTGGGCGGTAGCGGCTTTCCTGGTCGGCTGGTTTATTTTTGCCTACCCGCTAATCCGCAGTACGCGGTTCGAAGAACGTGAAGGGCTGATCTATGCCCAGCGCTCCAAGAGCTTCGCCTTCATTCTGCTTGGACTGCTGCTGGTCCGCACCCTGCTCCATGAGTTCATCAACCGGTATGTCTCTGTTCCGCAGTCCGGCGGATTATTCTTCATTCTGGCCTTCGGCATGATCCTCCACTGGAGACTGTTCATGTATAAGCACTATACCGGAATGCTGCCTGCCGAGCCGCAGATTCCGCAGCCCCGGGTCTAGGGTGAGGCCGGGATGGATTATATAATTATGTACAAGGGGGTGTCCCCGGCAGCCTTAGGGAGGACTGCCGGGAACACCCTTTCCTTCTGTCTTCCCAAATACCCATCAGCTGCATATTATAATTCATAAGAACCCTGATACTCTAACCTTCCATGTGAATTATGGCCAAATAACGGACGGGTGCGGCGGGCATTTTCGGTGCGATGTCAGGTAACTTGCGATGAGATCAGTTAGAATAGTACCATACTTGTAGAGAGTGGGGACTGGGCAATTGAAAAGTAAATCGAGAAAAGTGGCAATCGTCGGCTCCGGCATGGTCGGCTCAAGCGTTGCCTATTCCATGGTGAATCAAGCCATATGCGATGAGATCATGATGATCGACCGTACCTACGACCGCGCCATGGCACAAGCGCTTGATCTCTCGCACTGCATGGACTTCACCGGAACACGCACCAAGGTCTATGCCGGCACCGCCAGTGACTGTGCGGGGATGGATGTCGTCATTCTGACGGCAGGCGCCAATCCCAAGCCGGGGCAGACCCGGCTGGATGTACTGGATGCCGCTGCTGTAATTACCCGGGAGATCATCACCGAGATTATGGCGGGCGGCTTCGATGGGATCTTCGTCGTCGCTGCGAACCCTGTAGATATTGTAACTTATATGGTCTGGCAGATCTCCGGCCTGCCGCGGCACCGGGTGATCGGCACAGGCACCTCCATCGACTCCTCCCGGCTGAAGACACTGCTGTCGGAGGTGTTCACGATTGATCCGCGCAGCGTCAACGGCTACGCCCTTGGCGAACACGGGGAGTCGCAGTTCGTAGCCTGGTCCCATGTGACAATCGGCGGCAAGCCGATTCTGCAGATTATGGAGCAGCACCGCGAGCGCTTCAGCAGCCTGGACCTTATGGATATCGCCCGCAAGACGAAGGATGCCGGCTGGGAGATTTTTACGCGCAAGGGTTCGACTCACTTCGGGATCGGCAGTGCCCTCGCTTATATCACCCGCTCCATTCTGAATGACGAGCACAAAATCATCGCCGTCTCCGCCATCCTGGACGGGGAATACGGACAAAGCGGCGTATGCGCCGGAGTTCCGGCCATTATCGGCAGCAGCGGTATTCAGGAATTGCTGGAGCTGAACCTCAGCGATACAGAGATGGCTAAATTCACCGACTCCTGCAATATCATCCGCGCGGGAATTGATAGCCTCACGCTGGAGGAGCAGCACTAAGCTTAACAGCACAGCCTATACCGCAAACACCCCTCTGCTTCACACAGTAACCTGTGGGGCAGAGGGGTGTTTGCGATGATTTTACCTGATATTATTGAAACTTCTCGATCTCGCTGCGCAATTCGCTCATCAGCTGGTTGAGGGATTCGGCTGAGGTGACAACCTGGCCCATCAGATTCCGCTGCTCGGTGGAAGCCTCCGCCACCATCTCGGCGCTCTCGGCAGAATCTCTGGCAATAATCAGCATGTCGGAAATGGAGGCCGTAATCTCTTCTGTCCCGGCGGACATCTGCTCGTTGACGGCAGAGACGTCCTGGATCTGAACCGATACCTCACGGATGGACGAGCGGATATGGTCGAAGGAGGTGCCTACATTCTGCATTTTACCCATCCCGTCTCCGATCTCAGCAATGCTCTTCTCCATAGAGACCTCGGCCGCTCTGGTGGATTCCTGAATCTGACGGATCAGCTCCACAATGTTCACAATGGCGCTGTTCGTGCGCTCCGCCAGCTTCTTCACTTCATTCGCCACCACGCCGAACCCGCGCCCGTGCTCGCCTGCTCTGGCCGCTTCAATCGACGCATTGAGCGATAACAGCCCCGTCTGATTGGAGATTTCGGAGATTACGTCAACAATCTGGCCAATTTGTTCGGATTGCCCGCTCAGATTGCTGATCAGGGCCGAGGTCTCCTCCGCAGCGCCGCTGATGACATTCATCTGCTTAAGTGTGGATTGAATCTCCACATAGCCGTTCTCGACCTCGGCGCTGACTGTCTCCGCCTGGTCGGACACATTAACCGAGGATTCCGCAATCCGCTGCAGCCCGATCGCCATCTCCTCCGTAGCTCTGGCCGCCTGCTCCGAGCCTTTGAACTGCTCGCCCATTCCATGCGCGACCTCCTGGACGACCGTCTCAATCTCTGCCGATGTATTCGAGGTCTGACTGGCGTATTTCAGCACGCGTTCTGCCGAGACAGCAACCTGCTCCACGGTAGCATCGATTTTGCCGACAATGCCGGACAATGATCCGATCATATCATTAATGCTCTGGCTCATCTGGCCGATCTCATCACCCGAGCGCACGGTCACCCGTTCGCTGAGATAGCCGTCCGCTACTTTCTTCATCACCCCGGAGATCGCCACAATCGGCTTCACAATCAGACGGGTCAGATACAAGGCCAAGGCAACGACCGCCAGAATGATGATTGCAATGAACAATGTGGATATCCGCTGGGCTGAGGTGACTTTGGCGGTAATCTCACTTTTGGGAACCGTAATCAGCAGCTTCCAGTCTGTGCCCGGGACGGTACGGAAATAGGTAATCACCTGCTTGCCGTCCTCTCCCTTATAAACTTCCGAGCCTGCTTCCTTGCCGAGAATATGCTCTACGGCCTGCTTCATCTCTGTGGTCTTCGCGTAATCCGCGATATTCTTGCCGATCCGCTCGGTCTCGGAGTAGGCGTAATAATCACCCTTGCCAGAGATCACATATCCGTAGCCGGTATCGCCCACGTGGATGTTTTTGCCCATCTCCATCAGAATGTCTGGTGTCACCGAGAAGGCGATACCGCCGCCAAACTGCTTGTCCTTGTCCACGACCGGAACGAATACCGGGATAATATATTTACTGAGCTGTTCCAGATAAGACATCTCCGCTACCGCCGGAGCAAGACTCTCCTTGGCCTGCAGGAAATATGCCGATTGGCCTACATCCGCCGTAAGCTTAAGGGAATTAGCCAGAATGCCCTGCTTGTTAATGACGCTGTAGCCTTCGGACTGAGTATCGCTCTCTTCGAGTACCTTGACCACAGGAAAAATAGTATCCGGTCTTGAGGTATCGAATTCAGGATGCTGCGCAATCAGCTCCTGGACCGCAGATGTCCGCGTATTCAGCCACTCTACGATGCGTGTAGTGTTCATCTCCAGAATATTCTGGGCGAGCTCCTCGCTATCGTCTCTGGTGACACCCCCAAAGTACTGCATGAAAAAAATCGTGACGCCGAGCAGAGGTACAATAGCAATTGCCAAAATAACAAGCGAATACTTGCTTTGCAGCGATAATGATTTTCCGTTCTTTGCATTCATTTTCAATTTTGACCGTACACTTCCCTCATTCACCGCAAAATCCCCCTAGAAACCCATTCTGGTCTTCCATATGCTGTAAATATATATATTGATATATCGGCATAAATAGACAAAAAGCATAATACATACAATAAAAATAAGCCTTAAGACCCAAAAATTAGGATCATTAAGGCTTATACTTTTCATAATTATTTCATTATCGATTCATCTTACACGATTATACCGATTTCGGAGGCTGTAAGGCGCGCATGCTGTTCAGTACAGCGAGTACAGTAACTCCGACATCTGAGAATACGGCCTCCCACATAGTGGCAATTCCGAACGCTCCCAGCAGCAGGAAGACCGCTTTGACTCCCAGCGCAAAAGCAATGTTCTGCCAGACAATGGTCCGCGTCCGTTTGGCGATCCCGATGGCGGAAGCGATTTTGGAAGGCTCATCCGTCATGATTACAATATCCGCAGCCTCAATGGCTGCATCCGAGCCCAGTCCGCCCATGGCAATCCCGACATCCGCTCTGGCCAGCACCGGAGTATCATTAATCCCGTCCCCGACAAAAATGATCTTCTCCTTCGGTCCCTTTTCCCGCTCCAGCTGTTCAATCGCTGCGACCTTATCTCCCGGCAGCAGCTCAGCATGAATCTCCTGAATGCCCAGCTGTCTGCCGACAGACTCGGCTACCGGAGCGGCGTCACCCGTCAGCATAACCGTCTTGCGGATTCCCAATGCATTCAGAGCCTGAATCGCCTTAAGAGAATCATCCTTCACTTCATCTGCAATGACGAGATAGCCTGCGTAGCGCTTATCTACAGCAATATGAACGATCGTCCCGTACTCCTGCGGAGTTACGCTGGCAATCCCTTCACGCTCCATCAGCCGCGCATTCCCGGCCAGCACTGCCTTCCCCTCCACGGTAACTGAGATGCCGTGGCCGGAAATTTCGTTATAGCCGGTAATGGCTTCACCCGGAATAGCTTCGCCATAGGCTGCACGGATGGATTCCGCAATCGGATGGCCGGAGTGGCTCTCCGCATAAGCCGCTACCCGCAGCAGCTCCTGCTCTGTGAAGCCTTCCGCCGGAACATTGCCGGTTACCGTGAACTGGCCTTTGGTCAAGGTTCCTGTCTTATCGAACACAACGATCTTCACATCATTCAAGGCTTCCAGATAGTTGCTGCCCTTCACCAGAATCCCGTTCTTCGATGCGGCACCGATCCCGCCGAAGAACCCGAGGGGAATCGACACGACAAGCGCACAAGGGCAAGAGATAACGAGGAAGACCAGTGCACGGTAGATCCAGTCGGAGAAGGTGGCTCCGCTCAGAATCAGCGGCGGAACCACGGCCAGCAGCAGCGCTGTTATGACTACGACCGGCGTATAGGCACGGGCAAATTTGGTAATGAAATTCTCTGTCTTTGCTTTGTTATTCGTAGCATTCTGGACCAGCTCCAGAATCTGCGAGACTGCCGATTCACCGAAGTCCTTGGTCACTTCAATGGTAATCACACCATTGCGGTTAATAAATCCGCTGAGTACCTGGCTGCCCGGCTGAGTAGAACGGGGAACGGATTCTCCGGTCAGTGCCGAGGTATCCATCATCGCGCTGCCCTCCAGAATAATCCCGTCCAGCGGAACCTTCTCACCGGGCTTAACTACGATGCTGTCTCCTACTCTAACCTCTTCGGGGGACACCTTCCGCAGATTACTGCCTTCCTTCAGATAGGCGAACTCCGGCCGGATATCCATCAGCGCTGTGATCGAACGGCGTGAACGGTTCACTGCCATTCCCTGGAATAGCTCACCTACCTGATAGAAGAGCATAACCGCAACGCCTTCGGGATATTCGCCGATGGCGAAGGCGCCGATGGTCGCAAGGGCCATCAGGAAGTTCTCATCGAACACCTGGCCCCTTATAATATTCCGGGCAGCGGCGAGGACGACTTCTCCGCCGACAATCAGATAAGCTGCCAGGAAGATCAGCAGCTCGGTGATCCCGCTGACCGGCAGGAACATCCCGGCCGCAGCCAGAATGGCACCGCCGCCCAGCCGCATCAGGATGCGGCGCGTATCGCCCTCCCCATGCTCATGGCTGTGTCCGTGGCCATGTGAATCGGCATCACTGTGGCTGTGCTCAGCGGCATGTGAATGCTGATGCCCGTCTTCATGGGAATGCCCCTCTCCGTGGGCATGCTCATGACCGTGCGCTTCACTGTGGGTATGAACATGGCCCTGTCCTTGAACCGCTGCGCCGCGCACCTGAGCTACACCTTCGGCAGACAAAGGCTTCTTAGCAGCCCGCGAAGCTTGAACCGCCCGCGGCTTCACATGCGGCTCCAGCTTGGTTACCGTATGCTCAGCCTGCTTCGCGATCTCATCTGCAGCAGCAGCTGTTGTCTCCAGTGTCATGGTCTTCGTCGCGAAGTTGACGGAGCAGGAGGACACGCCTTCAATCTTCTTGACCTTATTCTCGATTTTCATAGCGCAGTTCGCGCAGTCCAGCCCATCCAGGACCCACTTGCGCTTCACATTGTCTTCTACCGTACTCAAATGACTCATCTCCCTTGATCGTCCCTATATATGAGTATTTGTTCATATGTTAACTTACACCTATTATATTCCCCTAAATCATGCAGTGTCAATGCATTCAGCACACAGATTGTGGCTAATTATGTACTGTGAAGAATCTGGATGCCGATGGAGTTATTTTGGACAAACTATTCTTCATCTACATAAAAAAGCTTGTAATTTGTCTGAGCTGGCCATAATATTAACATATGAGCAATCATTCATATGTTAACTGAAAAGAGGTCCTATCTAATGAACAATTTTAAAACCGATTCACACACTCACTCACATGCTGGAACACACACTCATTCGCACGCTGGCGGGCATTCGCATTCCCATTCACATGCACATTCACATTCCCACGCACCGGATAATAAGAAAGGCCTGCTGATCGCCTTAATTATCACCGGCGGTATTATGTTCCTTGAATTCTTCGGTGGCCTGTTCACCGGGAGCCTGGCTCTCTTGTCCGACTCGGGGCATATGCTCAGCGATACCGCCTCCCTTGCCCTTAGCCTTGTGGCCATGATTATCGCGGTGAAACCGGCATCCTCCAAGAACTCCTACGGCTTCCACCGGTTTGAGATTATGGCGGCTTTGTTCAACGGGGTGACCCTGTTTGTAATCTCCGGATTCATTATGTATGAAGCTTTCCAGCGCTTCTCCGCCCCTCCGGTGGTAGCCAGCGGAACGATGATGCTGATTGCCAGTGTCGGACTGCTGGCCAATCTCGTCAGCGCCTGGTCACTGATGCGCAAAAGCGGGGCTAAAGACAATATCAATATCCGCAGCGCTTACCTGCATGTAATCAGCGATGCTCTCGGCTCCGTCGGCGCGCTGGCGGCTGGACTGATTATGAACCTGTTCTCCTGGTATGTGGCAGACCCTATCATCAGTGTGCTGGTCGCCCTGCTCATCCTGCGCAGCGCCTGGGGCGTCATCAAGCAGGCCTTCCATATCCTTATGGAAGGAACTCCGCTTAGCGTGAATGCCGAAGAGGTCGAAAAGGCGCTACTTCAAATTGAAGGGGTTCAGGATGTGCATGACCTGCATATCTGGACCATCACCTCCGGCCTGGATGCTCTCAGCGGTCATCTGCTGATCAAAGACGGGGTGAATACGGAGCAGGTGCTGCAGCAGGCACTTAAATTAGTGGAAGAGAATTTCGGCATCCAGCACTCCACACTGCAAATTGAGAATTCTGCTGTGAAGCACGGTCACCTTCCGGTCTGAGGAAGAGGTGGTAAGCGGGTAAGGGAGAATGAGGGAGTCCGAGGAAAATCTAACGATTCTGTATGCCTGCCGAATGTATGCTGTTTTCCACATACATTCGGCCACTTGCCCTCACAACGACCGATTGTATGCTGTTTTCCACATATATTCGAACCACTTGTCCTCACAACGACCAATTGTATGCTGTTTTCCACATATATTCGAACCACTTGCCCTTACAACGACCGATTGTATGCTGTTTTCCACATATATTTCGAACACATACCCTCGCGCTGGAACATGTATTCGGTTTATCACACATCATAATTTATAAAAGGGCTGCCCCAAGCCATTACCTGGCGTTGGGACAGCCCTTTTGCTGTCAGGACAATCTATTCATGCCGGATATGCTCATGGGTCTGCAGGAAAATCTGCTCCACATGTGCATCATTCAGCGAATAATATACGGTCTTACCTTCCTTGCGGCGCTTCACAATCCGCAGATTGCGCAGATAGCGGAGCTGATGGGAGACTGCCGATTGTCCCATATCCAGTATAGAGGACAAGTCATGCACACACAGCTCCTGCTGGGATAATGCGTAGATCAGCCGAACTCTTGTCGGATCACCCAGTGCCTTGAACATTTCTGCCATCTTATCTGTGATCTCACGGTCCGGCAGAATCAAGGCCATCGATTCCGGTTCCAGTTCGGAACCATTACAGGTGTTGTCGCATTCTTCAAGTGCCGCTGGTTCCATGCTCCCGCCCTCCTCCATATGCTCATCCGGTTTCACCGGCGCTTAATAGTATCTTCTACGATTAATTATAGAAAAAATGGCGTCCAATGTCCATTGAGAAGAAAATACGGGAGGGAATTCACTTAAACATGCGGCGATGTATAGCCTATCCATCAGCGAGATCAGCTAGTATGATCAGTTTCATTCGGGTACGCTTCGAACATTCAGTGTTAGTTGTAGTCATGTGATTAGTTTTAACATTTCCCGCCAGCCGCATTCCGATACCTGCTAACCTTATACCGCCTTACGCCAAAAGGCTATCAAGCCAGCACCCAGGAACAGAAGCAGGCTACCCGCCACGACAATCATCAGGCTCTCCAGCGGCAGGTTGAAGGCGCCGAACCGTTCTTCGCCGAAAGGGGACATGGCCAGCACCGGCTGCACCCATGGATAATAAGGACCGTAGGTGGAGGAATTGGCTATCAGTATATTGGGAATGGTGAAGCAGACATTCAGCGCAAGCGGGGCGCCGAAGCTGCTCCAGCCTTGAGATATCGCCAGTTGCAGTGCAGCCAGCGGCAGGCAGGCAAACCAGCCCCCGAACAGGCTGCTCAGCAGCAGCCCCCAAGGAACTCCCCCTTCTGCACCCCGATACCATCCCACTCCCAGAACCCCTGCAAGAAACAGCAGCTGAACCGCACCCAGCAGCGCTACAATTAATGCATATTTGGCAAAATATACGGAGGTTCGTGTAACCGGAAGCGCCAGGAGCTGCTTCCAGCCGCCGTCACTATGCTCATTGCGGCAGATTAAAGAGGCGAAGAGTCCAGAGAGTACCGGAAGAAACAGCAGCGCATGTACCGCTGACATTGTGCTCAGCAGAACCTGCCAGGTTATCACCCTATCCTCTTGCATGTCCGAAAGCGCGCCTATCGGCAGGGAGATCAGCGGACTGAGCAGTATTAACAGCCAGGTGCGGAATCCGGCTATCTTCATGCACTCCGCAGACATTATTCGCAGAAAAATCCGCATATTCAGTCCACATCCTTTCGCGCGAAATGTATGGCTCCAGGCAGGATTACCAGGAGTCCAAGCAACAGGCCAGCTCCGCTGAACAGCCAAGGACGCGGATCACTCCAGGCTAAGACCGGCCAGGAGAGCGGGAACCATTCCGTGAAGTACACACCGAACGGGCTGACCAGCGACAAGGTCAATCCCACCGATACCGGAAGGGTCTGGTTCCGGCTGGATAGAGAGAGCCACAGCTGGAGTGCAATGACAGGCATGGCCGCAGCATAAGCGGCGAAGCCTATCCGCAGGATGTCTGCAAGCGGTATCGGCTGAGCGCCGAATCCGAGCAGCAGCCCGAGGACGACAGTTCCTGCCGACAGCAGCAGGCAGGACACGATAAGCAACAGCAGGCAGAGCAGCAGCTTCGCCATGAACACAGCCGTACGGGAGACAGGCAGCGCCAGAAGCTGCTTCCAGGCGCTGGTCTGATGCTCGACATTCGCAATCAGAGAGCAGATCAGTGTGCCTCCAAGATACAGGGCAATCGGTACGAAGGGTACGACCTCACTGAGCAGGCCACCCCACAGGTCCTCCCGGTACTGCCCGCGAAGATAGTCATAACGGAGGCCGAAATTCAGCCCCTGCATGGCGATAAGACCCAGCGGGCCGAGGAAGGCGAGGAACCAAATGCCTTTGCCGCGGATCTTAAGCCAGTCCGCCGACAGCGCACGCCACATCATAGCTCCCCTCCCCCAACCACCTGCAGGAAGAATTCCTCCAGAGATTGCCTGTGCTCCTCCACCCTGTAGATTGCGTGACCCTCCTCGACCAGCTCTTTGACCAGCAGCGATACTCTCGCATCACTCATCCGGGGCAGGACCAGCCGGCCCTCCTGCAGCTCGCCGCCGCAGCCGCGCCGCACCGCCGTCATCAGCGCAGTCTCCGGCTCGGATAACGCCAGACGCAGATGGCCGGCCGCCTGCTGCTGGAGATGTGCAATGGTATCCTGATAGACCATCTGCCCCTCGCGGATAATGCCGACCGTACCGGCCATTTGCTCAATCTCGCTCAGCAGATGGCTGGATACCAGAACCGTAATGCCCTGCTCTCCAGGCAGCCGCTTAATCAGGGAGCGGATCTCCTGTATGCCTGACGGGTCCAGTCCGTTGGTCGGCTCATCGAGAATCAGCAGCTCAGGGCTGCCCAGCAGGGCTGCCGCAATCCCCAGCCGCTGCTTCATGCCCAGCGAGAAGCCCTTGACTGGCCGCGTCTCCTCCCCGGTAAGCGATACGATCTCCAGCACCTCGGCAATTCGCACCTTGGGCACACCCAGAATGCGGCGGATCGCCTCCAGGTTGTCCCATGCACTCAGATGCCCGTAGTAGGACGGCGATTCCACCAGCGAGCCTACCTTGCGCAGAATCTGCATCCGGTTCGCACGCAGCTCCTTGCCGAAGATTTCAATGCTGCCGGAGGTCGGCTTGATTAGGCCGAGCAGCATGCGGATGGTTGTTGTCTTGCCGGCACCGTTCGGTCCGAGGAAGCCGTAGATTTCCCCTTTTGTAATATTGAGATTCAGGTTCTTCACAGCCGCACGGCCGCGGTATTCCTTAAGCAGATTTCTTGTCTCTATCACTGTATCCTTCATTCTATTCACCTCGGTAACAGCATAACGCCCCAAGGTTAAAAGCACGGAAGCAGCAAGTTTAAATTTTGTTTAAATTGTTCGGGGCGTCCCGCTTCCAGATCACAACCTCGGTCCCCTTCGCCGTGCTCTCCATGCTCCATTCCAGGTCCATCCGTTTCAGCAGCAGATCGACAATCGACAGGCCCAGGCCGGCTCCTGCGGAGTCCGTGCTCTGCGCAAGGCCGCCGCCGTGATCGGAGATGATAATCACCCGGTTGCCCTCACGGATCTCCGTAAGTATTCCAACATATAATCCGCTGCGCGCATGACGCAGAATGTTCTGGAACAGATTATCCAGCACTCTGCGGAACCAGCTGTCATCGATCTCCCAGTACAGCGGCGCTCCCTCCAGATCAATATCGATCTGGTATCCCTCCTTCTCCCACACCGGATACCAGGCGGCGGCGCTCTCCCGCACCAGTCTCAGCACATCCCGGCGTTCCGGGTGCAGCGCAATGCGTCCGCTGTTCAGCAGATTGTAGGACAGCAGGTTCTCAATTAGGATGCCAAGGCTCTCAATCCGCTGATCCATCAGCTCAAGGGAGGACTGGCCATGCGGTGACAACGGCTCCTTGCCCAGTACATGGAGGTGGCTGCGAATGACGGTCAGCGGAGTCCGCAGATCATGCGACAGATCGGCCACCAGCCGCTTGCGCAGCGCCTCTTCTTCCGCCTCTCGGGCACGGCCTGCCTTAAGCTCCGTCACCATGGTATTGAATGCTTCCTCCAGACGCCCGATCTCATCCGGCTTCCCCGGCGGAACAATCTGCGGCAAGCCCTCCTGCCCGGTGAACACCATAGCGGTCTGCAGCCGCAGCAGTCTTCTGCGGATCATGATGAAGAAGAACCAGGAGCTGGTGATGAACAGCAGGAAGAACACCAGCATGGCAATCGTATACCATTTATCCAGTCCTGCCGCGTATTTGGTCTCCGTAATATCCTCAGGAATCTGCATGACCATGAAGCCCTCTGCGGCCTCTGCCCGGTCTCCTATAAAAGCGACAATCGCCAGCGGCTTCAGCGCCGCACTGTCCTTCATGAAGGATACCGCTTCAGCGGCGCTCCACTGGGCGGGAACAGCCGGAGCCTCTCCCGTCAAGAGCAGCGGCGGTCCTGAAGGCTCTGTCACCAGCTGTGTTGTGCCCGCAGGATCGACCCAGAATATTCTCGACAGCGGATAGGCTTCGCCTAAGGCCGACAGCCGCTTGGTAATATCCGCCGGGGGTTCACCAAGAAGCTTGCGCGCTTCCTCATGCCACAGAATCTCCAGCTTATCTATACTTGAATACTGTTCATACTCCTTGGGTGGACTTGTATGAGTAGCCCCCGCGAAGATGCTGTATACGGCAATCGTCAGCGGAATAACAACCGGCACGAACAGCAGGGCAGCTACAATAATCAGCAGATAACGAAAAAGCAGCGAACGGTGCAGCAGCTGGAAACGCCCTGCCCCCTTCACCCTCTCACCCGGTAGCCGATCCCCCGGACCGTCTCAATAATCTCCGGCGCGGCCGGATCAAGCTCCAGCTTCTCGCGCAGATAACGGATATGTACCATCAGCGTCTTGTCGCCTTCGATATAGCTCTCCCCCCAGACCGCCTCATAGATCTGCTCCTTGGTCAGAATCTGGCCCAGATGCCGCAGCAGATAAGAGAAGATCTGAAACTGCTTACCGGTAAGCATAATCTCCCGTCCGGTCGCAGCTTCCGTGACCACACTGCTCCCCGGTATGACAACCAGATGCTTAAGGGTCAACTGAGCGGGCGCGGCAGCGCCGCTTCTTCTCAGCAGAACCTCGATTCTCGCCGCCAGCTCATCGGGATGAAACGGCTTGGTCAGATAATCATCCGCGAAGTCCAGCCCCTGAAGCTTATCGTCAATGGAGGTGCGCGCCGAGAGCATCAGAACCGGCAGCTCCGGATAAGCCCGCTTCAGCCGCTGGCCGACGGTGAAGCCGTCCAGCCCCGGCAGCATCACATCCAGAATCGCAAGCTGGCAGCCCTCTGCAGCTTCAAGCGCCCCGTCTCCGCTCTCCAGCCAGCGCACAGCATATTCCCGTTCCCGCAGATCTGCAGCTACGACACTGCCGATCTCCCGGTCGTCTTCTACGTACAATAGGGTTACACTCACGTTGTTAACCGTCCTTTCTTCCTTCCAAGTGACATCACAAATCCCCGGATACCGGCAGTCTTGAGGTCTGCCGGTATCCGGGGAGAATGATCCTTGCTGTTCAGGCCGTAATTCCGAACCGTCCCGGCGGCTTATCCTCCGGCAGCCCGAACAGATAGCCTTGTCCCAAGTCCATACCGAGATCACGGCAGATCAGGAATTCCTCACGGCGTTCAATGCCTTCGGCCAGCAGGCTTGCACCGAATTCTCCGGCCCTGGAGATAATCTCCCTAAGCATCCGCTGCTTCCCCTCATCCCGGTCACAGAAGCTGATCAGACTACGGTCAACCTTGACATAATCCGGCTGAAGGAGGGACATCAGCTCTAGCGTGGAGTAGCCCGCGCCGACATCATCCAGCGCAACCCGCATCCCCTGCTGGCGGTATTCGGCGAAGATGGCGCGCAGATGGGCAATATCGCTGATCTGCTCCGTCTCCACTACTTCAAATACATAGTCCTCCGGGTTCTGGTCCAGCCTCCGGATCGCCTCGAAGGTATGCGTAAGACAATACTTGGGATTATAAATAGAAGAGGGCAGGAAGTTAATGAACCGCTTAATGCCCTTAGGCAGCAGCTTACTGCTGGTCTCTATTGCCGAGATCCGGGCGGCCCGGTCAAGGAAGGAGTGAAACCCTGTCCGCCGGGCAATCTCAAACAACTCATAGGGCTGAAAATAACTGCCCTGGGGCAGCGGGCGCAACAGAAATTCAAAGCCGACAATCTCCTCGCTGAAATTCACAATCGGCTGCATGTGGCTGCAGAAATCATGGCTCATAATGATGGACACCAGATTCTCGTTAGCGAAGCGGACCTTCAGCTGATCGAAGGTCAGCCACCGTTCCGGAGCCACAGGGGCATCTTTGCTCTTAACGCACACGGATAAGGAGTCCGCAATGTCCTTAGTCACCAGCATTTCTATAAGCTTCAACAGCTCTTCCTTACGATGATATGGAATGATACAGGTCTTGCTTGTCTCAAATACTTCATAACCGGCATTCCGGATGGCAGCAGCCAGCGGATCAGAGCAGGGGCGGAGCTTCAGCTCCCCTTGATCCTCTATCGGGTCGATGTCAGCACAATCAACACAGTTCATGGCAATCCCCTCCGCCTCATGATGTCGATAACCTGAGGTCATTATATCATGATTCCTCCGGCACAATCCGAAAAGCAGCAGAAGAAAGGGCCCCCTATGAACCATGAAGGTTCCTAAGAGGCCCGGATTGCCGGACTATATAGTACTTAGGCTTAGGCGGAACTTATCCGTTACGGCCATTGCCATCCTTTTACCGGAGACAACCGCTTAAGGCTGCCATACCCCGTGCTCACCGTTCTTTCCCATATATTCAATCCGCGAAGGGGACAGCTCAAGAATGACATAATCGGGATCATCCGGTCCCTTGAACCATTTCTCCAGGGACTCATTCCATACCTTAGAGCGCAAGCTATCATCCTTCGTCACAGCAACTGTAGCTTCAATCTCCAGTACATCCTTGCCGCCGCCCTGTTCATAGCCAAGCAAGAGACTAGCATTCGGATTATCCTGAAGCTCTTCTACCTTATGAGTCTTGCGGTTAGTTGCCAGATAGATGGACAGTCCGTCATGAAATATTGCCATGTAACGCACCTTAGGCTTGTTACCGGCCTCAATCGTGCCGAAGGAACCGAACCTGTTATCGTCCAGCACCTGTATGATTGTTTTCTCCAGCTCTTTGTTATCCATTGACGTCACAGCTCCCTTCAAATTCATGTGAATATAAGTTTATATATTCACGTCCACGGTTTGGATTTATGATTAACCTGTGCCTAATATAGTGTACCCTTCCCGTTCATTCTGAATCCCGCCATCTGTTCATAAATTGATTCATAAGGAGTCTTATTCTTGAAAAAACTAATCTGGATCGGCTGTCTCTCCTATTTCGTAATCGGCCTCGCCCATGTCGTCCTGGGCTCCATTCTTCCGGTGCTGCTCCAGCATTATGACCGCAGCTACAGTGCAGGGGGCGAGCTGATCTTCAGCCAGTTCGCGGGCTTCCTGGCCGGCGTACTGGTCTCGCCGCTGCTGAACCGGCGGTTCGGCAAGCGCGGCGGCATTCTGATTGCCACCGGCCTGCTGCTCTGTGCCGAGATTGCCTACGCCTTCCTCCCGCCCTGGGGCTGGATGTACGTAATTGCCGTAGCCGCAGGGTTCGGCTTCGGGATGATCGAAGCCGTCATCGGCACGATTATTATTGCCGCAGTCACCGAAGGAACGGCGGTTGCCATGAGCCGGCTTGAGGTGCTGTTCGGTGTCGGGGCGCTGCTCATGCCGCTGGCGGCCAGTCCGCTGATTGCCGCAGGGCAGTGGAGGCTGGCCTTCCTGATCGTTGCCGCCTTCTCCCTCCTCTCGCTGCTCTTCTGGGCGAAGAGCAGATTCGGCCCGCTGGACAGCACGCTGAATGAGCGGTCTGCCCGCCCTGACCGCGCTGCGGCAGCGGGTACCACCAGAAAATTGTCCCTGCCTTACAAGGGCAAGCAATGGGTTGTCCTTGGCTTGTTCATTCTGTTCTTCTTTCTCTATGTAGGCACTGAGATGAGCCTGGTGAATTTCATGCCGGCGATCTTCATCGCGAAGCTGGGCATGAGCGAGGCCGCGGCTGCGCTCACGGTGACCTTCTTCTGGCTTGCCATGTCGGCAGGTAGACTGTTCGCCGGTGTCATCGCCGAGAAGATTTCCTACCGCATCTATGTGCTCGTCAGCTGCTTTGCCGCTTTGCTGCTGCTTATTATTTTCCCGTTCGCCAGTCACCGGCTTGCCGCCTTTGCCATCATCCTGCTGCTTGGCCTGTTCATGTCCGGCATCTTCTCCATCGCGCTGGTCTTCTCCAGCAAGCTGCTGCCCGGCGCGGAAGAATCCACGCCGAGCATTATGATCGCCTCCGGCGGAATCGGCGGCGCGGTGCTGCCGCTGCTGACCGGCTGGTCCATGGATCATCTGCAGATCGCCCAGACCTCGGGACTTTTGGCCGCTTTTGCCGCGCTGTTATTCGTGCTGAGCGTAACCGCCTGGAGAATCGGGTAATTGTATACAACAAGGTCCATATTCTGTGAATAAGGATGGAACCCACACATGGCTGAACTGCATTCTGAGCCCACTCTGCATACCGCCTTGCTGCAATTCATTTTCCCCTTCTCCATCAAGGCCGAGGTCGATGAAGAGCTGATTGAGAGTTTACAGAAGGATGGATTTACGCGTTTTTTTCTTGAGAACAAGGAACTGGAGCATGCCTATTACGGAGAGAACCACTGTGTATCCCATGAGAAAATGGAGCGCAGCTATCTTCCGTTTGCCGCCCATGTCTTGTTTCCGCATGAGAAGGACAGGGATTCCTTCCGCCGCTTTTCCCGGGTGAGTGATCTGCTGTGCGGGCTGCAAATGCCCTTTCAGACGGTTCCCTTCCGCGTGCTGTCGACCGATGTGTTCCTCTGCCCGTTCGAGCTGGGCTTCCTGACGGTAAGAGTGGCTATTGAGGAAGAGAATCTCCCCTTCAGCATGGTGCTCGAATTCGCCGACCGGTTCCGCAACCTGGAGGATGTAAGCGTTCAGGATGAGCATACCTTCATCCATTGTCATAAGAAGTCTTTTGCCCGGGTGGAGGACTTCGTGTTCAGGCATCTGGCAGCCGGGCTGGAGCCGTATCTCGATCCTGCGGAGACGAATGGCAATTATTTCGAGACCCTGCCCTTCTTCGTCGATGAACGAATGCTGGTGCAGGCCTTCTACGGCGTTAATCTCCCTGAGGACGAGGAAGAGATCAGTGTCGAAATGCTCTACCGTGCCTCTCAGGTGGATGGTCTGACCATCGACGGCAGCCCGTACATGAGTGCAAGTGATCCGGATTATATCAAGCAGTACACCCGGGAGCATTGCTATAGCCGCTGGGGGCCGGACACCTACTATATGACCAATGAGCAGACCTTCTGCTGCGTGAGCCGGGCGAAGCCGGAGATTGCCGCAGGCCTGATCAGCCAGATGTACGGCGAATATTATTACGGAATGCTGCTGAGTATTTTTCATAAAATCGTGCTGCTGAAGCTCGCCAACCTCCACTCCCGGCTGCGCATCAACCACGATAACGACGAGATCGAGAATCTGATCTTCCTGATCAACAAATTCTCGGCCAAATTCTACTTCCTGGAGCTGATTTCGCAGTCGCAGGGGCGGGAGATTTTTTTTCAGCTGCGTAAGGTGTATGGCAATGATGCCCTGTTTGATGAGGTGAAAATGACCCTCAATGACCTGTTCCAGTATCAGGACAAATTCCAGGCCAAACGGCGGGATACGCTCCTGATGGTGCTCACCGTATTTACGGTCATCAGCGGAATATACGGGATGAATCAGGTCATCGAGGATCTGAAGGGCCAGATTGACTGGAGCAAAATGCTGGAGTACTCCGTGTTCGAGTATCTGGCTCTGTTCCTGACCTTCTCGGGGATCACCGTCAGTGTCGGCTTAACGCTGAGAGAGATCTGGAACGGCATCCGCAGCCGCCGCAAGAAGCGGCATTATACGAGGGATTAAGACACAGAGGGTGGACAATGTCGAAGCTGCCGTCTATAATACACCGTAAGAACATAGCAATACCCGTGAACTTTATAGAACCAGGGGTGCTGGAATTGGCCGGCTGAGATTGTATCCCACAAGATACTGACCCTTATACCTGATCTGGATAATGCCAGCGTAGGAATCTTCATTCGGCACAGTGCCTTAAGCGGTACTGAAGCTGAATTCCCCTCACGCAAGTAACTGGCGTCCCGATCTTCGGGACGCTTTTTTGATTCTAAGGATGTACAGGAATAGGGTTTCTGTAAGCTCTGAAGACCAGGGGTTGCTGGAAGGAGAGAGAAAGAGAAATGGGAGTCAAAAAAACAGTAATGCTGCTGCTCAGTTCCATGCTGGTTCTCACGGTCGCGGGATGTGGCGGCGGGAACAACAGCGGCAATGCGGGGGCCAGTGCACCTGCTGCCGGGAACAGTACGGCTGCACCTGATGCAACCGCAGCTGCACCCACGGATGCACCTAAGGCGCTGACCCCGGTCAAGATTGCCCTGGACTGGACGCCGAACACGAATCATACCGGCCTGTATGCAGCCAAGGAGCTGGGCTATTACGCGGAGGAAGGTCTTGACGTACAGATTGTACAGCCAGGCGCTGCCGGGTCGGATACAATGGTCACTTCCGGCGAAGCCCAGTTCGGCATCAGCGCCCAGGAGGCGCTGACCCTGGCCCGCCTGCAGGATGTGCCGCTGGTGTCGATTGCTGCAATCATTCAGCATAATACCTCGGGCTTTGCGGCTCCGAAGGACCGCAATATTAAGACGCCGAAGGATTTTGAAGGCAAAACGTACGGAGGCTGGGGCTCCCCTGCAGAGCAGGCTGCCATGAAAGCCATTATGGACCCCGAAGGCGGGGATGTCTCCAAGGTGAAGCTGGTGAATATCGGCGAAGCGGACTTTTTCACAGCCGTGAAGCGGGATATTGACTTCGCCTGGATCTTCTATGCCTGGACCGGGGTGGAAGCCGAGCTGCGCGGGGAGCCGCTGGATATGCTCTATCTTAAGGATTATGCGCCGCAGCTGGATTACTACACACCGGTGCTGACCACCAGCGAGAAGGAGATCGCCGAGCACCCTGAAGTGGTGAAGGCCTTCCTTAAGGCTACGTCCAAGGGGTATCAGTACGCTATCGATAACCCGGAAGAAGCCGCGACGGTCTTGTCCGATGCTGTACCTGATCTGGACCCCAAGCTGGTGCTGGCCAGCCAGAAATGGCTTAGCCCGAAATACAAGGACGACGCCCCGCGCTGGGGTGAGCAGAAGCTTGAGATCTGGAAGAATTACGCCGACTGGATGTACGGCCTGAAGCTGCTGGATAAGCCGCTGGATGCGGAGAGTACGTTTACGAATGAATTTTTGCCGGAATCATAATGAACCCGCATGGCGGGAATCTTATACTTAACTTGGAGAGGAAGGATTCATCATGGCTAATACACTGCTCAGCATTCAGGTAATTCCGAAGACACCGAACAACGAGGATTCCATCCCTTACGTGGACAAGGCTATAGAGGTGATTCAAAAGTCAGGCGTGAAGCATCAGGTGAATCCGCTGGAGACCACGATGGAAGGCGAGCTGTCCGAGCTGCTGGATATTGTGCGTGATATGCATGAGGCGCTGATCGCTTCCGGCAGTCCTAGTGTCATCTCACAGATCAAGATCGCCCATAATCCGGGCGGCATCAGCATGGAGAAGCTGACGGAGAAATACCGGCCGTGAGAAGCACCTGGAAGCTAGTGTGGCCGCCCTTTGTGGCGGTCCTCTTTTTTGTCGGGATATGGCAGCTATCGGTCATGCTGTTCGACATCCCGGCTTACCAGCTGCCCAGCCCCGCGGATATCGCGCGTGAGACGAAGAATAACGCCTCCGGGATCTGGGAGCACACCGCCGCCACGCTGCGGTTGACCCTGATCGGCTTCCCGGTCGGCACTGGCATCGGCCTGCTCACCGCCTTGCTGCTGCATCTGCTGCCCTGGATCAAGCGAGCGCTCTATCCGCTGCTGATCCTCAGCCAGAATGTGCCCTCCATTGCGCTTGCCCCGCTGCTGATTATCTGGTTCGGTTTCGGCCTGCTGCCCAAAATCATCCTGATCACCCTCGTCTGCTTCTTCCCTGTGGCTGTTGCGACTATGGGCGGGCTGACGCAAAGCGACCGGGTAATGCTGAATTATATGAAGATGGCCGGTGCAGGCAAGTGGCAGATCTTCACCAAGCTGGAGCTTCCCGGCTCGCTGCCCTCCCTGTTCTCCGGGCTCAAAATCTCCGCCACTTATGCGGTGATGGGCGCAGTGGTGGCCGAGTGGATCGGCGCCGACAAAGGGATCGGCTACTATATGCTGCTGCAGAAGTCCTCTTACCGTGCGGACCGGATGTTCGTGGCCATCGCTATTATCGTGCTGCTGAGTCTCGTATTATTCGCGCTCATTGCCCTCCTGGAGAGATGGCTGGTGCGCTGGAAGCCGCGCAAGGAAGCTTAATGCCACGGGAGGATATCCCAACACGGAAGTACTTATAATCAACTGAAGGAGGTTACGCGAAGTGTCTGAGCTTACGAGGATTGAACTGGAGAAGGCGGACGGAGACGGACGCCTGGGTACACGGAGTGTGCCGCCTGCGCTCGAAGTCAGCGGCATCAGCAAGTCGTTCAAGCACCGCCGCCGGGAGACACAGGTGCTGAATCAGGTGTCCCTGACCGTGGAGCCGCAGGAATTCGTCTCCATTGTCGGCCCGTCCGGCTGCGGCAAAAGCACGCTGTTCCACATTATCGGCGGCCTTACGCTGCCGGATACCGGAACCGTCCGCATGAACGGCATCCCTGTGACCGGGCAGCGCGGCAAGATCAGCTATATGCCGCAGCAGCCCGCGCTGTTCCCGTGGCGCAGCACGCTGGACAACGTCCTGCTTGGCGGCGAGCTGCAAGGCGCCCCGCAGCGGGAGGCGCGTGAGGCTGCGCGCCACTGGCTGGCGAAGATCGGCCTCGGCGGCTTCGAGCGGGCCTACCCGCACATGCTGTCCGGCGGCATGCAGCAGCGGGCCGCCTTCCTGCGGGCCATGCTCGCGCCGCAGGAGCTGATGCTGCTCGACGAGCCGTTCAGCGCGCTCGATGCGCTGACCCGCGAGCAGATGCAGCGCTGGCTGCTGGAGCTGTGGGAGGAGAACCGCCGTTCCGTGCTGTTCATCACCCATAACATTGAAGAGGCGCTGCTGCTCTCCACCCGCATCTATGTTTTCTCCGGACGTCCCGGCTCCGTCCTCCACACCGTGGAGGTCCCGTTCCCGCGCCCGCGCCGCGAAGAAATCGCCGATTCGCCGGAGTTCCTCCGGATGCGGCGCCAGCTCTCAGAGTGGATGCGCGAGGAGCAGGCGAAGAGCCAGAGCTAAGTAACCACTCCGGCGGTATAACCTCCCCGTGTAGGGAGGTTATTTGCTATGTGCCCGCCAGCCTAATGTGGTCGGTTTTTCGATTATATTTGGACCACGAGCTGCCTCCAGTCCCATTATGGTCGGTTTTTCGATTATATTCGGACCACGAGCTGCACCCAGTCCCATTATGGTCGGTTTTTCGATTACATTTGGCCTACGCGCTACCCACGGTCCCATTGTGATCAGTTTTTCGCTTACATTTGGCCTTCGCGCTACCCACGGTCCCATTGTGATCGGTTTTTCGCTTACATTCCGCACACGCCCCGCCCTACATCCAGCCCTTGTCCTCCGCCAGCCGCACGGCTTCGATCCGGGTCTTGACCGCAAGCTTGCTGAGTATCTCCGAGATGTAGTTGCGGACCGTGCCATAGGAGAGGTGGAGCGCCGCGGCGATCTCTCCGGCGCTGCGGCCTGCGGCAGCCAGCTTCAGAATCTCCCGCTCCCGGTCCGAGAGCGGGTTCTCTTCGCGCAGGCTGCCGAACACCAGCTCGGGGGAGACCTCGCGGCCCCCGCCCATCACGCGGCGGATGGCATCCGCCAGCTTATCCACCGGCTCATCCTTCAGCAGATACCCCTGAATCCCGGCCTTCACCCCGCGCTCGAAATAACCGGGACGGGCGAAGGTGGTCAGGATAATGATTTTGGTGCGGCAGCCCCGCGACTTCAGCAGCTCGGCCACCTCCAGACCGCTCATCAGCGGCATCTCAATATCCATCAGACACACATCCGGCTGGACACGCTCGATCAGAGCCAACGCCTCCGCCCCGTCTCCCGCTTCGCCCGCTACCTCAATATCCTCCTCCAGATCGAGCAGCGATGCCATCGCGCCGCGCAGCAGCCGCTGATCTTCGGCAATTATGATGCTGATCATGCCGTTTCCCCATCCTTTCCATCCTTAACTACTCTTGGTGTGACCACCGTCAGCCGGGTTCCCCCTCCGGGTCTCTGGGCAAGCGTCAGTGAACCGTCAATCAGGGCCAGCCGCTCGCCCATTCCCTTCATGCCATTGCCGTCCCGGCGATCCGTGCTCTCCGAGCCGCAGGCATCTACCCCTATGCCGTTATCCTCCAGCGTAATCTGTACCTCGCCGGGTGTCATTACGATGCTGATCCGGCACTGGTCCGCACGGCTGTGCTTGACGATGTTGGTCACGCCCTCCTTGATGCAGAGGCTGAGAATACTCTGCGTCAGAGCGGATACGCCTAGCAGTGCTGCATCCCCTTCAACTTCAAGCGCGATCTCCGCACTGCGCAGCATCTCCGCTGCCTCAACCAGCTCTTCGGCAACTGAGACTGCACGCATCTCTGAGACCAGCTCCCGCACCTGGCGCAACGCGGCCCGCGAGGTCCGCTGGATCTCACGGGCTTCCGCCTGCGCCCGCTCGGGGTTCTTCACCACCATTTTCTCAATAAGCTGGCTCTTCAAGGTAATCAGTGACAGCGTGTGTCCCATCGTGTCATGCAGATCGCGGGCGATGCGCATCCGTTCCTCGCGCTTGATCATCTCTCTAATCACCTCATTGGCCTGATCCAGCTCCTTCTCCAGCATCCTCCGCCGGTTCATGGAGCGGATACCGAAGGGACTAATCAGCATCATCAGCGCAAAGGGCACCATGAACAGCAATCCCCCCGTGCTATACATTTGATCCAGGGACAGCAGAGCCAACGCGATCAGCATAGCTGTGAATATGGCCAAGGCCCGTCTGAACCGGCGCAAGTCGGTATACCAGCCGATAAAGTTGCTGGTGAAGAAGCCCATATACATGTTGTAGGGGCTATAGACTACGGTTAGCACGACAATAATCAGCATCTGCAGCCCCAGCCAGGCCGTATACGTTCTCTCTTCCGCCCAGTAGAGCTGGCGGTAAATCACCAGGAACAGCAGGAGCAGCGCCACTCCCCACACCAGCTTATAGCCGCTGTAGCCATCGAGATTCAGCACCGGGAACACCAGATAGAACAGCCAGATATAGGGGAAGAAGCCGAATCTTTTCGGAAATATCCGGAACTGCTTACGTGCCACCATGGATTACACCGCTTCCTGTTTTCGCCTTATATAGACCGATAATAACATAAATACAGCCAGGTAACCGAGCAGCAGCAGTACGGCCTTCCACGACGGGGAATCTCCCGCTACAATCGCCCAGGCTCCATCTCCATAATTGTAGGACGGCAGCCAGTGTCCGATCTTCTGCATCAGCTTAGGCATAATCTCCAGAGGCATCCACATGCCCCCGGCCACCGCCAGCCCCATATAGAGCACATTGCTCACCCCGCTGGCCGTATCCACCCGCTTCATGGACCCGATAATCGTACCCAGCGCCAGAAAAGGCAGAGAGCCCGCAAGCAGCCACAGTCCGCTAAGCAGCCACTGCGCTGCTGTCAGCGATACCCCGTTAATCAGGTACCCGGCTGCGAAAATACACAGAACCGAGAACAGATGCATGATGCTCTGACCGAACATTTTGCCGGAAAAATATACCGAAGACGGCAGCGGAGTAATGCGGATAAACCTATTCCAGCCCTGCGTCTGCTCCTGCACCAGCCGGACGCCGAGGGTCATAATCGCCGAGCCCATCACGCTGAAGGCCGCCATCGACATCAGATAATGCGCCTGCCACTGCTTCGTATCGTCCGTCCCCGTATTCACCACCCGGGTGAAGATGAAGTAGAACATAATCGGCATGAGCAGCGACCAGAATACATAATAGGGATTGCGGATAATCCGCAGCAGCTCTGCCTTGCACTGGGCTATCATAGGGTTCATCATACTGCCGCCTCCGCTTGATTCAGGGTCAATTGCTCGAACGCTTCATCCAGCTTCCCCTGGTCGATCCGTACATCCTGCACGGCCAGCCCGTTCACGAAAATAGCCCGCAGCGCCTCATCCGTATTCCCTGTCGACACATGCAGCCGTCCATCCTTCTCGTAGCAGCCTTCCACGGCTGGCAGCTCCAGCAATTGACTGCGCAGCAGCGCCGGGTCGCCGGACGCCAGGAAGGACAGCGACTTCTTGACCAGTCTCGCCTTAATCTCATCCGGGCTTCCGTCCGCCGCCAGCACTCCCCGGTTGAACAGCAGAATCCGGTCCGCGATATCCTCCGCCTCCTGCAGATAATGGGTGCTGAACAGAATCGTCTTGCCCTGATCGGCCAGTCCCCGCACCCTCTCCCAGAAAAGCCGCCGCGCTGTCGTATCCAACCCCACCGTCGGCTCGTCAAAAAACAGCAGATCCGGGTTGCCCGCCAGCGCCAGCGCGAAGCTGAGACTGCGCTTTTGCCCGCCGGAGAGCTTCTCCGCATAGCGGTTCAGATCCGCCTCCCCCAGCCCCGTCGCCTGAAGCAGCACCTCCATCTCCATGGGCTGCAGATAATAGCTGCGGATCAGGGCCAGAAGCTCCCGGACCTTGAGCCGGTCCATGACACTGACCTCCTGGAGCATGGCTCCGGTCCGCTGCTTCACCCTGACGTCTGCCGGCTTAAGACCGAACACCTTCACGCTGCCCTCCGAGGGCTCGAGCAAGCCCAGAAGCATCGCCAGTGTAGTGGTTTTGCCGGCTCCATTAGGGCCAAGCACCGCTGTGATCGAGCCGCGGCTAATCGTAAAGCTCACCTGCTTTACCGCCTGCTTCTCCTGGAAGCTGCGGCTGACATTATTCATTTCAATGACATGTTCCATCGTGTATCCCTCCGTGTCCTTCTGCCCTCTTGGCTATATTGCTATAGTACCGGAGACCGGAGAGGAGCATCAGTATGGACTGTCACCGATTCAAAGTGACAACTGTCACCCGGGCAACAAGTGGAAACGGTACCGTTCTTTTAAAGGACGGTACCGTTTCAGCGAGAAATAGAAGGATAATTTATCATGTGAAACATATAAATTCTTATATTTAAATAAAGCGCTCCTGTCCACGATTCCGTTATCGTAGCAGGAGCGCCTCCGTGTGCATATTACTCAAACCTCAATTGCCCAATCGCCTGTTCCAGCATGCCGTTCAGCGTCTCCCCTCCGGGAGGGGCGCTTACCCAATGGAAAACCGCTGTGCGTATCGCTGCCATAAGCAGCGCGGCCAATAAATCCGGGTACAGGTCGAGCTTCACATCCTTGTGTGTACGTTCCGATATCACCTTGGCGAGCTCCCGCTCAATCTCGATCTCCACCTTCCGTGTCGCGCCGAACAATGCAGGATCATCGCGGAGGAGGACGATGCGTGCATACCACTGCCGGTCTGTAGTCTCAGCGAATCCGTCAAGCACAGCGGCGCGGATGGAGTCCTGAAGCGGTTCACCTGAAGGACGGCTGGCAAGGGTAGCCGCTATCCGCTCGGAACGCTGATAGGCATTGCCGACAATAGCAGCCTCTTTGGACGTAAAATAGTTATTGAACGTCCGCATGGAGACATTCGCAGCTGCGGCAATATCCTCCACCCGAACCTGACTGGCCCCTTTCTCCATGGCAAGTCTGCAGGCTACATCACTTAGCGTCCGCCTGGTCTCTTCCTTCTTGCGTTCTCTCAAGCCCGGTTTCTCAGTCGTCATGTCCGTCTATGTCTCCATTCCTGTATGTAGTCAATTCTATATGTATTCAAAGGCCTGCGGTGCTGAAAATTTCAGCACTACAGACCCTGGCATCATTCTGCGGAATGGTTTACTGCGCCACTGGAAGCTGAATGTTATAATCCAGCACCTCGTCCAGCCAGTCAAACATCACCTGATAGCTGAGCGGCAGATTGTTCAGTTGGCAATGCAGGTCGGCACCATCCACTTCCGTCCCCTTGAATATCGCGTTCTTCTCATTCGGAGCCTTCTCGTAAGTGTCTATCGCTTGCCGCTGCATCTCAGGATGCTCTGCTTCCGAATACATGGAGAGCAGGGGACATTTGACGTCCTTCGGGTCCACTTCGATAGCTTCCCTGGCTACATGATACCACTCGGCAATACTGTCGAAGCCGTGCGACCAAGCCGATCCGGCGAATAGAACCTGGCCGGTATAGGGCATCTTCTTGCTCTGCTCCGCCGCTTCTTCCGCGGTGCCCCGCAGGAATGAAGGCATCCCGCGTTCAATGAAGGACGCCATAGAGTACACCGGCGAGTTTGGCACTGCCGCAGCGAAGCGGTCGTCACAGCTGGCATGCACCATCGTCTTGGCCCCGCCATAGCTCATGCCGCTGACCACCAGCCGCTCAGGGTCCACATCCGGACGGGCCAGCACGAAATCCGTGGTGGCTCTGTAGACATTATGCAGCTCCTCGCGCGGGAAGTTCCGTGCTGTCGCCTCAGGCTCATAGAATCTGACACATACATCATAAGGAAGGTCTACGATCAGCGCGTTGTATCCCCGGTCAATAGCCGCTTGCCCTCCGAGAAAATAGGTATCTTCCTTGTGCGTCTCCCCGCCGTTATGGAAAATAATCGTTGGCTTAGGTGCATTCCCGTGCTCCGCCTTCAGGAAGCAGCCCGGGAACTTATACCCCTTGTATTCCACCTCGACCCACTCATGGGGGATCTGCTCAGACTTCGCATCAAGCGCCTTGCGGAAGCATTCCACACTTTTGCCGTGGTACCGAACGAAATCCGGTTCGCCGGGAAAAGCTCCATAGAAGGCTGCCCTGTAATACGAATGGGCACGAATGAATGCCTCACCGGCGCTGATCAGATGCCCTTTCTTCAGGCAGCGCTCTGCTGTTGCCTCGATTTTAACGGCTTCCTTCTCGAATTCAGTCTTCCAGCTGGTCAAAGAGCCGGGATCGATGTTCCTTGCAAGCTTGAATACTTCCCCCTGCGACACACCGCCGCAATGCACGAACGACAGCAGCCACTGGAATGTGAACTCAATGTCATCCCGCTCAAAGAATACCTTGTGTGTCAACCGTGCAGCCACCTTTGTCTCTTGCCCATCTACCTGTACCATACCATTCTCCTCCTTCTCCAATCTATCCTTTCAAGATCATCCACAGCAGACACAGCCGCGAAGCGGAAGAGGGAATCAGGCTACGGCGCGATTCCGGGCCCGGGTGTTGGCGTCCAGCGAAATCCAACCTCTAACCAGATTTTAGCACTTTCCATATTTTTGCGCAACACGCAATATTTCTTTTAATGCAATTTTGCAATACGTGCAAAATAATCAAATGGGGGAATAGTATTCCGCTCGCTTCGGCTCCCTCACCTCCACTCGAACCCACTGCATTCGGTTTTCCGCACACATTCGCCCCGCTCACCCCCGCAGTTGCACATTGTATGTTGTTTTCGGCATACATTCACCCCGCTCACCCTTGCAGTTGCACATTGTATGTTGTTTTCCACATACATTCGCCCCGCTAACCCTTGAAGTTGCACATTGTATGTTGTTTTCCATATACATTCGCCCCGATCACACGCAGTAGCACATCTTGGCGACGTTCTGCCTATCTCTGGCCAATTTTGATGGTTTTCACTCTCACCAACCGCTTGTATGGAGCAACATTGTTGCAGTTTTTGCAGGATTTCTCCAGACATGTTACTGGCTGCGGTGCAATGTTGCATCATTTGCAGGAATTTTGGTGTTTTGAGCAGGTTAGCTCTGACATTGTTGCATTTGGCGCAGGATTTCTGCATAGGCCGCTTATATTGGGCAGCATTGTTGCATTTCTTGCAGGAAATTTCAATATTTGTTACTGGCTGCGGCGTATTGAGCCTGCGTACCTTCGCGCCAGACCACTATGTTCGGTTTAATACGAAAATAAAAGTCGGGATGCGACTGATGCACCCGACTTATTTTCATTCCTGGGGGTGACAAGGCCTCTGTCTTGTCATGCCTGTTTTTCGCATACATTCGCCCCGCGCCCCTCCAATCCAAAAAAAGCCTCCCCCGCGACCACGGGGAAGGCTCACCAAATCTCTACCTCTGCATGAATCCCTTGCTAAGCAGGAATTCCTTCATGTGCAGCCGGGCAGGCTGAGCCAGCCGGCCGGCCATCATCTCCGACCAGGAGGCTGCGCTCTGACCGCCGGTACGCTCGCGCATATAGTCGCTGGAGATGGTGTCGTACACGCGGGCCTGTTCCACTGCGGCTTCGGCATTGTAGCCGTTATGATGCAGCACCGCTGCCTGCGGCAGGCGCGGGCGGATGCCGTTCACGGCGGCCGGATACCCGAGGCACATGCCGAAGACCGGATAGACCAGCTCTGGCAGGCCGAGCAGCTCAGATACAGCGGCGATCTCATTGCGGATGCCGCCGATGTAGACAATGCCAAGGCCGAACGATTCTGCGGCAACGGCAGCATTCTGCGCGGCTAGCGCCACATCGACAGTCGCTACAATCAGATTCTCGGCCGTGTCCTCATAGGACGGCTTCCCCTCCAAATGCGGAGCAGACGCTTCCCGCAGCCGGTACAGATCCGCACACCAGACCAGAAAGACCGGGCACTGCTCGATGTACGCCTGATTGCCGGATAAGGCAGATAACTGGGATTTCAGTGCTGGCTCCGTTACAGCAATTACTGTGTACGCCTGGACATTGCTGGAGGTCGAAGCCATCTGCCCCGCTCCAATCACTGCTGCCAGCAGTTCGTCACTGACCGGCTTGTCCTGGTACTGGCGGACAGAGGTATGACGGTTCAACAGCTCAATGGTTTCATTCGTGGGTTTCATTATCGTTCCGCCTTTCTTCACTCCTATATAAGCCTATTATGATCCCATTTCGCGGCTCAGACAACAAGGGGGGGGCTTACTTCCAGCCTATTCCAGCCTATTCCAGCCTCTTCCAGCCTCTTCCAGCCTCTTCCAGCCTCTTCCTCCCTCTTCCGCCTCTTCCTCCCTCTTTCGCCTCTACGGCCTCTACCACCCGCTCCCCCGCTTCACCTCCTGGACAATCGCCCGGATTCCCTCATCAATCTGCGTAAGCCCCGCCCGGGAAATACTGATGCGCAGGAATTTGTCCCGGGTCTGGTAACCCGGCAGATAGAAGCCGTTCCCCGGCACCACGTGGATCTTCCGCCCGGCCAGGCGCTTGACCAGACGCTCCAGGTTGACGGTGAGCGGCAGCTTGAACTGGATATAGATGCCGGAGCTGTCCGCAGAGGCTTCGATGAAGCCGTCTGTATTATGCCGCCCAAGCGCTTCGTATACCGCGCGGATTTTTTTGGCGTACATAGCTTTGATCTTGTGCCTGTGATGCCCGTACATCCCGTTCTTGATGTATACCTCAAGCGCAGCCTGCGACAGCAGCGAGGTATCGGTGTAGCCTTTATAGGAGCGGAAGGTCTCCAGCAGCGGCTGCGGCACCACCACCGCACCGAGCCGGAGGCCCGGGAAGATGATTTTGGAGAAGCTTTTGAGATAAATGACATGGGAAGTCTGGTCATACGCATAGATCGGGTCATAACGCCGTCCGATCCCCAGATCCGCCATATAATCATCCTCGGCGATATAGACATTGTACCTTGCTGCCAGTCCGGCAATGGCCTTGCGTTCCTCGGTGCTGTACGTTGTCCCAAGCGGATTGTGATATCTGGGCATAGTGTAAAAGAATTTGAATCTGCCACTTGCGAACCGCTCCTCCAGCTCCTGCAGGTTAATGCCCGCCGCCGAACGCCCAATTCCGCTCACCGGCAGCCCCTCAGCCTCCAAATACCGCAGATAGATATCATACCCAGGCTGTTCCACCAGAATCTCCGTCCTGCCGCTGGGAAAAGGCATTCTGGCCAGTATCTCCAGCGCCTGCTGTATCCCGGAGGTAATCAGGATCGACTCCGCCTTGGCGAACACCTGATATTCTGCAAGATGCGACACCAGGGTGCGGCGCAGTGTCTCCAGCCCCAGCGCATCGCCATAGGTGAACAGATGGTATTTGTACTGGTCAATCGCTTTATTGAGGCAATGCTGGAAGTCCAGGTACGGAAACACGTTCAGATCCGGCGAAGCCGAAGCAAAATCAACCGTCCCTTCGCTCCCCGACGCTGCCGAATCGTCACTCTTGTCCACCATGTAATAGCCGCTCTGCGGAATAGAGTAGATCGTATGCGTCCGCTCCAGCTCCCCGTAAGCCTTCAGAATGGTACTGACGCTGCAGCCGTAGATTTCTGAAGCACTGCGCACAGACGGTAGCTTATCCCCGGGGCGGTACTGCCCTTCCTTCATCTGCCGCTCAAGCTCTGTAATCACCTGATGATACTTGTTCATCGCCCGCCTCCGTTCGCCATCATTACCATGCTATGCCTTGTATTCTATCCTATTATTCTTCCCTTATTATATAGGGATCGCTGCAAACTGTACCGGTACAGTTAAGGAAACCTTGTATTGTTGGTGTACGCCTTTTCCTTTAATTTTAAAGTAATAGATCGAATGTTTACAGCATCCAATCTTCACTAACCTACAAGGAGATGTACCCATGCACAAACAAGGACTCAAGCTGGCCTACAGCTTCGCCGTACTCAATGCGGTCATTATCGGCTTTTCCTTCCTGTTCACCAAAGTGGCTCTCGTTCATGCCGGACCGCTCGACACGCTGACCTTCCGGTTCGCTGCCTCTTTTGCCGTGATGTCGGTTCCGGTCGCCCTCGGCTGGGTCAAGGTTTCCTACCGGGGCAAGCCGATTGGCCGGGCCCTGCTGCTCGCCGCGATGTATCCGCTCGGCTTCTTCACCCTGCAGGTCTTCGGACTTCAGCGTGCCACCTCAGCCGAGGGAGGCATCCTCTATTCGTTCACTCCAGTGGTGACGATGATCATCGCCGGGGTTGTCCTGAAGGAGAAGACCACCCTGCTGCAAAAGCTGTGCATCTTCCTCTCGGTATTCGGCGTGGTATTCATCTTCGTCATGAAGGGAAGCGGCATTCAGCTGTCTAATATGACCGGGATTGTGCTGCTGTTTATGACTTGTCTCGCTTTTGCCGGGTACAGTGTGCTGGCCCGCTCCCTCTCCAGCCACTTCAGCCCCGCTGAGCTCAGCTACCTGATGATGGGGGTCGGCTTCGCCACCTTCCTGATCATCTCGCTTACCGGACATACAGTCAGCGGGACGCTTGGGGATTTCCTGAATCCGCTGGGAAGCGCAACGTTTGTCCTGTCCGCCGTATATCTTGGGGTCGTCGCCTCGCTGGTCACAACCCTGACTTCAACCTATATTTTATCCAAAATCGAGGCCTCACTCATGAGCGTCTTCACTAATCTGTCCACCATCGTATCCATTGCCGCCGGAGCAATCTTCCTGGGTGAGCAGATCACGGTCTATCACTGGATCGGATCCTTCCTGATCATCGCCGGGGTCATTGGCACGAACCTGCTGGGCCGGAAAAAGACCGCTGCGGCTTCCGCAGCAGCCAGCGAATAGAGCAGCTTAGACTTCATTCGCCTATCCATTCAGCTTCTTCGATAACAAGTGGAAACGGCTTTGCCGTCCTTTTAAAGGACGGTACCGTTTCAGCGAGAAATAGAAGGATAATTTATAGAGTAAAACATATAAATTCTTATATTTAAATAAAGAATCGCCGGCAGATGCTCGCCGGCGATTCTTTGAGTTGCGGCCTTCCGCCCCCCCGGATGATTCCGGCTGCGGCAGACCGCATGATTCTTACAGCTTGACGCGCTGTAAACGCAGCGCGTTCAGTACAACCGACACCGAGCTGAAGGCCATCGCAGCTCCGGCCAGCCAGGGTGCCAGGAAGCCCAGTGCCGCAATCGGGATTCCGACCGTATTGTAGGCCAGCGCCCAGAACAGATTCTGCCTGATGTTGCGCATAGTCTTGCGGCTCATCAGGATCGCATCCGGGATGCTCATCAGATCACCGCGCATAAGCGTAATATCCGCCGCCTCCATCGCCACATCCGTGCCGGTGCCGATCGCCATGCCTGTATCCGCGGTCGCCAGCGCCGGAGCATCGTTGATGCCGTCGCCGACCATAGCCACCTTGACCCCGCCGCTCTGGAGCCTGCGGATCTCTTCCGCCTTGCCCTCAGGCAGCACCTCCGCCAGAACCGTGCGGATGCCCGCCTGATCCGCAATCGCCTGGGCCGTAATCTTGTTGTCTCCAGTAATCATGACAACGTCGATGCCCATGGCATGCAGCCGGGATACCGCCTCACGGGAGGTCTCCTTGATGGTGTCAGCCACGGCAATCACTCCCGCTACCGCATCATCGACGGCTACCAGCATCGCTGTTTTGCCTTCCTGCTCCAGCTTGGTCATGATCCCTGTCCACGGCCCGATATCCAGCCCGTTCTCCACCATCATCCGCCGTGTGCCTACGCTTACCTTCTGGCCGTCCACTACCGCCGACACCCCGCGCCCCGGTACCGCCTCGAACTGGCCCGCAGGCGGCAGGTCGATTCCTCTGCCCTGTGCTCCGGCCACAATGGCCTCCGCCAGCGGATGCTCCGAGAGCTTCTCCGCAGCCGCTGTAATGGCCAGCAGCCGGTTCTCGCCAAGCACCCGGCCTTGTGCAGCTATTGCTGTAGTCGCTACAATATCGGTCAGCACCGGCTTGCCGTTGGTCACGGTCCCGGTCTTATCCACAACCACTACCTTCACGCCCTGCGCAGCTTCCAGATGCTCCCCGCCCTTGAACAGAATGCCGAACTCGGCAGCCCGCCCGGACCCGGCCATAATCGAGGTTGGCGTCGCCAGTCCCAGTGCGCATGGACAGGCGATGACAAGCACCGCAATGGCTTTTTCCAAGGCCTCCGCGAACTGACCGGGCGCTCCCCAGATATACCAGACACCAAACGTTACGGCAGCAATACCGACCACAATCGGCACGAAGATCCCAGAGATGACATCGGCAACCCGCTGAATGGGCGCCTTCGAGCCCTGCGCTTCCTCCACGACTCTGATGATCTGTGCCAGCGCCGTATCGCGGCCGACCTTGCGGGCTTTGACCCGCAGCATTCCGTTCTTGTTGAGCGTGGCTCCGATAACGGAATCCCCCGGCTTTTTCTCTACCGGCATACTCTCGCCCGTGAGCATAGATTCATCGACGGAGGATAGCCCCTCTACGACTTCACCGTCTACAGGCACCTTCGTGCCGGGCTTCACCAGCACAATATCGCCGATCACTACATCCTCGACGGGAATACTCAGCTCTGCACCGTCCCGCAGCACCAGCGCAGTCTTGGCCTGCAGCCCCATCAGGCTGCGGATCGCATCTGATGAACGCCCTTTGGCCAGCGCCTCAAACCATTTGCCCACCAGAATCAGCGTGATCAGCACCGCGCTGGTCTCGAAGTACAGCTCCACGGTATGGTTCATCCCGCTCATTTTCAGGGAATCGATCGTCAGGTATAGGCTGTAAAAATAAGCCGCAGAGGTGCCCAGCACCACCAGCACATCCATGTTGGCACTGCCGTTCTTCAGCGCCTTATAGGCGCTGATATAGAACTGCCAGCCGATCACGAACTGAACCGGGGTCGCCAGCACAAGCTGGAACCAGGGATTCATGAATAGCTCAGGCGTCCAGATCCAGGTTGTGAACGAGAAGTGACCTGCCATTGCCCAGAGCAGCGGTAGGGACAACAACGCGGAGAGCATCCACTTATTCCGCTTGCGTGTAATCTCTTCGCTGCGCTGCTCCGCGATATCCTTCCGGTCCTGCTTAAGTGCGGCCTTATAGCCGATGCTGCTCACCTTATCCATAATCTCGGCTGTGCTGACATTGCCCGGCGAATATTCCACATGCGCAGTCTCCAGCGCCAGGTTCACATTGACGGCCGCGATCCCCGGCATCCGTCCCAGCACCTTCTCAATGCGCGCCGAGCAGGCGGCACAGGTCATCCCGGTAATATCGAAATCCGCCGACTCTTTCAGCGTATCGTAGCCAAGGGAGCGGATCTTCTCCTCGATCTGCGGCACATCCGCAACGGCCGGATCGAAGCCCACCGTAGCCTGCTCCAGCGCCAGATTGACATTCGCCCGGGATACCCCCTCCATGCGAGACAAGCCCTTCTCGATCCGCGCCGCACAGGCGGAGCAGGTCATGCCGGTAATCTGCAGGGTAGCCTGCTGTTCCGGGGCTTCAGCACTCTTTTCCATCATCATGCACCTCCGCATACCCCCAAGGGGTATATTTATTTTGAAAAGAAAAGGCATTGGCGCCCGGCCCTGTACCCCAGGGTTCCCTGCTCCAAGCCCTTATACTACAACCCTTAGCTTACACTACGTCGTAGCCCTGATCTTCAATAGCAGCCTTGATCTTATCCAGGCTTACCGTATTCTCATCGAATTCAACCGCCACCGTCTTCGCCGGCAGATCCACCTTCGCCGCAGCGCCTACGCCGCTAACAGCCTTCTCTACAGCACTTACACAATGACCGCAGGACATTCCTTCAACATTCAGTGTTACATTCGACATTTGAATAACCTCCTAATTGTTGTTGATATACACATAATTTGTGTTCATATTCGACAGCCAGCTATATAGATTTTGATACGCGAGGAAGGGATGGCTGTGCTTGATTGCACTTTGTACAACAGATACCGGATAAATCAGCCTCCAAATCGAATCTATTGTATTTTGTACATTAGATTTTCAACTTTTAGGCACTTTAACCTTATTTCCCTGACTTCAATTGTACGGAATACAATAGAATAGGTGTTTGGATTGTTTAGCAGGAATTCTATTGCACTAAGTACAATCAGACCTTTGAGAACTTGAACTATTAAATCCCCTACAAAGATGATCTTCACAGTTCCATTTCTCCAGGCCCCACCTTTATTTCATCAGCTTGTTCACCGTAACCAACAGCTCGTCAATCACCTCATGCTCACCGGCTTCGATCCGTTCGATAATGCAGCTCTTCATATGGCCTTCAAGCAGCAGCTTGCCGACACTGTTCAGGGCCGCCTGCACCGCCGCCAGCTGATTCAGCACATCATCACAGTAGGTATCGCGTTCAATCATGCCTTTCACACCGCGGATCTGCCCTTCAATCCGGTTCAGCCGGGTCGTCAGCCCATTCTTGAATTCCGGGGAATGATGACTCTTGCGGTCGCCGGAAGCAGAAGAATGGCAGGCTTCGGCGCAATCTTGTCCGGCAGGGTCCTTCTCATTTGTAGACACAGGAATCAGCCTCCTTATGTACCAATATAATATACCCCCCATGGGTATGTCAAGACCTTAGCGGACAAGTGCCCTCCGCCCCTCCTTCAGATATTTTGCCCTATTGCAGCTGGAATAAAGGACCGGCCGATAAGGAATACCAAGTACATGCATGCAAGTTCCCAAGCAGATCCCAACCCGTCTGTCATCCTGAAAAAAACAATTGCCACCCTATTCAAATTTGAATATAATAAAATTCCATTGAATTTTAAACATAAAGGAGCTTAACATGCACACCAAAGAAAGTAATCTCAAGCTCGTCATTGTCGGACTGCTGCTGGGCATTCTGATGTCGGCCATGGATAATACCATTGTTGCCGCAGCTATGGGCACGATTGTGTCCGATCTTGGAGGACTGGATAAAATCGTCTGGGTCACCTCTGCTTATATGGTCATGGTTATGGCCGGCACCCCGATCTTCGGCAAATTGTCCGATATGTACGGGCGCAAGCGGTTTTTCATCTTCGGGCTTATCGTGTTCCTGATTGGCTCCGCCCTGTGCGGAACGTCGGCGAGCATTACCCAGCTCAGTATTTACCGTGCGATTCAAGGGATTGGCGGCGGTGCACTGATGCCGATTGCCTTCACGATTGTCTTCGACATCTTCCCGCCTGAGAAAAGAGGCAAGCTCACCGGACTCTTCGGCGCTGTCTTCGGGATCTCCAGTGTGATTGGGCCTCTGCTTGGTGCTTATATCACCGAATATATGAGCTGGCACTGGATTTTCTATATTAACCTGCCCATCGGGATTGTCTCGTTCTTCCTTATTATGACCTCCTACAAGGAATCCATATCACATTCCAAGCAGCGGATTGACTGGGGCGGCGCCTTCACCCTGGTGGCGGGGATTATCTGCCTGATGTTCGCCCTGGAGCTTGGCGGTAATCAGTATGCCTGGGACTCTGCGGTCATTCTCGGACTGTTCGCTGCGTTCGCCGTGCTTCTGATCGCCTTCATTGTCATTGAAAAATTCGCGGCAGAGCCGGTCATCTCCTTCGCCATGTTCCGGGGGCGCCTGTTCGCAACCAGCAGTATCCTGGGGCTGTTCTATGGTTCGGCATTCATCGTAGCAACGGTATATATCCCGATCTACGTCCAGGGGGTATACGGGGGCTCGGCCACCAACTCCGGCCTGATTCTGATGCCGATGATGATCGGTACCGTAATCGGCAGCCAGTCCGGCGGCCTGCTTACCACCAAAACGAGCTTCCGCAACATCATGCTGCTGTCAGCAGTCTGCTTCGTAGGCGGGATCTACTCCCTCAGCACATTGACCCCGGAGACCTCCCGGATGGCGCTTAATGCCTTCATGGCCCTGACCGGCTTCGGAGTCGGCTTCTCCTTCTCCGTGCTCAGCCTGTCTTCGATCCAGCATTTCGACATGCGCCAGCGCGGCTCGGCAACGTCCACCAGTACCTTCATGCGCTCGCTCGGGATGACGCTGGGGATAACGATCTTCGGCATCATCCAGCGTAACCGCTTCGCCTCCGAGCTTAGTACAGCCTTCGGAGACAGCGGCCAGGCCGCTTCCTTCGGCGACCCGCGTTCCGCGTTGACGCCCGAGGCCAGAGCGCAGATTCCGCCGCCTGTCCTGGAGAAGATTACGAATTCACTGTCTTCGTCGATCTCGCATACCTTCTTGTGGGCCATCGTTCCGGCGGTGCTTACGGTGGTCTTCGTCCTGCTGATGCCGAAGGACCGTCTGCTGCCGCAGGGCAGCCAGCACGGTGCAAATCAAGGTCAGCGGTAAGCCCATGCCGATGAAGCTGCTGATTCTGGGACTCCTGCTGGAGCGGGATATGCATCCCTACGAGATTACCCTGGTCATGAAGGAACGCTCCATGGATCAAGTCATCAAGCTGCAGACCGGTTCCTTATATTATGCCGTTGACAAGCTGGCTGCAGGCGGCCATATCGAGGCGGTGGAGATCATTCACAGCCCGGACCGGCCGGATAAGACCATCTATCGCATTACGGATAAAGGCAAAGAATTGATGGAGCAGCTCATTCTCCAGCAGATTAAAAAAAGTGATCCGCCGTATCATCCGCTGTACATGGCCCTGGCCCTTGCGCGTCATATCGACCAGGGCAAGGTGGCGAAGCTGCTGGAGGAACGCATCCGGGAGGCGGAGCATCAGGTGAATTATGCCTATCAAGTATACGAGGAGCATATCTCCATCGTGCCCCGCTCGGTGCTGCATATGATGTACGGCAGATATGAGCATAGCCAGACCGAGCTGAAATGGCTGAAGCGCCTGTATGAGGATGTAGCCGTCCGCAAAATGAATGATATCGGCAGACCGATTATCGCAGACTAAAAGAAGTAGATAGCCGATGTGATTGTTTAGCGAAGACCGTATGTGTTTATTAGCAAGTGGAAACGGCTTTGCCGACCTTTTAAAGGGCGGTACCGTTTCAGCGAGAAATAGAAGGATAAGTTATCGTGTGCAACATATAAATTCTTATATTTGGAGCAAACCGCTGGCGAGCGGCTTGGGCATCCGGCTGTACTACAGTTTGTATTCGTGCGGTGTGCCGGCCCCGCCCTGGCGGATACTCTGGAAAGGGAAGTGAAGCCGCTATGAACGATGACAAAAAGCCGATCAGAGACGAGCGTGACCACCCGGAGCAATACCCTACAGACAAGCCCAGCCTGTTCGATGTAGATGAGAGCGAGCAGCATGTGGACCCGATACCGGTAGAGGACCTGACACTTGAGAAAGAGGAAGAGAAGGATAAAGAGACCACAAAACACCGCTCCTCCAGTGACAAGAGATACCACACCGGGTTCTAAAGATGTATGCTTTTCCGGTAGTATCATCGGAGCATTTACAAGCTTAATCGTATGGAGGGATCACATTGCTGAGAGCGTTACCCCTTAACCGGCGCGGCATACCTGCCAGCCGTATCGCCCTGGGCTGCATGGGGCTGGGCGGCGGCTGGGACCGTGAACCGGTCACCGCTGAGAATGTGAAGCAGGGACACGAGGCGCTGGATGCGGCGCTGTCTATAGGTATTAATTTTTTTGACCATGCGGATATCTATACCCGGGGCAAGGCGGAGAAGGTGTTCGGGCAGATCTTCAAGGAGCGGCCGGGGCTGCGCGGGGACATCCTGCTCCAGTCGAAATGCGGCATCAAGCTGATGGAGCCAGGCGATATCTCCAATAGCTTCGACCTCTCCAGGGAGCACATTCTGTCCAGCTTCGATGGAACTCTCGCACGGCTGGGCACAGAGTATATTGATATTCTGCTGCTACACCGCCCCGACCCGTTAATGGACCCTGAAGAGGTGGCGGAAGCACTCCATCAGCTCAAGGCCTCCGGCAAGGTGCGCCACTTCGGCGTCTCCAACATGAGCGCCGCCCAGATCCAGCTGTTACAGACTTATTGCGACGAGCCGTTCATTGTCAACCAGCTGCATATGAGCCTGTCCCGGATCAGCTGGGTCGACGCCGTACTCAGCGTGAACCGCGACCCGTGGAAGGACATTACATTCCCGGAGGGCACCATGGAGTATTGCCGCGCCGGGAACATCCAGCTCCAGGCCTGGGGCCCCCTGGCCCAGGGACTCTTCAGCGGACGGCCGCTTGAAGGCCAGCCGGAGAATGTTGTGAATACAGCAGCCATGGTACAGAGACTTGCTAACGAGAAGGGCACAACGTCCGAGGCTATCGTGCTGGCTTGGCTAATGACGCATCCCGCAGCCATCCAGCCCATCATTGGCACCGTGAATCCACAGCGGATCGCCGCCTGTGCAGGCGCAGACCAGCTGGAGCTGTCACGCAAGGAATGGTATGAGCTGTACGTCACCTCGCGCGGGGAGAAGCTTCCCTAAGCTTGGATTTTACTGGAAATTACATGATTGAACAGGTTCAGATTCAGCGAAACCGGACATTTTTATAAAATAGCGGAGAGGTACTGTCCTTGTATGGACAGTACCTTCTTTGTGGCGAAATACGCTAACCCTGTCGTTTAGCCAACTGGTGCAGCATCCGAATTGTGATCGGTTTTTCGCACACATTGGGCCCACACGCCTCCCGCTGACCGATTGTGTTCGGTTTTTCACCTACATTGGGCCCACGCGCCTCCCGCTGACCGATTGTGTTCGGTTTTTCGCATACATTGAGTCCAATTACTTTCCTCATTCCCGTTCGCCGCCCACTTTCGCCCCATTCAGGGGCACTAATGCCCCTCATTCCCGCTCGCCGCCTACTTTCGCCCCATTCAGGGGCACTAATGCCCCTCATTCCCGTTCGCCGCCTACTTTCGCCCCATTCAGGGGCACTAATGCCCCTCATTCCCGTTCGCCGCCCACTTTTGCCCCATTCAGGGGCACTTATGCCCCTCATTTCCACCTCCCGCCCACTATCAGCGGATAACTCCTATGCACTTTACCTCCCCCTCGTCTCCCCCTCACCTTTCTCCGCTCCCACCAGCCACGCCCGCCTACCGTTCTTTATAAAGAACATTTGTGAAAAACAGCGAGATCGTCAGATAAATCGAGATATCTCATACATTTCGTACTTTATTGCGAACATTCCGCTGAAAATAACATTTTTCTTTTCTGAGCAGCACAGTGTATGATTTGCTTACGATATCGTTCTTTATTAAGAACGAATATAACGAATTTTTCATTAGTAACTCGAGAGGGGCTTAGCTATGTACCCCAGATCTGCCAAGCGGCGCAAACGGAAAACCAGGAAGCTCGGCCTGCGGATTCTGCAATCGGGTATGGCCGTATCTGTGCTCCTGATGTACACCTCAGGCCAGATCGGCAGCACCTATGGAGAGTTCAACACCTCCCAGGAACAGATCAGCTCCATCGGGCTGTGTTCAGTTTTCCCGGGTCAGATTGAGCAGTTGTTGTCGGAATTCAGCGGGCATCTAAACACCGTCATAGAGCTGAAAGCTTCCCTTGGCAGCCACAGCATCAGCGGAGTGTATAACACCTCAGTCGCTGCCGGAGAGCTGTCGCTTGCAGAGCTGGATCAGGCTGCGGACGAACTCTCGTCCGAGCTCACTCAAGCTGGCAGCGAGATCGACCTGCTGGAGAAGCAGCTGAGCTTCAATGGGATGGTCTGGCAACACATTCTGCAGGAAATTGGCAATGCAGCGGCCATTCTGCACAAGCTTGGAGGATATATGGAGAACCTCGATCCTAACTGTCTGGAAATCCGTGATGCCCAGTTCTTCGACCAGATTCAAGAGAGCCTTCATCAAAGCGGGATTCTGTCGGAATCGCTGGCAGAGACGTTAAGCGGAATTGTGCAGTATCTTGGCTCGATTCATGATATCGGCGGATCCTTGCCCACCGGCAATCCGGACCGCGTCTTGCTCCGGCAGGATGACTACAGCTTCCCTGCTGAAGAGCCTATCCTCTCATTCGTAACCAGCGCCTACCAAGCAGATTCGCAGGTATCCCCCGCGCTGCTGGCCACGTATGAGCAGTTGAATACCGAATTAACGGCGTCCAAGGATACCCTGTTCTCCACAATCCATACCTTACAGGAGCGGCTCACAGAAATCGCTGAAGCCAAAACAACCCTTGAGGACAAAGCGAAGGCACAGCAAGAGGAAGAGGAACGCCTGGCGCTTGAAAAGGCCGATAAAGCCAGAGCGGAGGAAGCCCAGCGGCTCGCCATAGAGAAGCAGAAGGCTGCTGACGAAGCGCTGAAGCTGGAGCATGAACAAGCACAGAACCAGCCGGCCGCAACCAGTCTTCCTGACAAAAGCCAGCCGGGAGAGGAGCCTGCTCCCGCAGCGCCTGTAGAGGACAATCCAGTCCCCACAGCTTCAGCAGCAGCAGAGGTTATTCCCACTGCCACTCCGGCGACTGAGATTGTTTTACCGGAAGCAACTCCAGATCCATTACCCGGCAGCGTAATTCCAGGCACTGTAATGGACGGCGCGCAGCCTGCTCCTACAGCTACACCGGCTCCACAATCTGAACCCAGCAAAGGCGGCGAATAAGATGCGCATCCGAAAAATAGTCAATACGATAATTTCCACTCTGATTCTTATAGTGTTCCTGGTGCTAATCACAGCCGTTGTCATCTCCAAAGCCTCCGGCGGCGAGCCCTCCTTCTTCGGCTACCAGATCAAGACGGTATTATCCGGCTCCATGGAGCCCGGCATCCAGACCGGTTCCATTGTGGCCATTAAGCCGGGCGGGGACATGACCCGGTTCCAGAAGGGCGATGTGATCACTTTTCTGAATCCCGATAATATCCTGATTACCCACCGCGTGGTCGCTGCCGAGCTGAACAGTGCTCTGGGGGAAGCCAGCTACACCACCAAGGGCGACAATAATGATTCAGCCGACACCGCAGCCGTCAGTTCCACGAATGTGGTAGGTGAGTACACCGGCGTGACCGTCCCCTATGTGGGCTATGCCATGAGCTTCGCAGTCTCCAAAGCCGGAAGCGTAGTGCTGATGATTATTCCCGGACTGCTCCTGCTTCTCTACGCGCTGTATTCTTCCTGGAAGGCCGTTGCGGCACTGGAAAAGAAGAATGCCCCGTCATCCGCAGCCAGCAGCGGCGGGCCGGATACTCTGACTGATCTCGTACAATGATCAATTGTCCTCTCCCGTTTACGAAACGCGGAGCCACAATACAGCTTGCCGGAAGCACCGGCTATGCACAAAGCAGACTCATAAGAGAGGGATGAACAAATGAACGTCAAAAAAACATTAGGTCTCGGCGTTGTATCGGCAGCATTAGGCTTAACCCTGGTCGGCGGAGGCACCTTCGCTTACTTCAGCAGCACTTCTACTTCCTCAGCTTCTTTTAACAACGGAACCCTATCATTACAATCTGATCCCTCCGTCATTGTTAATCTCAGCAATCTCAAGCCGGGCGATACCGTCTTACGGGACTTCAAGCTCAAAAATGACGGGACGCTCAATATTCCCAAAGTGGTACTGCGCACCTCATCGGCCATTACAGACGCCCAGGGAGACAACGGCTCCCATAATTTCAAGGATGATATTATTGTGACCTTCCTCGTGAACAAGGATAAGAAGGAATCGCCGCTCCTGGTCATCTCGCTGGCCGATCTGGAGCAGGAGAGTCCCGATCTGGTGGCCCGGGGAATTCTCGGAGCGATCTTAGGCGGAGAGAAGTCCGGCATCAAAGCCGGCACCTCGGATAACCTGACCATCCAGTTCGCCTTCAAGGAGACCCTCCAGCCGCAGAACTATTATCAGGGCGACACGCTTGCACTGACTCTGAATTTTGAAGCCAACCAGGAAAAAGGCACGCTCAAATAATTCCACAAAAACAAACCATTCGAGGAGGAAATAAATAATGGGTATCAAAAAAACATTGGGTCTTGGCGTAGCATCGGCAGCACTGGGCTTGTCTTTAATCGGCGGGGGCACCTTCGCTTACTTCAGCTCCACAGCTACCAGCACGGCAACCTTCGCAGCGGGTACGCTGAAGCTCGGCTCTTCCTTCAATACTCCGGTAGCGCTGACGAATCTGAAGCCGGGAGACTACACCGTCCGCACCTTCACCTTGTCCAATGACGGCACACTGGATATCAAATTCCTCAAGCTTGCCACCACTTACACCGTGACCGATGCCAAGGGCGATAACGCGGGCCAGGATCTCGGAGACCACTTCAAGGTCAAGCTCCTGGATAATACGTACACCGGCGGTTCACTAAGCGGTCATGTGCTGTCCGAGATCTCCCTGAAGGATCTAAAAAACACCCCCAGCTACGATCTCGTAGCAGCAGGTGTACTGCCAGGAGGGATTGCCGCCGCCGGGTCCAAGACCTTCAAGATCGCCTTCGAATTCGTAGACAACACGCTCGATCAGAACATTTTCCAGGGTGACGGCTTAGCTCTGAACTGGACCTTCGATGCTCTTCAAGGAGTGGGAGAAGCCAAGTAGATCAGGGGCCAGCCTATACAAGTGAAAATGGCTTTGCCGTCCTTTTATTAGGAAGGCAGCTTTCAGCAATCCATCAAGACGGCATATCCTCCCCCATCCGGGCCGGGTATGCCGTTTCTTTTTCCCCGCTGCCGGGTTCAAGGATTTTTGTCCGTTTTGCGGATTTTTGTTATACTGACAAGAGAAAACGGCTTTGCCGGCCTTTGAACGGGCGGTACCGTTTCAACGAGAAAGATAAGGAGAATGTATAGCGCGAAGCATATCACTTCTTATTTTTCACCAAAAAAAGTACGGAGGGCGTTGTAATCGTGTCAGATACTATGGGAAGCCGCATCCACAAACTCCGGCTGGAGAAGGGCTATTCGTTATCCGAGCTTGCCGATAAGGCTGATGTGGCGAAATCATACCTCAGTAATGTGGAACGGAACATTCAATCCAACCCCTCCATTCAATTCATCGAAAAAATCGCTGACGCGCTTCAGGTATCCATTCATGCACTGTTGTATGGCGGACTGGCAGAGACGGAAGAACAGGCTCTGGACGGGGAATGGTTCCGGCTTGTTCAGGAGGCCATGGCCTCCGGTATAAGCAAACGCGAATTCAAGGAATTCCTCGATTACCAGAAATGGCGCATGGAACAAAAGGACAACTAGACGAGCATTATATGCCACAGGGAAGACTCCGCACGGCAGGGAGGCCGCCTTCGGCGAAGGCAGCCTTTCAAGCGGCATACAGAAAAGGCACAGCGTACCGGACGCTGTGCCTTTTCTGTATGTATCCGAACAATGATGACCGCCCTTACATCGCCTGGAGCGCCTTCTCACTTAGAAACCGGCGGATATCCTCCGCCGCGATCCCCGCCTGCTTGGCAGACATCAGCAAGTGCACCCATTCTAAATCCAGATCTACTGCCTGCAGCTCGTCATTCCCCTGGTTGGACATATCCAAGAAATCTCCTCCTAGAATTTTCGCGTCCCCAGGCAGTCCGGCCATCATAGTAGTATTGCTACTTTGTAGTATTTCTACTTTAGATCCGAGACTTTGTGCCCCTGTCTTTCGGCAGGTTTACCTTTTACTGGACCCTTTCCATCATGAAAGGATCTGGCAAGAATCGATGAAACCGTTCTCCGCAATAACATTATACAAGATCATGTGCGATTAGTGTGTCGTTTTCTGGAATTTTTTTATTAAAAAATGTGAGGAAACTTAGCTGAAATTGCCAGCGGCTTGTATAAATATTTCCAGTTCCAAGTTCAAACACTAGCTAATAGTTTAAATATACTAAAGGGAACCCCATCCGCCCCGCCTTACCGCACCACGCAACATCGTATAGAGACAATTACCCATTTGTATGGATGACGGACTGTTATATGAGTTTTTCTATTTATGATAGTTCCGTATGAATACTGTAATGAATCATGCCAAATTGCGAACGGATTGACCGAAAGTATGAATTGATTACCCCGCCGGAAAGTAGCACAATAGGATGAGAATGAAACCGCAAACATTTGCAGCTCCGCCAAGTGGCACACTGGATGCCTCGCGTGGAGTTTATCCGTTAGGAGGACCTATTCATGGCAGTCAAAGAGCCCTATAACGACACAGTATGGAGCAAATACTACGGCCCCAACCTGGGCTACATCCAAGAAAGATATGAGCAATTTGTCAAGGACCCCTCTTCTGTTGAACAGCATTACCGCGATCTCTTCACCGTATCCGGCCCCCCTCCACTGGCACCCGATGCCGAGAGGGCTCCAAGGCCTGCCGTATCAGCAGATGCCGAGTGGCTCAAGAAGGCTGTCAAGGCCTCGAAGCTGATCGCCAATATTCGAATATATGGCCATATGGCCGCAGACATTGACCCGCTGGAACGCAGCACGAACCCGATGGCCAAATGGCTGGAGCTGGAGACCTACGAGCTTACCCGCGAGGATCTTAATGCCCTGCCCGCTTCGCTGATCTGGGATAATGCCCCTGCGGATGTGCATACCGCGATGGATGCCGTCCACAGAATGCGCCAGGCCTATACACAGACCATTGCTTATGAATTCGGGCATGTGCATGATGAACGCGAGCTGCGCTGGCTCAACAGCCAGGCGGAATCGATGACCTCCCCTGCCCCGCTGAATAATACAGAACGCAAAGAGCTGCTGAAGCGGCTGGTTCAGGTGGAGCATTTCGAGACCTTCCTGCACAAGACCTTCGTCGGCCAAAAGCGCTTCAGCCTGGAGGGCAATGATGCCCTTGTGCCGATGCTGGATGAGATTGTGCGGGCTGCCGCGCATGACGGCGCTGAGCATATCCTGATGGGTATGGCCCACCGCGGAAGACTTAATGTGCTGGCTCATATTCTGGGCAAGCCTTATGATATTATTTTCTCAGAGTTCCATCATTCGCCGAACAAAGAGCTGTTCCCTTCGGAAGGCTCCATGGGTGTGACCTACGGCTGGAGCGGTGATGTGAAGTACCATCTCGGGGCTGACCGTGCCGTCCGCGAAGGCGAGACCGTACGTACCCGGATCACGCTGGCCAATAACCCGAGCCATCTTGAATTCGTCAATCCTGTCGTCGAGGGCTTCACACGCGCCGCACAGGAAGAACGCAACGCTCCGGGACTGCCTAAGCTGAACACAAGCAAGGCTATGGCTGTGCTGATGCACGGCGATGCAGCCTTCCCTGGCGAAGGTATTGTCGCTGAGACGCTTAATATCGGCAAATTGCAGGGTTATCAGAATGGCGGTACCGTGCATATTATCGTCAATAACCGGATCGGCTTCACCACCGAGAGCGAGGATTCCCGCTCCACCCATTATGCCAGCGACCTGGCCAAAGGGTATGAGATTCCAATCGTGCATGTCAATGCCGATGACCCGGAAGCCTGCATTGCCGCAGTCCGTCTGGCCAGCGCTTACCGCCATATGTTCAAGAAGGACTTCCTGATTGATCTGATCGGCTACCGCCGCCACGGACATAATGAAATGGATGATCCCGAGACGACCCAGCCGATTGTGTACGGCAAAGTGCGGAACCACCCTACTGTGTACCGTGCTTATGCAGAACGCCTGGAGCGCGAGAAGGTAATCACAGCCGATGATCTTAAGAACATGATTGCCGAGGCGGAGAGCGTCCTCCAGCAGGCCTTCGATCAGATGAAGGAAGGCAAGCAGAAGAATGCGGAGTCCAAAACCGCCGTCGCGCTGGATAACAGCAGTCCCCAGCAGCGTCCGACAGCCTTCCCTCTGGCCGGTCTGCAGGAAATTAACCGCGAGCTGCTGCGCGTACCGGCGGGCTTCAAGGTCTATCCGAAGCTGGAACGGATTCTGCAGCGCCGCAAGGATGCGCTGAATGACGGAGAGCGGGTAGACTGGGCACTGGCAGAGACACTGGCCTTCGCTACCATCCTGAAGGATGGCACGCCGATCCGCCTCAGCGGACAGGATTCACAGCGCGGCACCTTCGCCCACCGCCATCTGGTGCTGCATGACAGCGAGAACGGCGAACTCTATTCTCCGCTGCATCAGCTGAGTGATTCCAGCGCTTCATTCGGCGTCTACAACAGTCCGCTGTCCGAGGCCTCTGTCCTCGGCTTCGAATATGGTTATAACGTGTTCGCACCGGAGACCTTCGTCATCTGGGAGGCTCAATATGGCGACTTCGCCAATGCCGCTCAGGTCATTATCGACCAGTTCATTTCCGCCGGCCGTGCCAAGTGGACGCAGCGCAGCAATCTGACGATCCTGCTGCCTCATGGCTATGAAGGCCAAGGACCAGAGCACTCCAGCGGCCGAATGGAACGGTTCCTCCAGCTCTCCGCCGAGGAGAACTGGACTGTAGCCAACCTGACCAGCGCTGCGCAGTATTTCCATCTGCTCCGCCGTCAGGCCGCGCTCTGCGGACAACCGGATGCCCGGCCGCTGGTGATCATGGCGCCGAAGAGCCTGATCCGTAACACGCGCAGCACCTCAGCCGGAGCGGATCTCGCTTCGGGCACCTTCCAGCCGGTTCTTCCCGAGCCGCTGCTCGGCAGTAAGCCGGAAGCCGTGAAGCGCCTCGTGGTATGCAGCGGCAAGGTGGCCATCGACCTGCAGACGGAGCTGGAGGCAACGCGCGGACAGGACTTCTCCTGGCTGCACATTTTGCGCATGGAACAGCTCTATCCTTTCCCGGAACGCGAGCTTGGCGCTCACCTTAGCAGCTTCAGCTCTCTGGAGGAGATCGTCTGGGTGCAGGAAGAACCGAAGAATATGGGCGGGTGGACGTATGCCGAATCCCGACTGCGCGCCATCGCACCGCAGAAGGTCACTGTCCAGTATATCGGCCGTCCGGACCGTTCCAGTCCGGCCAGCGGCTACGCAGATGTCCACAGCTTCGAGCAGCGGCGCATTGTCCGGGAAGCCCTGAAATTGAATGCTGCAGTGCAAGCAACTGTACCGTCTTCCTGAGCACAGCAAGGCGGTCATCCGATATCACGCACACCACTATATTTGGGGAGGTACGGCCTGTGTCCGAGATAAAAGTACCCGATTTGGGCGAATCGATTTCCGAAGGAACGATCTACAAATGGCTGGTTAAAGAAGGCGACACTGTCGGCCAGGGAGATGTGCTTGCCGAGCTTGAGACCGACAAGGTCAATCTCGAGATCAGTGCGGAGGAGGACGGCGTCATCTCCTCCATCCTGCGCCAGGCGGGCGAGAACGTTGCCGTAGGCGAAGCCATCGGCATCATCGGCAGCGCCGCCGGGGCAGGTGCTGCCAGCGGGGGCAAGCCTGCAGCAGATAATGCTCCCCAGAGCGGCAGCGCGCCCGCTGCTGCCGCAAGTGCCGCAGCGGCTGAACCGGCCGCTGCGGTAACGGCTCCAGCCGCCGCCGAAGGTGCGGCGGCAGGCACTGCGGCCCTGGCTTCGCCGGGGGCGCGCAAGCTGGCGCGGGAGCGGGGCATCGACCTCGGCGAGGTCAGTGCCCGCGACCCTATCGGCCGGATCGGTCAGGCCGATGTGGATGGTCATGGCGCAGCCGGGCCGCAGGCCGCTGCGCCAGCAGCTCCGGCGGCCGTGCGGCCGGAGCCGGCGAAGCCCGCGCCGCAGGCAGCGGGCAAGGCGCCGCATGCCGAGGACGGCAAAGCCACCGAGCGCAAGCGCATGTCGCGGCGGCGGCTGACGATTGCCAGCCGCCTGGTCGAAGCGCAGCAGACGGCCGCGATGCTGACCACCTTCAACGAGGTGGACATGACGGCCATTCTCGACATCCGCAAGCGCCGCAAGGATGCCTTCAAGGAGAAGCACGAGGTCGGACTCGGCTTCATGTCCTTCTTCACCAAGGCCGTCATCGGCGCGCTCAAGGCTTACCCGATGCTGAACGCCGAGATCGACGGGGAAGATCTCCTGCTGAAAAAATATTACGACATCGGCATTGCCGTAGCTGCCAAGGAAGGCCTGGTCGTACCCGTCGTCCGCGATGCCGACCGGCTTAGCTTCCCAGAGATCGAGCGGCGTATCGGCGAGCTGGCCTCCAAGGCGCGCGCCAATACGCTCAGCCTGCCGGAGCTTCAGGGCGGCACCTTCACCATCACGAACGGCGGAGTGTTCGGCTCCCTGCTGTCCACACCGATCCTCAATACCCCGCAGGTCGGCATTCTCGGCATGCACAAGATCCAGCTGCGCCCAATCGCGCTGGATGAGGAGCGTACGGTCAACCGTCCGATGATGTACATCGCTTTGTCCTACGATCACCGGATCGTGGACGGATCAGAAGCGGTCAGCTTCCTGGTCAGAGTCAAGGAATTGCTGGAGGACCCGGAATCCCTGCTGCTGGAAGGCTAAGCCCCCGGCCCATCGCTTCTCCAACCATTTAATTAACATAAAGGCACCCGTTAGAGCGTAACCCTACGCCCTCCCGGATGCCTTTTTGCTATATCCGCTGACTCTGACTCAGCCATACCCGCTCATACCACCATGCGCCTGTTCTCGGCAGCCCACGCACCTCCACCGCGCTAAATGTGGTCGGTTTTTCGACCACATTTAGCCGACGAAGCGCGTCCGGGCCAATTGTGATCGGTTTTTCGATTACATTTGGCCGACGCGACGCACCCAGTCCAATTGTGATCAGTTTTTCGATTACATTTGGCCGACGCGGCGCACCCTGTCCAATTGTAGTCGGTTTTTCGATTACATTTGGCCGACGCGGCGCACCCTGTCCAATTGTAGTCGGTTTTTCGATTACATTTGGCCGACGCGGCGCACCCAGTCCAATTGTGGTCGGTTTTTCGATTACATTTGGCCGACGCGGCGCACCCAGTCCAATTGTCTCCACAGCCCCCTAAAGAAGTTGGAGTCCTCCCCCACAAAAATGTAGACTAGATATAGGAGGAGGATGAACGGT